>NZ_CP147247.1:693333-1040000 GCF_002140975.2 Enterococcus sp. 9E7_DIV0242
TCATCATCTTCGTAATGCTGGCTGGGTCACGAATTTCATCCGGTTGATTCGCCCATAAAATCTGACCATTACTGCCATCAATCACAATCGCTGCTTTCGGCTTATTAATATCCAAAACATCGTAGCCTGCCTGTCGAGTGATATCTAAAATATCCTCAAACTCTTCTCCGTGTACAGGTATAGGCAGAGCTAATAGAATCAAACTAACAATAACAACATAAAACACCCAAAAACCATTTCTTATTTTTTTCAAACTGACTCTCCTTTTATTTTTTGTGGAAAGTAGCCAAGTAATTGTCTACTTTCTTCATTTTGGTGGTTCGATGTCCATTATTCTAGCATTCTTAGTAAAAGAATAATGGCTCTCCTTTTATTTTTTGTAGCAAGCAGTCAAGTAATTGTCTACTTTCTTCAGTTTGGTGGTTCGATGTCCATTATTCTAGCATTCTTAGTAAAAGAATAATGGCTCTCCTTTTATTTTTTGTAGCAAGTAGTCAAGTAATTGCCGGCTTGCTTCATTTTCATGGTCCGATAGCTATTTCCCTAGAGTTCTTGGTAAAAGGGAAATAGTCCTCCTTTTATTTTTTGTAGCAAGCAGTCAAGTAATTGTCTACTTTCTTCAGTTTGGTGGTTCGATGTCCATTATTCTAGCATTCTTAGTAAAAGAATAATAACTTTCCTTTTATTTATTGTGGAAAGCAGTCAAGTAATTGCCGGCTTGCTTCATTTTCGTGGTCCGATAGCTATTTCCCTAGGGTTCTTGGTAAAAGGGAAATAGTCCTCCTTTTATTTTTTGTGGAAAGTAGCCAAGTAATTGTCTACTTTCTTCATTTTGGTGGTTCGATGTCCATTATTCTAGCATTCTTGATAAAAGAATAATGGCTCTCCTTTTATTTTTTGTAGCAAGCAGTCAAGTAATTGCCGGCTTGCTTCATTTTCATGGTTCGATAGCTATTTCCCTAGGATTCTTGGTAAAAGGGAAATAGTTCTCCTTTATATTTGTTGAGAAAAGTGGTCAGGTAGCCGGTTACTTTTTTACGTTTATCCTTTGTATCCATTATTTTTGTATTCTTGATAAACGAATTGCTAACTCATTTATACTATATCGAGCAAAAAAACTCACTTATTAGTTTAGCATATTCCGTATGATAATAGAACATGGTTTTAGCCAAAAATCCACTAGAATATCAGAAAAAATGAGCTAAAAAGAACAACATTGTGATTCGAATTTCTATTAAAAATATCCTTTTTCATTCTTGAGGATGTCTATTTTTCTTAGGTATTCAACACAACTAGACGATCTCGGTATGTTGTCTCTATCATTTACTTTAAAGGAAGATTTAATGATTCTCTCTGAGAGTCATAGCACGTGTCAACAATTGATTAGAAACAGTTGAAATAATATCATTTGCTGTTGTGCCATCTAAAGTCGGTGCTTTGATTGTCATATAAAAAATGTATTTAGGATTTTCTCTTGGCGCAATTTGCACTACAGAGTGAAGGTAGCTTTGTTTGTTGTAAATACCGTTTTCGGAGAATTCGGCTGTTCCGGTTTTAGCAGCAGTGCTTATTCCATCAATAGCGTACTGTTTCCCCGTTCCATATTCAGAATCATTGACCACATCGCCCATGTATTCTAACACCTTGTTTGAAACCTCTTTTGAGATTGGTGTTCCCACAATTTCCGGATTAGTAACCTCTTCCGTGCCATCCGGATAAATGATCTTGTCTATCAAATAGGGCTTCATCATATTCCCATCATTTGCTATTGCTGTGTAGGCTTGCTGCATCTGTAAATGTGTTACCCCAATTGCCTGACCGTAAGAGGTCATTGCTCTGTCAACCGGTGTTCCAGTCTGAATTGTACCAGAAAGTTCATTAGTCACTTTAATATCTGTCGGTTTCAAAAAGCCAAATGCCTGAATATACTCTTGCCATTTTTCCGGCATACGCTCTTCAAGCGTAACCATACCAACATTACTTGACCAAGCCAGTGCTTGTCGAAAGGTCATTTCCCCTTTTCCCTCACCATTATTCCAATCATTAATTAAAACATCATAGAACTCTAAATCCCCTGAAAGAAAGCGTTCATTCTCATCATAGATCCCTTCCGACATTGCTGCAGCAATTGTAAAAGGCTTCATCGTTGATCCAGGTTCATACTCATCCTCTGTCAATAGGTTCAGCCATATCGCACTTTCTTCATCTAATCCTTTTAATGTTTCCGGTTCAAAGGTTGGTCGTTGTGACAAGGCTAATAGTTTGCCCGTCTCAGCTTCCATTAAGCTTGCTGTAATTAGTTGAGGTTCATATTTTTCTGTTGTTTCTTGTAATAGCTCCTCCAGCTTAAGCTGCAAAATACTATCTATAGTCGTGACGATCTTAGCACCGTCTTGAGCAGGCTCTATCACTTGCTCTGTTCCCGGTATGCTGTTTTGATTTTTATCTTTTTTATAAATTACGGAGCCTTCCTTTCCCTTTAGTACCTCATCATAAGTCGCTTCAATCCCCATCATCCCTATTTCTTCTTGTTCCACTATGCTTGTATAGCCCAAAAAGTAAGAAGCGAATCGGCCATTTAGATATAAACGCTTTTTGCCTTCTCTAAAGTAAATACCAGAAATCTCTTTTTTCTCCAACTCATCCTCGATTTTATTTTTTACCTCAAAGTTAAGGCCGTTTCCTTTCTCGCCAAACTCCACCGTTGTAATCAGCTTTCCCTCTTCATTCTTTTGAGGAGTCAGCTGCTTTAAAACCAAATTTTTTTCAATCAGAGCTTGCTCATGAAGAATAGTCGCAATTGCTTCTTTATGTTCTTCTTGCACGTATAATTTTGTGCCATCTACTTGTACATACTCTTCATCTAATACCGCATACACAGAAAATGAAACAGAGTCTTCCGCCAATATATTGCCAGAAGCATCTAAAATACTCCCTCTTTTCGCTGAAATCTTATCCATCCCATTATATAAATCTTTCGTTTTTTCTTTTAAAGATACCCCTGCAACCTTCCCGCTACCAACGATCTTGATCAACCGACCAGCGACTAAGGCAAACACCAACAACGTAGCCCCTAATAAAATAATTCCTACCATCTTCCTATTTTTCTGTGGGCTATACTTATTTTTCAGTTTCATCCATACACCTCTAACCTTTTTATTTTCATTCACTTTTTTTAGGGCTTATTTCTATTCTATCATTAACTACAAGGGAAAGAACACCTCAAAATAGTAGTCATTTCCAGAATATTCTATTATTGATCGACAGCCAAAAAGTTATATAAAAACATCCTCTGAATTTTTATAGCGAATGACACACAAATAAGCAGGTCTCAAAATCAGAGAGACCTGCTGTCAATTTTTCTTCTGTTCTATAGACGTACTGTCTAAATATTCCTTAGTTCTTTTCTATAAACAACCATTCTTCGTCCAAAAATATCTTCTGCTTCACCTATTTTTTTATAATCCATCCGCTCATATAACCCTTGATGCTGAGAAACGATGTATACTTTTGAAAAACCGGCTACTATCAATTGCTCTTCTGCTTTAGAAACTAAAGCTTGACTAAGGTGCTGTCCTCTATACTTTGGATCAACATAAACAGTTGCAATATATGGCGTGTATGTCAACGTTTCTACGATATCCTGCTTCACATACGAGCAAAAACCAGCCAACTCCTCTTGATCGAATACAGCAATAACGCCTTCCCAATCATTAAAGGCCTCTTTGCGCATAGTACCTGCTAAATAATGAGCAGCTTCCCATTCTTTTTCATCGATCTTTTTAGCTATACTCTGCCAAGCTTGATCCTTCGGTCGAACATTCTGCCAGTCCATTTTTGCTTATCTCTCCTTTGTTACTCTCTCTGTCATTCATTTAATCATACACCTGACTAAGAGTGGATAACTAATGAAAAGCATACAGTTCGTCCCAATCAAGATGTCTTTCATAAGGCGAACGACAGCACCTCCATTCCACCTAATAAACGGGATTAAGAAACTTGATTCGTTCACATGTTTCTCACAAAGAATAGGAGTGGAAACTAAAAAGGCAATGTGCATGTTCTCCAACGAACTTACCTATCATGATGTTCATTCACTAACTCATAAATCGCACCCAGTAAGTTGGATTTATTAGCAAAGCAACAGGGTTCAATGTCTATCTCCGATAACGTTTTCTTCATCAAAGGATTGTTCTCTCTAATTTTCAAATACTGTTTATTGACTTCCTTTAGCAATAACGGCTGTGAGCTGATCCCTCCGCCAATTACCACTTTTTCACTATCTAATACCGCTTGAAGATTAATGACTAAACCAGCGATTTTGCGGCAATATTCCTCAAATAAAGAAAGGATTTTCGGATTCTTTTTTTCCAATTCAGCAAATACAAGCCGACCATCATGCTCATTCGTATTTCCCAGTATACGGCATGCCTGTTTAACAAATTTTACAGCAGAAAGAGAGGCACCGACCAACGGGTAGTTGTCTGCTCCATCTGAACTATTTACCATAAAACTCAACTCACCTGCTTGAAAGTGGCTCCCGTTCAACAATCTCCCATCAACAATAATACCGCCACCAACACCAGTACCCAGAACAATGGCTGCACCATTGCGAATGTTCCTAAGATTTCCCAGCCAAAGCTCTGCAAGAACAGCCGCTTTTCCATCATTCAATACACAACAAGGCAACTGATAATGTTCTTCTATATATTGCTTGAGTGATAGACCGTGTAGATAGGGAAGTGATCCGCCATAAGAAATTTCTCCTGTCTGACCATTGATTTTCCCAGGACAGCTGATTCCAACCCCAGAAAAGGAGACAGCTGTTGTCTTTAATAAGTGATCAATTAATGCATAGAGCGCTGCAGCATCTTTGGGTGTCTCGATTTTATCGGTCGTCCTTATCTTTCCTTCTTGATCGATGATGGCAGATTTAGTAAATGTTCCACCAATATCCAAACTTAAGTAGTTATCCAGTAGGAGTCACTTCCTTTCTCCTCAAAAAAATTCCTTCATTCAAACTCGTACGTTCTTAATAAATAACATGGCGTACAGCTCCATGCATGGCAATAGCTGTTGATCATTGCATCTCCATAGGGGGATAGATCAGGTGCTTCAGGATTGTACACCTCCCAAAATGTATCAGCCCCCGCATGGATCATGCCGCCCCAATAGCTTTTCAGTAGTTCAACTGCTTGTTGTTGAAAGCCTTCTTGGAACAGTGCCTCTACGTAGTGATGATACATATAAGGGGTGTTACAGCCAACCATCTTATTAGCTCTCTCTAAGGTTTTAATCAGCACACTCCTTCTAAATGTCTCATCCCCTACCTCAGCTAGGACCATCCAAGTTTGAGAGGCAATGGATCGTTGGTTGGTCTTAGGATCAATAAATAATTGTTGCTCCTCTTGATAATACTCCTTCAAAGCATACTGTTCCAGAAGTTCTATTAAGCAATTCGTCTCAGCAAATAAGTCTTTGTCTCTTTTTAGTTCTGCTAATTTTCTTAACTTTTTATAGGAATAGATAAAAATCCCTTGAATCGCTACTTGTTTATCCAGCTCATCATTCCAATCAATAAATGCCCACCAGCCCGAAGGAGGTTCCACCTTTCCAGAGGAGTGTATCGCTTTTTGTAGTAAGCTTCCCTGTGCAACAGCGATTGGATAAAGTTCGTCTAAGGTTTCAGCATCCTGTGTTTCTTGGAAGTACTGCAACAGCGTATCAATGAAAAATAGACTATAGTCAGCTAGAAATGTATCATCCGGAATCAATACCGGTTCCGTAAAAACATTAGCAGAAACTTGTCCCTCATCCGTCGTTTTTGCAGCAAAAAGATAGAGGCATTTTTTTACCAGTTCCGTGGCATGAAAAGTTTTATAGTTAGCTAAGGCTTGTAACCGCAGATCCCCTAACCATAAACGCCGATCCCGCTTTGGCCCATCCTCGAAAACCTCCTGCATACATTGCGCCAACGTTTTTTGAGCTACTAAATCAATTTTTTTCAGCAATTCATCCTCTGTTTCCAACGACTTGAATGCATCCGGATCAGCAGAGCTTTCCGTTTTACAGGTCAACGATAACCAGATATGGTATTTAGGTGACGTATCTATCACTTCTATTTTAGCAAAACGAAAAGCGAAGCGGCGTTTCAACTCCAAAGTACTTGGTAAAACATCCAATGTTAACAGCTCTTCTTGAAGCCACGAAGAACTCAGTTCCCCATGATAGCTTTCAAAAGGCCGCTGGACCTCTTCCAGTGTTTCTCCAAAAGAGAGCTTTAGCTTCACTGGTGCATCAGGCGGACTCCCTACAGAGCGAATCGATAAAGAAACACGTCCTACACAATGGTCTCCAAAATCAAGAATCGTTGTACTTTTGCGCTGTAGCTCCAGACCCGTCGCAGAATCATAATGAAGCCCTTTTTCCGAAAGTCGATTTACGGTAGATTCAATAGCATAAGCTTTGTTTGGTGCCACTGTTCGATGGTATTTTTCTATAGGGATCTGAGTCAATTTTTGCATAAATAGCTCGTTAGTGGTAAATGAAATATCCGTATTTTTTTGAAACTCCATTCTATTTCTATCCCTTCCTCGGTTTAATAAAAAATCTGTACATGATTTCTAGCAAGACGCCAAAAATGAAAATGATCATTGTAAAAGAAAGCCGGAACCCACTGAACAAGCTCAGGACAATCATCACTAACAATAGGCTATTTTTCCCCGCATTGGGCAAGAAAGAGGCAATTAGCTTTTCGATCAAGGATGATTTCTTATAGTGCAATCCGTTGCGCAACAAATTGATAAACAAAAGTCCTTCACAGACAAGCAATACAATGTTTAAACTATAAAAAATGATAGTCAGCGGGCTATTGATCGTTGAAGCGTACAATGCCGTGAGTGTCAAAAACACTGCAGCTACTAGGCTTCCCCAGATGCGGTACTCGTTCCTAAGTGTGAAACGAAGTTCCCGAAAGTATGTAGCAGCCAACTTGACTTCCCTGCCCGCTTTTAGCTCACCGATAGCACGAAGTAACGCAAGTAAACTAGGAATAAGCGGCAAACTGACCACAAAATACAACGGAAAAAAAATAACTTGAAAATCAATAAAGAAAAAAATTTGAAAAAAGAAACTGTTGGTGATCAAAAAAAGTGTATTAAGCAAAATGATGTGATAAACCGTATCAAATATAGTTAATAGCTTACTAATTTTCTCTGTCATAGAAATCAGCCTTTCACTGCACCGGCAGAAATACCACTTACAAAGTATTTTTGCAGTAGAGAGAATAGAAGAATCAAAGGTATTGCGCATAAGATACATGCCGCAAAGAGAATACTCCACTGTGCCGGATTCTCTTTATCCCCTAAAAAGTTCAACATCGTAACCGGTAAACTCATCTCTGATTGCTTGTTAACAAAAATCAGCGGATAGAAATAGTCATTCCAAATCCAAATGCCTTGCGTAATGACAACGGAAACAGTTGCCGGAGCCAGCAACGGAAAGACGATTCGGAAAAAACGTGTGAACAAATTTGCCCCATCAAGATAGGCAGATTCTTCGATTTCAACAGGAACGGTTCTCATAAAGCCAGTGTAGAGAAATGTTGAAAAAGGAATACTACAGGTGATAAACATGATCATCGGTGTAAAACGTGTGCTTGGAATACCCAGTGTACTGAAAACCTGGGCAATTGGAATAACGACCATTTGCCCTGGTATGACCAAACCGGAGATAAACAAAATATATAGAAACTTGCTTAATTTTCCATTGATTCTCCCCAAAGGATACGCCGCCATCGAAGCCAGCAAGACAACCACGAACACACTTCCTAACGTAGTGATTAAACTATTAAAAAACGATGAGCCAAAGTTCATCTTTTGAAAAGCCGTTGTGTAGCTTTCCAGAGTAAATGCTGAGAACAATTCCAATGGTGAGGATGTGTCTCCCGGGGCTTTGAAAGAAGTGGATAATGCGATAAGAAGTGGAGCCAAAGTAATGATTAGAAATGCGATAATCCCACCATGTATCGCAAGTTTACTAAGTTTATCCTTCATTCCATTTCCCTCTCTTTCTTATTCATAACTACCAATAGTATTGCAGTGATCAAAATAATCACCACAAATGAAACAACTGAAAACGCCGCGGCTTTCCCAAACTGCTGCTCTGTAAAAGCCATCTTATAGATGGAGAACATCAATGTGTTGGTGGAGTCTCCCGGTCCACCATTCGTCATAATGAATGGATAGTCGAAGGACTTTAAGCCATTAATGACAGATAAAATAATATTTATTGTGATCGATGGCGCCAACAATGGAATTTTTACATAGCGGATCAGCTGAAGCTCTTTACAACCGTCCATCCTAGCTGATTCAAGAACAGAATCATCGATCGTCTGTAAGCCAGCAAGATAAATAATCATTGTCTGTCCGACATTTTTCCAAATATCAACAATGGTGATACCATATAGCGCTTTGCCATAATCTCCAAGAATGTTGAAGCTGCTGCCATCCATTCCAAAGAAATCCATCACAGAAGCGATCAGCCCTGCTTGTGGCATATATACGTAGCTCCAGATAAACCCAATAACAATCGCACTGAACAGCGCCGGAATATACGCAGCTGAACGGTAAAAGCCCATCCCCTTTATTTTACTGTTCAATGCAAATGCCAAAAGTAGTGCTAATACGTTTCCACCAATAACCAGCAATGCCGTATAAATCAATGTATTTTTTATTGAACTTGTTAAGATACCTGATTCAAAAATCGTAGAAAAATTACTAAACCCGACATTGTTATAATTTTGGTTAAATCCATTAAAATCTGTCACACTGTATGTAAACAACTTTAAAAATGGCCAAATCCAAAAGATACCAAAAATGACCAGTGCCGGAATAACAAATAGGAATAATCGGTTATTCATGACTAACGATTGGTTCTTTTTGAAAAAAGAAACGCGACTACGCTTCTCTACCTTCACTTCTTCATTGCGAAGCTCCATTTTATCCACCCTTTCTTGTTAACGGAGGTTGGGACAGAAGCGCTAAGATCAAGCACTAAAACTGACATTCACGAAAATAGTGCCACAAATTTTTCTGACTTTCGATTTAGTGTCGAAGGAGCTGCTTCTGCCCCACCGTTTATTCGTCTTTAGGTTTAGAGAGCGCACTGGACTTGAGTTATGTCCCACGCTCGAAGACTCGCCACTCAATATTATTTACTTTTTAGCAAGTCTTCTCTCGCTATTTTATTGCTTCAGTTCATCAAATTTCTTCTGCATTGCTTCCGCCATCTCTTTCGGAGTCACTTTGTCGGTCCCAATCATTTCACTGAATTTCGCCTGCATTTCTGTTTCTGTCCCGGAAGGCCAAGCTTGGTTACACCAATAGAACGAACGCCCTTCTTCAAATGCCGGAAGTACTTCACTAAATACATCGTTACTCAGTTCAACGCCCTTATATGTGGTAAAAGAGGTAGCCGTTTGTATCCATGCATCAAATAATTCTGATTCCCCATCTGTCATCTGATTGAATACATCCTTAAGCAGTTCCTTATGCTCACTCTTTGCACTCATCGCAAAACCAGCACCCGTAGCTGCCGCAATATATGTCTCACCAGAATCATTTGCCGGTAATCCCATAAAGCCTAAGTCAAAATCCATATTTTCGAACGCGGGATAACTGAAGTCGCCATCAAAAATCATCGCTGCTTCTTGATCCTTAAAGGTCTGTTGGGCCTGTGGTTGTCCCAATCCTAATGAATTACTGCTAACATAGCCTTTATCATATAATTCCTTATACATCGTAATTGTCTTGATCCACTCCGGATCAGTAAAGCTTGTATCGCCTGTATATAATTTTTCGTCGAATGCTGCATTTTCAGGATATACTTGATTGGCTGCAACTTGATACATCCCGAACTGAATCATGTAGGAATCCTTGTCGCCCATCACGATAGGCGTCACACCGGCTGCTTTTAATTTTTCACACGCATCCAAAAATTCTTGCCAATTGGTTGGCAGTTCGATATTATTTTTGCTGAAAATATCTTTGTTGTACCAAGTACCCAAGACACCAATTGTGCTGGAAAGCGCGTAAGGCTTACCCTCGTAAGACATATCCTCTTTTCCTTGGTCAACTAGCTTATCCCAATTTTCCAAATCCGATAAATCTTCAATATATCCAGCTTTGGCCATTTCCTCTACAGAGCTGGCACTCGCTTTTTTAGGCTGAACAAGAAACAGGTCAGGCGCTTGTCCCGTTGATAGTTTACTTTTCAAAGCAGTATAGTATTGATCATCTGGTAACAGTGTGGTTTCAATCGTATAATCAGGGTATTTCTTTTCCACTAATTCTTTAAATGATTCCAGAAAAACGCCCTGCGTTCCATCTTTTACACCAGATGCCATGACTGTAATTGTCTTGTCACTACTAGCTCCCCCGGAGTCCTCTGTTCCGCCGCCTCCACACGCCGATAGTAAAAATAATGCTGCCGATGCCGCTAACACTGTACGAAGAATCTTTTTCATTTTTTAAGTCCCTCACTTTCTTTATAGTCCTATCATACGCAAAATGAAGTTATCTTTTTTTGTATTTCGTGGTATACTTTTTTTGGATATTTAACGAACGGGGGACATCAAGTGAGCATAAACAGACAATTACGTTTCTCCACCTTTTTTATCACAGGATTTGCTTTGCTGTTGATCAGCTTGCTTTCTTATTGGACATTCTTTCAATCTTCCTACAACGAATTGAAAGCGAATACAATCAATTCGTTGAATCGAAGTGCTTCTACCATTGAACAACGAATCAATGAACTTGATATCTTAACGGAAAAAGCCCAATTCTTCTCAAAAAATTCCTATGATTTGATGTCGGATCTACGTAAATACGCTGTTGGCTCTGACTTTTCCAATGAGGAGCTATTTAACTCTGAGCAAGAGATAAAAGGTATTTTCCGAACATTGATTTATCGTATGGATCAGCTAAATTTTCTGGCAATTGCCTTGCCAAATGGACGGATTATTTCGTATTCAAACACACAAAAAGACTTTTCTTACGGCTATGATCCTCTACAAGCACAATGGTACCAACAAGCACTTGCGGCAAAAGGTGCATTGAATATTTCGGCAATCGAAGATGAATCGATCATTGTCAATGGTGGTGAAGAACGAACCCTCCTTTTTTCCAGAGCGATCTATGATTTTTACTCAAAGGAGTTCTTAGGTATCTTTGTTGTGAACTGTGAACCTTCATTTTTTGATTTTATTTCAAAGGATTTCCCAGATAAAATCAGCGGCTTTCAGCTGATGGACAAACAAAATGACACAATCTTTTACGAGGCGAATCCCATGGTTGATACTCAGCCAAAGGATATGGTCAGCAAAACGATCAACGCGAACAGGCAACCACTAAAATTATCCGTTTCAGTGGATAATCAAGAATACGTTCAGCTTCTTTGGACCACCTTACGGAATATGGCCTTGATTTTTATTGGTATTCTTCTCTTGAGCTTGCTTATTTCCTATCGATTTGCCAATCTCTTTACTGCGCCCATCGTCAAGCTCTCAAAAATAATGCGCCAGCGCTCTCAAGAAGACATCATTTTTGATACGCAAGATGATGAGCAAAGAAACGATGAAATTGGTATTCTCTATCAGGAATACCAACAGATGCTTCGAGCAATCAAGCAATATACCCAAGAACAGATCAACTTTGAACAATCCTTACTAAAATCAGAGCTGAATGTCTACAAAAACCAAATCGACTCTCATTTCCTATACAACACGTTGGAGTCGATCAATTCGTTGGCCGAGATTGAAGAAATTGACGAGATTTCCACAATGACTCTGTCCCTATCTAACATGTTTCGCTATGCATCAAATGGCTTCGTGAATGAAGCGACCCTTGCTGACGAGTTGCATAACGTGGAGGATTATCTAAATATCCAAGAAATCCGTTTTCAGAAAAAAATCGACTACTTAGTTATTAATAACAGTGACAATTTACTACAGGCCCATATCCCTAAAGTCATCATTCAACCACTCGTGGAAAATGCGATTTATCATGGCTTGAGCAAAGGCGGGATCGACGGGAAAATCCGACTATTTATTTCTAAAACGAAGAATACCGTTCTGATTCGAGTGTATGATGATGGTCTGGGGATGGATGAATATACATTAGCACAAATCACCAACAATCTGGCTGATGCAACAGATATTGTTAGAAAACGAACCAATCATATTGGTTTGATAAATATTGAAGCACGGATAAAAAATACGTATGGCAATGACTATGGGTTAGCGATTTTCAGCAAACCAGGACAAGGAACCTTCGTTGAATTGAGATTGCCGATCTTATTGAAAGGAGAAAACGATGTATAATTTTTTACTTGTAGATGATGAAGCATTGATCCGAAAAGGAACATTGAAAAAAATAGAAAAATTGGATTTACCCATTCGTTGTGCAGCTGAGGCGGCAAACGGAAAAGAAGCGATTGCTCTATTAGAAACCGAGACCATTGACTTCATCATTACAGATATGGACATGCCCGAAATAGATGGTATTGCCCTACTCGATCATTTAAAAATCAACTTTCCCCTACTCCCAATTATCGTCATAAGTGGGTATGAAAACTTTGACTACGTAAAAAAAGCGTTGCAAGCCAACGCCATTAATTATATTCTGAAGCCCTTCAGCAAGGAGGATATTTTGAAAGCCCTCAACGAAGCATTAGCGAAACTGGATTCCAGCGTCGCTTCAAAGGAAAATGAAGAGGAAATGATTCTCAATACAATTCTTGGTCATAAAACACAGCTGGCTATAAATGCTTTGACTGCTAAAATCAAGCCTGGAAAAAGCTATCTACTCGTACTAGTATCCCTTAGCGAAAAGGACGCTCTTCCTACGAATGCCATTAAGCAGCTGGCAATTTTTGTTGCTCCAATAAAAGCAGAAGCACAGCTTTTTATTGCCGTTATTGAACAAACCAATCTTCCCGCTTTACTTGAACAGGTCGCAGACAATGGCCTGTTAGGTATCAGTAAAGAAGTCATTGATTTTTCGGAGATTCATCACTATTATCTGCAATGTATCGATGCTCTCAATACTCGAACAGCAACTTCTTCAAATGCAGCGACATTTATAGATGAGTCATTTAAAACAGGAACCTACACTTTTGAAAAAACAGCCGAAATAATGTATTTGATTGAAGCTGGAAAAGCGGTGGATCTGCAGGAAAAGCTAACTGAGTATTTTCAGCATCTAATAGAATCCCAAAATCCGTCGTTATATACGCTCAAACAGATTGGTCTGTCACTCATTGAAAAATCAAAGAATTTACTAGATGACTTTTATCATACAAAGAGCAACTATACGTTTCCCGAAGTCTTTAAGGAAGTGATGGAACAACACTTTATTTTTCCAGAGGTCCTCTCCTACTTCATCAACTTTCTGAGTACAATCGCTAAAGGAATGGCTTATGAAAAGGTTTATGCATCCAATGATATTATTGAAAATATTCAAACCTATCTGAAAAAACATTATAAAGATCCTATTAATCTCGATTTATTAGCCGATTTGTTTTACATCAATCAATCCTACCTGTCTTCCCTATTCAAAGAGAGAACAGGCAGCAAATATATCGATTACTTGAATCAATTACGGATTGAGGAAGCAAAAATAATGCTTAGCAATACAGATAGAAAGTCTGGATTAATTGCAAAATCGGTCGGCTATGAAAACGAAAAATATTTTTTCAGAGTGTTCAAAAAATATACCAACACAACACCCGAACAGTACCGGCTAGAGCATAAAACAAAGAAAAAAACATAGCAGCTCTATGTAAATTTCATTTCTGTAAAATATGCCTATCAATTTTGAACAACATTTCCCGGATAATTGTTATATAATTTTACTTGCTAAGAAACCCTTAGTATATGTGTGTGGACTCCTTCCTAAGAGGAGTCCTATTTATTTTTTATAAGAGTTATTTAAAGACGATTTGAAATAACTGACTTACAGCTGTATTTAATAACAGCAAAAAATACTAAGCCAAAAATGAACATCCTTTTCTTTAATAAAAGATGTTTTTTTGGCTTAGTACTACGTATTTAGACTACTAATTCGTTTCACGAATGCCATCTAACAACTGATCATT
The DNA here is from genome assembly GCF_002140975.2 of Enterococcus sp. 9E7_DIV0242. Lineage (NCBI taxonomy): Bacteria > Bacillati > Bacillota > Bacilli > Lactobacillales > Enterococcaceae > Enterococcus > Candidatus Enterococcus clewellii. Next base: position 707,488 of record NZ_CP147247.1, read on the forward strand.
CCTGTAAGAAATTTTTGCGTTCTCTTTCGAATAAAACAAGATTTCATTCACACTCTGATTTGTCAAATCGCTTGTCTTCCCAAGTTCAATCAGCTCACTCACACACTCAAGATATTTCTCTACCCATTCAATTGTCAACGGGCTTAGTTGATGCCCCGAGAATAGTCGATACTCAGGTGTCATCGCAGAATGAATGACTTCTAGGCTTTGTTTGTAAACGTTGATAGTTGTTGCCTCAGCAAAATGCATTAATACGCCCATTTCACAGACCATGTCCCCCGTGTAAATGACCTTTTTATCTACGTCAACCAGAGAGATACACCCTTGAGTATGTCCCGGTGTCTCAATGACCTTGAGCTTTCGTGTGCCAAGATCAACAACCATTCCCTCAGTTAATGGCTTCAAAGCAACAGTCTGATTGATCGTTTGAAACTGTTTTATTGCAAAAGCTTCCGCTTTATCCGGATCATTTTGTTTCATTTCTTCATACTGTCGTTTGAAAAATTCTCTTCTAAATTCTGCTGAGGAATGCAGATGATATAAATCAACGTCTCTCGGATGAAGCATTACCTCTTCAAATTGTTGATCATTACCAATATGATCGATATGACCATGCGTATGAATGACCACGATTGGTTTATCCGTTATAAGGCTAACAAATGCTTGTAGAGTCTCCTCTTCAAGACCTGTATCGATCAATGCTGCCTTATGCTCACCAACAAGAAGATAATTGTGTATGGAAGATTGACCTTCTCCACGAGTGATCAGCCAAGTGTTTTCATCAAGTTCTTTTGCCTTCACTATTCCCCCACCTCCTGTGATAGCTTAGTAAGATGTTTTTCGGCATAGTCGTAGGAAACACGCATGATTTGGTTTTTATCACACCATTCGTCGAGTTTGCCAGACATCAACAGCTCATATTCATTTGCTCGATATTTCCCTACCATTCCAATAACTGATTGACTATTAGCAAAGGATAACGCTTCACGACTTGGGGTCATTGGATGCATTAAAGTCAGTCGATAATCCTCAGTTAAACCCTCAAGCCATTCCGTCCAAAGCTTCAGCCCTACTTCTATCGAAGGATAACTATGCGGCCCTAATTTCTGCTTTAAATCATACCAATCAAGATGATTGATCAATCCTTTTCTATTCGCCCATTCTTTTAGGATAGGGATTAACTCTGGATAATACATCTCTGGCATCATATGCGTGTCAAAGTAACTGATTTTTAATCCAAACTTCGTTAATTGATCCAGCTGTGCATTAAATTCTGTTACTACCTCATCAGGATCGATGCTCTGATTTAGCAAACCAAATTTAGGTGGAAAAACCCCATTCTCCCCGATCAATGAAGGAATTCGGGACGTATCTGACATTGGGAACCATTTCAGATATGTCCATTCAGCGGTCAGAGTACCATGCATACCGATTGAAAAATCACGAGTTGGCAAAGACTTTAAAAGCTCTGCTCCTGATTCCATCATCGGGCCAACCGCCATACAGGAGACATTTTTAATGTAATCCTTCTCTTTTAACACTTGGTATATCGCCTGATTTGAAGCGTTACTTGATCCAAAATCATCGGATCTGGTGATTAGTTTTGAAATCATTCCATTCACTACCTATTCAAAAGTTTCTTGTTCTTTCTCTTTAAAACCAAGTACCCAGACGAGGGCAAACGTCACAACAAAGGCAATACTGCACCCAATAATGGCATTAATAAAATTGGCTGAGTCTTCATGAATGAAGCCGGCCAAAATAAAAATATTTGATCCTGTTAAGGCATATGCTTTAACATGCATGAAACCCATATACACAGCCCCACAAAATGCACCAATAGCTTGTGCAGCGAAAGGCTTGATATAAGGAATCATTACGCCATATAGTGTAGGCTCAGCAACGCCACCAACAACTTGCAAAACAAAGCTAGAAAGGCCTAAGCTACGATTGGCTGTTTGTTTCGCCTTCAAACCGAAAGCTAGAGCCGTTGCTGCAATGGAGACTACTACAGGGGCAACAGCTACGAAAACCACTTCATCGTATCCGTTAGCAGTTAGAGTAACCAATACCGCCATATTGATAGCATGGTGCATACCTGTGACAATCAATAGAGCAAAGACAGCAGCAATCAAACCGATCCCAAACGGACCGAAAACTTGATGCGTCCACAGTAGAAAGGCGCTAATATAGTTTCCTAGGATACTCCCTAAAGGCCCTAAAACCACCAATGCCAAAGGTACCATAACCAAAACAGTAAGAACTGGAACAAAAATCATTTTGAAACTGCTCGGAATGTAGTTGTCGAAAAAGACTTCGACATACGACATGACCCAAACAATTAGAATGATTGGAATTACTGTACTAGCATAATTGACTGGGGTAATTGGTAGTCCATAGACACTAAGTGCTGTCCCAGCAGTAACGCTTTCTACAAAGGCTGGTGAAATCAGGATACTCCCCATCAGCATACCGAGAAGAGGATTGGCCTTAAACTTCTTGGCACTAGTGTAGCCTAGAAAGACTGGTAAAAAATAGAATCCTGCGTCACCTACGAAATTGAGCACTTGATAGGTGCCGCTTTCCAGTGAAAGTACACCAATCAAACTAGGACCCAGCAGCATTAGAACCATCTTGATCATTCCGGCACAGATGATTGCTGGTAAAGCTGGAGTAATACTCCCTACTAAAGCATCTAAAATACCACTCCCAATTGATTTCAGTGTCATTTTTTTCTTAGGTGAGTGATCACTTTTGGTATCAGCATCACCACTGTCCAGCTCGCTTTCAAGCTTCAATTTATTGAAGACCACACCGACCTCCGGACCAATAATTACCTGGTATTGATCACCTGTCTTTTGAAAACCTAATGTGCCGGGGATACTTTTAATTTTTTCCAGCTCCACCTTACTATCATCTTTTAAAATAAAGCGTAAGCGAGTGACACAGTGAAAAGCAGTCGCAATATTTTCTTTCCCACCAATCGCTTCTAAAGTACGGTCTGCAATTTGTTGCGCTTGTTTCTCTTGCATAAATGATTCCTCCCTAGTACAACCTCTTATAAAAAACGGAATTAAAGCTAACGTTAGAAACCCCTTACACACATTATATATTTGTTTAAACAAATATTCAATAGTAAATTAACCATTTATTTCAATTATTTGTTCAAACACATTGGTTTAATATGATATAATAGATTATGCAAGGAGGGATTTTTTTTGGCAGTGAACAAATTTTTTGATATCTATACACAGCTTAAAGAAGAAGTCAGAGAAGGTATCTACAATGATACCATGTTGTTACCTACTGAATTAGAATTGGTCGGCCGCTTCAAAACTAGCCGAAATACCATTCGTCGTGCGATTGCACAGTTAAACGCTGAAGGATTAGTTTATAGTGTTAAAGGCCGAGGTGTTGTTATTTTAGAGACGTCAAAAGTAGACAAAGTTTTTTTCAAAACCGGAAACTTTCATGGCTTGAAAGAGCTTTCCAATTATAATGAAATAAGCACCTCCTCCAAACTAATTGATTTTAAAGAATTAACTGTTTCTGAGGAGCTGGCAAAAGTCATTTCATTTCATGAAGGAGAGCGAATTTATAAAATCAGTCGTTTAAGGGTCATTAACGGTGCATCGATGATGTATGACACTAGTTACTTCAAAAAAAGTATCTTGGGCCCTATTGATGAGAAAATTGCAGCAGGCTCGATTTATGAATATATCGATCAAAAATTAGAGTTTAAAATTGTTGCATCTAAATCAATTATGAAAGTCGTCTCAGCAAAAGCAGCTGATTTTGAAAATCTAGATCTAGGTGAAAACAATTGCGTGGGAGAAATTGAGAATATTGCTTATACAGATAATGGTCGCCTCTTTGAACATACGTTTATTCGCTATATTCCTAACGAATATGTTATGGTTTCCTTCGCTCAACGATGAGACTTGAACGCTAAACCTCAATAATCATACTCTATAGAAAAAAGGCAATTACGAGAAATGAAGTGACACCAAAAAAGTCTAACTTTTTGAGGTCGATACAACGCTTCTTCTTAGTTGCCTTTTTTGTTTTATAGCTTTTTACCAAATCAATTTGACGCAGTGTGTAGATTTTATTCAGATTATTGACATACAGACTGGATCAGCAACAATCCCAGTCAATCCCTTCAATGAAAAGCATCCTCATTTCCTACAGAATCAGCCTTCTAGTTATTTGCAGAAAACTATGGCTGCTCTGTTCTCCCCTCAACATGACTTTTCAGCAAGGAAATCTGCTATTTGCTTCAAGCTTTCTTTGGTGCATGACCGACTATAGTCAACCATAAACCCATGAACAGCGTCTTCTCGCTCTTTATCAAAAAATACTTTTGTGACTGGTACGTTCATTTCCTCAAGACGTTTTGCAAATTCTAACGTTTGAGATTTATGCAGTCCATCTATTTCACCTGAAAGTAAAATGCTTCGAGGAAATTGTTCATTCACGTAATAAATCGGTGATGCCTCGATCATCAAGTCACGGTCTTTTTCATCGTCCATAGTACCTAAAAATGATTCGTAGCTCACTTTTATAAACGGAAACGTTGCATACTTCGCACTGAGAAAATCATAGGCTCCGTAAAATAAAACCATTCCGGCAATCTGCTCTTTATCTAATGGCGGCTCAACACCAAACACTGCCGCTGCTTTAGGATTTGTACATACATTCGCTACAGTAGAAGCCAGGTGCGCGCCGCCCGAATCTCCTGATAGAAAAAGTTTTTGTGGATCTCCTCCATAGTTTCCTATATTCTCTTTGATCCATTTGAAAGCCTCAAAGACAATTTTTTCTTGTTCAGGATGAGGAGCTTTAGGTGCTAATGTATAATTGATCGCAACACTGACATACCCTTTAGAAGCGATGAACTCACAATAGCCGATGTTGTCATCCTTATCTCCAAGCGTCCACCCTCCACCATGAATTTGCACAAAGACTGGGTAATTTCCTTTTCTATCTGGTGTATAAATATCAAGAACTTGCTTTTTATCTCCTTTATCGGCATAGCTCACATTCCTAATTTTTTCAACAGGACTAGTGATTGGAAAAGATTGATTGTATTTGCTTCGGTTAACACTCATAAGTTGATACAGCATTTTTGTTAACATAATGGTCAATTTCATCGTTCGCACACCCTTACTCTATTTTCAGCAATTCTGCTATCTGCTCTGCCATATAAGCGCCGATTTTTGTGCCGCCTTCCTCAGAAAAATGTAAATGGTCTCCCGAGTCATAATATTCTGCTAACCTACGAGGATCTGATCTATCACAAACATATTGGTCCAGATCGATCATTTTTTCATTTTTCCTGATCCATCGATTGATTTCTTCTCGAATCAACTCTTTCTCCGGCGACCAAGCTTCGACTTCACGAGAAACTGCCCCTTTGAATGGTGTCAATGTGACAAGAATAGGCTGAATTCCAGCAACGATCGTCTCATTTTTGATTCGTTCTAAAGCTGTAATAGCTTTTATGGCCGTTGGCAGTTCATCCATGTTTGTGGCCCTGACTTGATAAAGATCATTATCTCCAATCATTACCACCACAACATCTGGTCGGTAATTGACTAAATGGCTAAAACGTTCAACTGCCGCTTGTCCAAAGCTGTTGTTCCATTCAGAATCTGATGTCCCCGGTAAAAGCAATCGGTTTCCGGAAATCCCTTCATTAATTGCCGTAACCCCTTCCATATGGTCATACAGCCATTGCGTAGCTGAATCCGTATAATAACCTTGATTAGTCAAAGAATCACCAAAGAAGGCAACAGTGATGCCTTTTGTTTCCGTCAGAAGAGCTACCGTAGTGATTCCATAAACAAAGTTCATATCAAGATCAGCTACATTCGTTTGAAATATCTTATCCGAGAATGTGTGAGCGGAGGTCGCTAAATGATTGGAGTTATTCTTTATCTCCAGCTCGAGATACAAAGATGATTTCAATGGCACGTCAATTTTTGAAAAATCAGACCATAGCGATTGTCCAGCGGGAATTTCGAATGAATCCTGATTATTCAACGTAATTGGACTAGCATTAACCATTTCCGGATCTGTTGAGATTCTAGCACGGATAACCTTCATACTCTCATGATCGTATTTGTTTGAAAATTCTACACGAGCGCCTTTACCAGAAATATTTTGTTTGATAGTCATTTTTTCGATTCTATCGTTGGGTTTAAAATTTAGATTTCCATAGTTAGAAAAGACTTGATGCCAAATCATTCGAAACATATTTATCATTCCTTTACATAGGTATAAACCAAAGAGAGTGGGTCAAAAATACTCTATTTCATTCCGAACGCCTTCGAAAAATCAGCTCTTAGAACGAGCTTAGAATAGAGTTTCTACGGTTCTTTTACTACTACGACTTTGGGAACATGCAGAGAGCAGCCCATCATTTCGTCGTGTTACAAATATCAAACGATTTTTGAGTGCTCATCTCCCATTCGCTAAAATCACTTGACCAACGACTTGAAGAAAGCAAGAATTGGTTGAATGTTTTCTTTTTCTAAAAATTCAGGTCCTCCTCCTGCATGACCTGTTTCAGGCATAAGATCAAGAATAACCTTTTCTTCACCAATTTCTTTTATCAAGCTTCGGGCAAAATTAATCGATTGTTCAACCGGTACAGCCGGGTCCATTGTACCATGCTGAATATAGAATGGCGGAGCAGCATCGGTGATCACATAGTCGATGTTCGCTTCTTTTGCTGCAGCGACGTTAATTGCTGGATCAAAGCCTAAATACTCAACCATCGTATCACGATTTTGCTTGATATAGTCGGGAGCGATTGCTTCAAAAATTTCAAGATACGCAGCTTCATTACTAAAGTCAAGTAACGGACATAATGCAGCAACCCCTTTGACTGGTTCTCCTTTAGCTACATTACGCAACGATACTTGGGACACTAGATTGCCACCTGCTGAGGTACCATAAAGAAAAACATTTTCATTATCCAGTTTAAATTGTGCTGCATTCTTTTTTATAAAGGCTAATGCCTCTGTTAAATCGTCAATAGGATCCATTCGTTTAATGTTTGGCAGTAGACGGTAGTTTACAGAAACAAGAGCAAAACCTTCTTGTAATGCGAAGAAGCCAGGATAAAGATGCCAATCCCGTTTATCACAGTAGGCAAAGCCGCCTCCATGAACTAAAACCACAACAGGAAATGGTCCCTCTCCTTCGGGAAGATAAACGTCAAACTTTTGAAGTTCGTGATCGCCATAGCAAATATCAAGTTGTTTATTCTTGATCCAGTCGATTTGAGGAATCACTTTCTTGTCAATAATAGATACCCATTCAGGTACAAAATTTGTGTCCAGTAAGCTTCTCATCGGTATAACCTCTTTCTGTATTTGACTTTACAGCTCCTATATTAACTTATACGTTTATGATAAATTTGTTTAAACACATTGTCAATAGTTATTTAATAAACTCAACCTACTCCGGGTACAATCTAAGCAATCGTTATAAAACGTTTACCTTATTCGATGACTGTATTAAATGAGTCTGTGACACCTCGCTTTCACACTCCGTCTACTTGGTCTTTGTTCTACTATATAAAGAACCTGCAAGAACTTTTCTAAGTATCTCGCAGGTCTATCTCTGATTTATACTGATCATCCAGCTTCGACTAATGAAGTCAAGCTACCAAACACATCGTTCCTCAATTATGCGCCTTATTTCTTTTTGTACTTGTATATTACAGCACCAGCAATGACAGCGATTACTACAACAATCACTAAAACGATGTTAATAAATTTACTCTCGCTTTTATCAGCTGTTGAAGCAACATTACCAGTTGGAGAATCATTGAATTCCAATGAACCATCGGTAGTATTTCTTTTGTATTGCTGGAAAAATGCCCAAACAAATGCAGCTTCAGGACGATAGTTCCAATGCGCCAAATCCTTAATTGCTACTAACTCAATGAGCGTTTGGTCATCATCAGTTGTGAGTGTTCCAGATAAAATATCTTTATTGCCTAGTTTGGTTTCCTTTTGGTTTGTCATTTTTACACCATAATAGGGATTTAATGCCAAATCAGGTTCTTCAGAAATTTCGAGTTGGTTGATTCTTTGATATGCCTGAATAAACTCAAACATCGATACATTTGGATCATCAAAGAAAATATTCGGCATACCATTCGGGCTACTACCATCTACTGGAATCATTTGGAAAAAGTCGTGATCCCCGCATATATAGAGATAAGGTACTTGCCCACCGCTATATTTTTCTGAAATAGCGGTCAGTTCCTCTTTATCGACACCAGGCGACGAAATCGATGCGGCGGCAGCAAAAATTTCTGAATATTTTGCTCCCCATAAAGCCGCTTTAGAACCACCTGCTGATAAACCAGTTATATAGACTTGACTAGGATCGATTTGAGGATATTTCTCTTTCAGCATATCTATCAGTGACAAAATACCTGCTTCCCCTAATCCATCGTTTCCTGAAAAATTGTCTGCCTTATCTTGCCATTCCGGAGAGACGACAATCAAACCTTCGCTTGCTGCAAGCTCTACCCAACCACTTGTATCGCCTTGTATCCGTGGATCATTTCCAAAACCATGTAAGGTTACGACAAGTGGGATGCTATCCTTCTCCTTTATTTTGGCGGGTATGTATTCATACCAAGTATACTCGCCCTTACCTTCTATCGGTTCTTTTTCCATTTGATTGTACGTAACATCCAATGCTTCAAAATCGATAACCGGCTCTAAATCATAATCACTGGTAATTTGCGTAACATCTGCCATATAGAATTCTGTTGTTTTGTTATGCATTCGGTAATTTTTTGAAAGAACCTTATTCCAAGCATTGCTAAATGCTTCTGCTAAAGTTTCTTCCTTTTGTGACACGATGACTTGCTGAAGCTCCGCCTTTGAATTCGCGTAATACTTAAATTCTTTCTCCTCTTCCACTAGCTCACTCTCATTTGCTTGAGTATATAATTCGGCTACTTGGTCTGATGAGTTACTAACATAGGCTGGAACTGGAGAATGGATTGCGCTATCCTCACCCACTGTCCCGCCAATAGTCATTACACCTGCCACCGGATACATCAAATCTGCCAATTCTTCATTGACAAAAGTTGCTCCTTGATCGATGCCAATAATTTTTATGTTTGAAACGCCATTCGGCACGCCATGAGTACTAGCTAATAATTGAAGAAATGCTTTGCTATCTTCTTGTGTGTACTCTTTTTTGTCTAAAGGATTTACCACATAAATTTGAGCAGCCCATTCTTCAACCACTTGCTCCATTTCTAATTGGGCAATCAATTCATCTGCCTGCTCAGCAGTAATATTTCCCGCATAGATGTAGAAAGTAGGGCTCAAAATGGAAGAACGCGAACTGGTATGACCATGTTCACTCGCATCATAGAAAGAGTAAGTAATAGCCTTATTTTTCTCATCATTTTTTTGCACTGTTTTGATTTTTTCTGCATGTCCAACCATCGGAAAAATCAATAAACCAAGTAACAAAGAGCTGATCAAGAGCGCCATCATTTTTTTCAATCAAATCACTCCTTTAATTTTATACATATATCTCCGTTTCATTTCTTCAACTTTCTATTCTCTATCAATAATCAAACAGATTTTGAACAACAGTATAGCCTTCGAAAGTTGCATCCATAATCTTACCTATACGATTGCAATCGCCAAGCATGACCGTCTGTTCTGCGATACCATAGAATGTTTCCGCTAGATTTCGCTCCGGCCTAAGTCCGGTACAGACAATTAAGTTATCAAAAGGAATATGTTGCTCTACTCCTTCTTTGGACGCCACAATACAGGAATCTTTTTCTATTTTTTTACAGATCGTTTCCAGTAGAACATTTAAGGTTTCTGCTTGATTTATTTTTTGTCTTAACGCAATTTTGTACAATTCATTTCCTTGTGCAGCCAGTTCATTATTCATCTCTACAATTGTGACAGCTTTATGATGAACCAACGCTAGTTCCATGCCAATCTCAGCACCGATTGTTCCACCACCAAGGATAACGATGTTTTCGCCCAGTTCTTTTTCATTCTCAATTGATTGAATACCTGTCACGACATTCTCACCATCGATTCCCGAAATCGGTGGAACTATTTCTCGTCCACCAACTGCTACGATAAGAGCATCTGGATTAAACTGTCTGATATTTTTCGGAGTTGCCTCAAAGTTCAGTCGAACATTTACCTTTGATTTACCTATTTGTACTTTATAAAATTCCAATAAACGAGCAATCTCAATTTTAAAATGTTCTTTTGCGACATATTTTAGTTGTCCACCTAGCGCATCGCTTTTCTCTAAAAGAGTCACCCGATGTCCTACTTTATCAGCAGTGATTGCCGCATTTATACCGGCTGGGCCGCCACCAATGATGACAATATTTTTAACTATTTTTGTGGGTTTTACTTCTTTGGCTACAAATGTTTCATTATTGTATCTTGGATTAACTGAACACCCAACATTTTTATGATTCGTCGCAATATGGTAGCACTGTAAGCAGCGAATGCACCCATGAATGTCTTCCGGATGCCCTGCTAATGCCTTCTTCGGCCAATCCGGATCTGCTACGAAGCTCCGACCAAAAGCAACCATATCTACGACTCCTTTTGCAATCAAATTGTTGGCCTCTTCCGGAGAAAGTACCGCACCAACAACGCTCACCGGAATGTTGACACGCTGTTTCACTTCTTTTGCCCATTCCACATTAGGCATAAGTGGTTCGAAATTCGTTGTCGCCATGTGTACATTTGCTTCACGATTCATATCAAGTCCTGCTGAAATTTGAACCATATCAATATACTTTTCTGCTAGTTGAATGAAGGCCACAACATCTTCAAATTCGATCGATCCGTCTACCCACTCATACGCACTGATTCTCATATCGATTGGAAACTCTTTCCCAACTGCCGCTCGGACTGTTTCCAATATCTTTAGTGGAAACTTGGCACGATTTTCAAAGCTGCCACCATATTCGTCCTCACGATGGTTAAAGTAAGGGGAAAGGAACTGTGCTGGCAGCCAGCCATGACCAAAGTGCATGAAAATAGTATCGAAACCAAGTTCTTTTGCTTCTTTTGCAGTATCGTAGTAATAATTTAGCGTTTCCTCCATCATCGCTTCATCCATTGCTCGCACTTCAATACCATCTTCTCGTACATAAGCTGATGGACCCTTGGCATATTCATAACATCTAGCTTCTCTGCCCCCATGAAAAATTTCAATAGAAGCCTTGGCACCTGCCTGTTGAATTTTCAAAATTTTCCTGCGTGTTTCTTCGTATTCGTACTTACTGAAAACAGACAGCTCATCCGGGCTTTTAAAGCTAGAACGATAGGGTTCCACAATCGTGTGCCCCGCAATGACGATCCCGGCGCCACCCAAAGCTTTTTCTTCAAAAGTATTGTTGAGTGGTGCTGCGACAATTCTGTTTTTGACCATCATTGTGTTGATTTTGATTGGTGAAAATAATTCTTTAAACATTCCCGGTAGTCTCCCTTCAGTTTTTTATTTCAAACGTGATTATTTTATATTCATCCTTCTCTTTCAAATGAAGCTTACTGGATCGATGCTTTTGACTAACTTTTTCTATATAAGCCAGTTCGTTTGGGATTTCCACCACTATCTTTGTCTGTTGTTGATTCTCCTTTTTCCAGTTTATCGTCACTTTTCCCATCGGTGTTTTGAGGCTTCCACTTACCCAGTCGATCGGTAAATCAACAGCTGGATCAATGATTAATTGTTTATTTTCAATCCTCAGTCCCAGTAAAGAGGAGACAAACCAACTGGAATAGGAGGAAAACATGGCATGGTTTAAAGAACCCGGTTGTGTCTTTTGTTGACCGGGAACACTAAAATATTCTGCTAAAGCCAGATTTCCATTTTTTAACATATCCTGATAGCTTGGGCCCTCTTGGCGAAGTAACCAATCATAGATTAAGCGATTCTCACCGATTTCTGAAAACAGTTCATAGGCCCAAGACATACCAAAAATCCCAAAAGAAAAAATAGTCCCATTCTCCCTAATTTTTTTGATCAGATGACGAATTCGCTTGTCTCTGTCCTCTCCTGAAATCAGCCCTGCTTGAATGGCAAATATATCACTAGAGATTTTCCCACTAGAAAAATTACCCGTCTCCCTATTGAATTCTTTCAACAATTCACTTTTAGCAATCGCTATTTTTTCTTTTACTCCATCTAAATGGCTGGTTGAGCAAATTCCTTCATCCATTAACTCAAGGTATTCATTCAACAAGATCACATACATACATCCCGAACAGAAAGACTGATCTGGTGATGAAATGACCCACCCCTCTTCTTTTCCATCAACAGAGCCCCAGTCCCCCAAACAACACGAGCGAATCATTGAAAAATCAAAACATAATAAATACTGCAAATGTTTTTCCAACTGAGCTTGATACTGTTTGACGAAATCTGCTTCTTGATAGGTCGTGGACAAGGCTTTAGCAAGTGTGGGTAAAACCAATTGCCAACCTAATGATCCTGCTTTATTGGATGTACCATTCGTCATAATTCCTATGAAAGGTGCAGTTTGCGGGATACCACCATCCGCTATTTGAGCATCTACAAAATCTAGAAAAACCTTTTTAGCAAACTCTTTTATATCACTCGTCGCAATATGAGAAGATAGAAGTGCCACGATATCCCCGCCATAACCAAAGCGTTCTCGTGTGCAATCCTCAAAATAGGCGTGCATGTTATTTTGGCGTGTATTTATTCCTGCTTGCCACAGCTGATTCAAGTCTTCTGAAGATGAATCGAAGTCAACCAGTAGTTCTACATCTGAAAATAGGCGATAGGCAATTACATTTTCTAATGGAAGTTTCGTGAACTCAGATGTTCCTTTCACAAAAACATATCTAAAGGAATGATAGGTGTATTGATTACTAAAATGCAAAGGGGTTAATTTTTCCTTCATTACTTTGTCTGTTTGAATGACTGGACTTTCTGGTTCCCGGTCACTTGTTTTTACGCCATATTTCCCACTGATCGTTGTTCCATAAGCCGGATTTCCTTTATCATCGGTCACTTCTGCGTAGCTTAGTTCAATACATCCGATCGTTTCAGCGGCTAAATCAAACGCAATTTGTCCGCTAATAATCTGTCCAAAATCGATAATCCAGCCATCTGCAAGCCTATCGAATGAAACTGGCAGAATTTTTTCTTTCCGGACAATTTTTGGAATAAAGCTTGGAACCAGTTTTCCCGTCGGACCAGGAATACACACCGTCTGTTTTCGAACATTGTCAGCTGGTTGAACATTGTCTGTGAATACTTCACCTACAAAGAGATTGTTTTGCAGAAATTGCCCACATGAACTTTCCCACTCGGCATCTGAGAGGATATGTATGGACTGATTTGTTGTTGTCAGTTGGATATCACAAATCATCGTCGGCTTACCAATAGAAAGCTGTTTTCGAATATTGTACTTACCCAAAATCAAAATTGGTGCAGGATTATACCAGCCATTTGCCAATTCAACCGTAAATTCATTCGTTCCTTCCGTCAGGAAGCTTTCTATTTGATAGGTATCGTAATAAACTCTCTGGTCATAGCTGGTGACATCTGAATTCAAATACGCATCTGAAACCCGTTGCCCATTTATTCGCAATGTATAATAGCCCAAACCGCAAATATCAATGAACGCTGATTCGATCGTTTCTTTGACCACCACTTGCTTTTTCAAAATTATCGTTGGCTTATCATCAAAATACACGTGTTCTTTTTCAATAGGATTATCCAACCTTGTAATCCAGTTCGCAAGATTGAGATCATGGTTTTGAGTATAGAAATTCATCGTTTCCTGCACAATTTTTTGATTGCTGTTATAAACACTTAGTTTTACCGAATATTTCTTTCGTGCGAAGTGTCTAGGTAGCACGATTGATTGGCTTTGTCGCCTTGAAACCTCTTCAAAATCAAAAATGCACTGCTCCTTTTCATCAAAGACTTCCAATCTATAGCTTGTTTGCTTTGCCGCTTTCCACGTAACTGAAATCGCCTCATTTAGGTCGACATTTATCGGCGTTGATTGACCGTTAATTTCTAATCGACTATTGCTCAACATTTTCACCACTTTCAACAAAATTGTCTACTCACGATCATTTCTATCAGAGACAAATGACTGTGAATAGACAACTTTTTTATTCTGTAATTGCTCCTTGTTCTTCTTGATAGATTTTTTTATCAACCATTTTCACAAATGGAATCCATAGTAGTACACACACAATCAATTGAACCAATTGAAGCACGGCTCCCCAGATACTTCCGGTTACAAAGTACCCGCTAATCAAAATTGGTGTCGTCCACGGCAATTGTGCAACACCCGTAGGAATCGGTACTAATCCTAGTGCAAAAGCAGCATAGGCGATAACTGTACTCACTGCATTTCCTAAACAGAATGGAATGATATAGCTCACGTTCAGCATTAACGGAACACCGAACAATGTGGGCTCACCAATATTGAATATATAAGGTGGACCTGCTATTTTACCAACCTCTTTATACTGACGACTTTTTGCTATGAGGATAATTGCAATAATGGACCCTATAATACCGATTGACGTAAAATGGTTCTTAAACCCCATATTGATAATGTTCTGAGGAACTTCTCCTGCAATCGTAGCTGCTCTGTTTTGATCTTCCAATACCTAATGGATCGGGTCTGTCACGGCTTGAACGATCGAACTACCATGTAATCCAAAGAACCATAAGAATTGTTCAAAAATCTTGATGAAAACCATGCCGAACAATGAACCACCAACCATGGTCAACGGAATACCTAACGTACCATTAATCAACGCCATCGCTTCCGTGTTCAAACCAACTTCCAACATGAGACGAACAATAAAGAACAGTGTCACCACAATAAATGAAGGAATGATCGATTCAAAAGGTTTAGATACTGCGGGTGGAACAGTGCCGGGCATTTTTATCTTGATGTCTTTTTCGTCAATTTTCTTATAAACAAGCACCGTTACAATACTGACAATAATTCCTAAAAACATCGCTTGTGCACCAATTTTCGTCATGTTAATGAAGCTTCCTGTTTCATTAACATCAAGTGGCGTTAAGAGTAAAAATGATACGAGTGCCGTTAAAATACACTGCAATACATCTGTTTCTAACTTTTCCGCCAAGCTTTTTGCTAAGGAAATGACAACGATCAAGCCGCCAATGGCAATGGTCGCATTATTCACATAAAGTAATTTATCCACCCATGTTGGGCCAAAAATAGACGTAATAAAATCTGTCACCTGTACAATTGGAAAAAATGCAATAATTAGGAAAATGGACCCAATAAAGGTGAATGGCATATAAGCAAGCATTGCATCACGAATTGCCGTTACGTAAATATTTCTATTTACTTTGTCAGCAAAAATTCCTAGTTTATCTTGAAACTTATCACTGAAGGTCATCTTTTTGTCATTCATAATTTTCTCCTTTGACTTTTTTTGCTAAATAGACTAGTATTCTGGTAGCGCCACCATAATTATATTATAGGGCATTGAGCGATAGATACAATGACCATTCATATCCTGATTACTGACCATTTATTACTTGTTAGAAAGGAGATACAATGAATAAACAACAGATAAGAGAATTTCTTTTTACATACACGGATACAGAGCGCAAACATATCAATCAGCAGGACGATCCATTTCATTTACAAGAGAATGAACGGATTTCATACAATAAAACGTTGGCGTACGCCATCTCAAAAAATGAAAAGATAACCGACTTTTTAAATGATAGTCAGCTTTTACTAGTGAAGCATGCGCGATTTTCACCTATGCCTCCACATGCTCATGATTACATCGAGATGTGCTATGTGTATTCCGGAAAAATAGATATGATCATCAACTCTGAGGAAATTTCTTTGAACCAAGGTGATTTTTGTCTATTGGATACTGGAGTTATCCATCAGATTCTTGATACTGGGGAAGACGATATCCTTATCAATTTCCTAATAAAAAAAGAGTATTTCTCCACCAAAATGTTGAGTCAAATCGCACATAATGATACGCTCTCAAAATTTGTTATCGATGCACTTTCCGAGGACCAAAAACACAATCAGTTTATTGTCTTTGAAACAGTGAATAACGAATTCATAGAAGATGCCGTCATTGGGATTTTATCTCATTATTTAGGACCTTCCTTTTTTTCGAAGGAGATCATTGATTCTTATATGCTCATTATTTTTTCCGAATTATTACGGTCATTTCATGAAAAAAAAGCCCAATACTATCAAGAAAACAATCAACTATATATCGGAAACATTCTAAGCTATATTGAAAAAAGGCAAGGAAATTGTACCTTAAATGACCTTGCCGAAGCATTCAATTTTAACAGCAACTACCTTAGTCGCTTCATCAAGAAAAACGCGGGCAAATCATTTATCGATCTTGTCCAAGAAATTCGTTTGACCCACGCTACGACCTTACTAAGAAACACGGACCTACCAATTGAAAAGATCATCCAACAAGCCGGCTATAGAAACATCAATTTCTTTTATAAGAAATTCCAAGATATCTATCATGAGTCACCGAAGGAATATCGGAAAAAGTTTCAATAGTTAGTTGATTGGGGTTAGGATGCATCTCAAGAGCTCATAGGAATCTAAGCTCTTGATTTATTTCAGATGATCAAGCAATACCCACTCAGTGCTTGAAGTTAACCCCTCTTGGTCCAATCTTTCTTTCCATTTTATGGGTCCCAACCATTACAAGCAAAATAAATACCATCACTTCAGATTTCTTTTGCTGCAAAAGATTCTTGGTCTTCAATTATTTTGCACCATTCCCATTACGATTGGCGTCCAACTGGTTGAACTATTTCTAAATCACTTTCTCCATCGCCAAATACTGAGGATGCTCATATAGGGATTTTTAATTCTATAAACCTAGGCAATTGCTACTCTTAAGGCATTACCATGGGAGGAAATGCTCTTAACCAGACCTTCTCTAGCTGCCGTGGTAAACTGAGAGAGTAGATGGGAGATGAATGATTGTGAAAAAAGATCGACAACAGCTCTTCTTTATCTTTTTATTGTTTGTTCTATTTGCTTTAACAAATTTGCTACTGCTATTTTTAGGCGAATCACCTCGTGGAATATTGTTGAACCTCATCGCCGGCTTAGCCTTTACCCCTGTAGAAATTTACGCTACTGTGTTTTTTTTGGAAAATTTTTTACGAAAACGAGAAGAAAAAATAGAAGAACTACGAGAAGATACCGACTATTTTTCAATAGCCAAGGAGGATCAACTGCAGCTTATTTGGACAATCAAATATTGCTTGCTGGAAAATTTCTCAACAAAGAACTATGAAGATGTCGATAGCGCTTTTTATAACTTATATATGGATCGTGAAAATGCTCTTTCTGCTGAATTCTGGAAAAATGCTTTATTAGAGGAGCACTTGACTCCTTCTGTTAAAAAATATAATCTAAACCTCATTGGAAAAGATACCTCTTACCATTCAGCTTTAGAGCTTTCAACAGAAATTGGGGATTATATTCGGACAGAGATCACTGATTTTTACGCTATTTACTTAAAGTTTATCCCTTTAGATATCTTCAAAGAGCTTCATGGTATTTATAAGTCAATTGAAGTCAGCGTTTTGTTCAGTGACAATGCCTATCTTCTTCAACACAAACAAGAATTGATAGAAAAACAAAAGAAAAAAGAACTTCAGCCGGAAGAATACGAGAAATTGGCTCAACTCTCTCAAAACCTATTAGTAGATATCTATCAGCATATGCAAAACATCTCTGCAATGACACTGGAACATCATACGAAGTTGTTGGAGGATCAATAGTTTTACATAATATAAAAACAACCAACAGAATAGTAAGACACCTGCAAAAATAAATTGAGGCGTCTTACTATTGTTGTTTCTTCTTCTCTATGGCAAACACTTTTGGTATTTGCTTTTTATTTCAGATATCACATGTCAGCAATCACCAAGATAAATAATTCCGCTCGGTTAAGAAAATTTCGTTTATACAGTAATCCCTCCAGCTATGAGTAGTTACCTAATTTCATCAGCTGATTGGTATCGTTTAATCCTAACTCCTAATTTTCAACATCACGATAGCTCTTGCTTACTTTGGTCAACACTCTAAATCTGAAAGGTTTTTTCTGAAAATAATTACAGTCTTCTTTATTTACTGTCCTTGTTCTACTTAAAATCGTTTGGAAAATAGACCGCCCTTTTTATTTTGGTAACAATAAATCTGTCTATCAACCCGTAAATATAGTTAAATTATATACATACTCTAACTTGTGGTGGCAATCTTCCAAAATTTCATCTGCTTTAATCGGTTGTTCTCTAGTATTACTAGCTCCTGAAAAAAAAATACACAGTTAATTGTGTTCAAATATGAAAAGGAATTTTTGGAAACTGTAGGCACTTAAGCCAGTCTCCATATCTTTCATAGAACTATGTCTGTTTTTCATAGCCTCGTTCCTGAATTTTTATCCGAGTTTAGGATAAACCATCAATACATTCTAGTGAAAATCAAATGAAATGTTGCTTCAATATCGCTGAGGTAGAGAGAGGTTGCAATGCATTCGGAAATCTATTACCATAAACCTACGAGGAAGGTGATCAATGTGAAATGTTGCATTGTATTTTCTGAGATAGTCTTTTAAAACGAATACTAAAAAAGGTGGAAGCAATATGACTATTTCAGATAAAAAAATATATCCAAGAACAAATGATTTAGAAACAGTGTATTTAAAAAATGTTATTACAAAACCAAATATCAACGTTGGAGCATATACATTCTATAATGATTCTGCTAAAAATCCATCAGATTTCGAAAAGAATAATGTATTGTACCATTATCCATATGTGAATCATGATACGTTAGAAATTGGGAAGTTCTGTTCCATAGCAAGCGGAGCAAAATTTATTTTCAACAGTGCCAATCATGCACTTGGTTCACTTTCAACCTATCCTTTTCCCATTTTCTTTGAAGAATGGCAGCTGCAGGCGGAAGATATCTCTTCTGCTTGGGATAACAAAGGGGATATCATTATAGGTAATGATGTTTGGATTGGTTATGAAGCGGTCATTCTTGCAGGCGTTCATATTGGCAACGGCGCAATTATTGGCGCCAGATCAGTAGTGACCAAAGATGTGCCTCCTTATTCAATTGTCGGAGGGGCACCAGCCAAACAAATCAGACAGCGATTTGATGCGGAAACGATTAAACAGCTCGAAGCGCTTCAATGGTGGGATTGGTCTGTTGAGAAAATTGTAGAAAATATTTCGTTTATTCAGACAGGGGATATTGGTAAACTGAAACTAAGTATCAAATAGAGATAATGATAGTAGAAAATAATGGTACCTTGTCAAAATATTATAAAGTCGGATAAAATCACAAAAACCCCTTGATTTTTCAAGGGGTTAAATTTCGGTATATTACTGTTGCTATTTTATATACATGTCCAAGACGCGCTTTCGAACATCCTCCAACAAATAATACTCTTACCTGGCTATATGTCTGGCTAAGTATGTGTAATACGATTTGTTGATTCCTCATAGATGCTCCTTTTTTCTGCGCTATCATTTCGTAGGAAAAAAACAGCCTAAATGACACAAAAAATTAAAATAGGTTAAAAACATCCTAGCCTTACTATAAAAATCAAAAAATGCATTTTCTAATTACAGCATTCTTTTTTAACTTTCAGAAATCTACAACAACTTTTCGAAGTTTCTTTGTATTAAATGTAAATGAAACTGGTCGGCGTCATAGAACTGTAAAAAATTGAAATCCATTGATAAACTCTTCCGTTGAGCAAGTTTGTTTATGAGTTCGTGCTAAAACGTCATTTTTTGATTTAAATGGCACAGTTTCTTTCGACTTATTTGGCGCGACACAAAAATAATGTTTATCAAATAGCTATTTTTCTGTCAAAAGTCACTAAAGATGGACGATTTTGTCATTCACAAGAAAAATTACCACACGTTTGGATACAAAGTCTCTGAATGATTTTTTTGTTATATGCAGAATGGATGTACTTAAGGACTTGCCTCAAATACATCCATTTAACATAGTCCTTTTTTAACAGAGATACTATTATTAATATCCCACTTGTTCAAGTTTGGATCAAACATTATGGATCCTTTGAGATTTCCAATATCAGCCAGCCCCGTTTTTGTTTATCTCTTACTATTTTTTTGTAAAAATTGCTCCATTCCCATAGGTGCATGACCCGTAATTTTTTCGAAGTCAGTCGTAACTTCACTTAACATTCCCAAAGCTCCACCCTGATACATAGAAGCTAATTCTTTTCCATCACCATCGCCCTTGTAAATTTCCACAAATTCATCTAAGGTGACTGGTTGATACCCAATATCTTTCCCTGTTACTTCACTCATTACACGACCCAGCTCTACCATAGAATAATTTTTTTCTTGACTCAATAGGTATATTTGTCCGTTGTCTCTTAAATGGGGCTGAATGGCTAATCTTGCTAATGCTTCTGCACTGTCATCCAAAGTAATAAAAGACAATTTTTCATACCCGATTGGATAAATAATATTTTTCCGCTCAATTAATTCTGGCAGATATGGAACCAGTGGGTCTGCGTATAATGAATTTTTGACAATGGCATAATCAAGGTCCAACCCTGCCAAACGTCTTGGAGCATAACCATAATACGGAGACATGGTGAAGGGATTGCTTTCCTGATCTGCAAAAAAACTAACAAAAATAACTTTCTTCACTTTTGACGTTTTCATTGCACTGAGCGTATTTTCCAGTTCCACCACTCGTTGAAGAACATCGTAGGTTTTACTTGGTACATAGATTAATAGATCAATTCCCTGCAAGGCCGTGGCCATATTGTTTACATCAGAATAATCTGCCTCTCGAACAGAAATACCTTGTTCTCTTAGCTTCTCTGCTTTTGATAATGTATGTACAAGTGCAAAAACATCCTCTACTCCTACTAACTTCACCAATTCCTTCACAATTCTACTACCTAAATTTCCTGTAGCTCCTGTTACTGCATAATTCAAGCTGCTCCCTCTTTTCCTTTATTCGTTGATGACGAAGCTATTTTGATAGATTGGTTTTGTTCCCAAATCAAAGACAGAAACCGTTCCTTTATAAACTTCAAATACACGCAAAATTTTCTTGCTTTCCTCCGTCTCATAAATTTCATTCATATACGCATTTTTATCAAAAATCTCATCCAGATATTTTGTCCCTACTTCTCTTACTTCTCCATTGACGGTTATCGAAACAGAAGACATTGAGTCCTCCCCTTTCATTCCAGTAATTGAAACATAAGGCTTTTCCAATAACTGAATATAAAAAGGTTTTGTCGTGGCAGTCAAAAAATAAAGTTTATTTTCTTTTACCAGCATAATATCAATCACACGAGACATCGGTTTTCCATCATTATCTACCGTCGAAAACACCGTAGAATGGATTTCCTCATTCAGAAACTGCAAATAATCTTCTATTTTCATCTGTTCATGCTTCATTTGGTTATCACTCCCGTTAGTATAGTTTATAAGCACACTGAATACTAATATTAGAGATAAAAGTGCAATGATCACATTCTTTTTCATTCTGTTGTATTCAGCCCTTCTACAAATTTACGATTTTTTCTAAAATTTGCCGGATATCTCCCTGCAGGTCAATTGTTTGTTCTTTGATTTCATCCGGTACTACCAGCTGCTCCTGATTAAAATAAACATAGGATGCCTTATCATTCTGATAGGTCATTTTCCAGAAAGGATACTTAATGATAACCGGTGTATTGTACCCCACTCCCAATTCGAGAAACAAAATCTCTTTCCCTTTGTTTTCTTCTAAAAAATTTTGGTAACGCTTCTGAGCTTGCTGCCAACCATTATCTTCAACAAAATACTGATCAACCCGAAGATCAACCGCAAATGGCTCTCCACATTTGGGACAGTGAGGAACCAGCCAACTCGGAATTTTAAAATCTTGTTGATACTCAACCATTTTATTGATGATTGATTCATTTTCATACGTTTTTTTATGGCAGGCTTTAGAACATTGAAATAATCCATAATCTCCTTGCGTATAAAATAGTCGTTCTTTATCAAATCCTGCTTTTTGAAATTGATGATCGACATTCGTAGTTATGACAAAATAATTATTCTTCTTTAGAAGTTTCAACAAGTCTTTATAAGGCTGCCCTATTTCTAGAGCATAGCGATTATAGTAAATGTGTTTACTCCAATAAGCCCAATATTCTTCCAAGGAATCAAAGGGGTAAAATCCAGCAGAGTACATATCTGAAAAATGATAGTGTGAAATGAAATCGTCAAACAGCTCTTCAAATCTCGGCCCTGAATATGTGATGCCTGCTGCTGCTGATAATCCTGATCCAGCACCGATAACTATTGCTTCAGCCGTACTTAACAAGTCAACCGTTTTAGCTAATTTTTTGTAGATAGTCATGATATAACTCCTTATCTGTATCGTTAAAAACATTAAAGATGACCTTTAAATGACTGGATTTTTCCTTGATAAATTTTTGTACAGTTGTTATGGCAATCTTCGCAGCCAAATCATTTGGAAATCTAAATTCTCCCGTTGAGATACAGCAAAAAGCTAACGTTTCCAGCCCCATTTCCTGTGCTTTAGCCAACACACTTTCATAACATTGGGCCAATTGCTCTTCATTTTTTTCAGTTACCACACCCGAAACGATCGGTCCTACCGTATGAAATACATAGTGTGCCGGCAGATTATAGCCAAATGTTACTTTTACTTTTCCTGTTTCTTCCGCTTCTTTTTGTTCCTCCATTAAATCAAAACAGGCCAATCGTAATTGAACACCGGCTGCTGAATGAATTGCATTATCAATGCAACGATGTAATGGGACAAAACAACCTAATAGTTGGTTATTTGCAGCATTCACAATTCCATCAACAGCCAATAATGTAATATCGCCTTGCCATAAAAATAAATTTTGCGAATAAGAGGAGCTATCAGATAACCTGAACACTTGTTTTGCCGATAGCTGTTTTTGCAAATAACTATTTTGAATAACTAGAAATTCCTCATCGATTGGTTCAGGAGCTCTGACATTCATCAAGCTACGAAATAAAGCTCTCTTATCATCAATCGAAACAGGTACAACTAAGTCTCTATATGACTGATTTTCTTCTATCAAATAATCAATCAACCATGACAACTGTTTCTCTTCTCCCATTTCCTATACCAACCTTTCATATTAAAATAAAAACTCCCCGAATTGCAGCTTATATAAGCAATGGGGAGTTTTATCGGTTTTTAGCTCAACAGCTCTCTCAATCCGGCTTCCAGACTTGTCAGAGGTTTACCTAATGCTTTTTCGAAGTCGTCAGAAATAACATCTAATTGATTATTTTTTATATCATATTGGAAGGACAGGAACATTTCTGCCACTGGTTGAGGCAGACCTCCAGCAACTAAATTGTCAATGAATCCCTGATCATCTGATTGCACAATGTCAAACTCTTTGCCAGTTGCTTTTCTCAATGATTCTGCTAGAACATCATAAGTTACAGGAGTTCCTGATAGCTCAAGAATGGAAGGATAATCAGTGCCTGAGACAGCTTTTGCGGCAACTTCAGCATACTCACGCTTTAATGCCCAACCCGTTTTGCCATTTTCTGCTGCATAGACAAATTTTCCGCCATTTAATGCAGCACCAACGATTGGCATTTCGTTTTCTAAATACCAGTTATTGCGTAAAAATGTATGAGTAATCCCTGCTTCTTCAATTAATTTCTCTGTAAAAATATGATCAGCTGCCAAAGGGCTTACTGCTTTATCCGCTCCTGCAAAACTAGTATATGCAATATAAGAAATCCCTGCTTCTTTTGCAGCTTTCACTACGTTGCCATGTTCTTCCTGACGATTGCCAGGTGCACCTGAAACAAATAATAATCGATCTATTCCCTGTAAGGCCTTTTTCATTGATTCTGCATCAGCATAGTCACCAATTCTCACATTAAAACCTGCTTCTTTCAATGCAGCCCCCTTTTCCTCACTGCGAACTAAAGCATAGATATCAGAAACCGGAACAAGTTCTTTCAAGAACTTTAAAGCATATCCACCAAATCCACCTGTTGCACCTGTAACTAAATAAGTCAATGAAACCACTCCTCTAATTTTAATTTATACAGAATTTAGCTGTACATTTATAATTTACACCTTTATAATAAACAGTATGGTAAGATAAGTCAAGAAAGAAATGTGAAAGGAAGAAAAAAATGAAGTACTCCATACAATTCAGTGATGCTATCCATATTTTGGCATATATTGAGATTTATAAAGATACCAGCTACCTATCAAGTGAGATGATAGCTAGTAGTGTAGAAACAAATCCAGCAAATGTTAGACGAATCATGAGCAACTTAAAAAAATCAAATCTAATTATTACTCAGACTGGAAAACCAAAACCTGCGCTTGCAAGAAATCCTAAAGAAATATCCCTGTTGGATATCTACAAAAGTATCGAAGGAAATACTAATCTGATACAAGTTGATCCGAAAACGAATCCAGATTGTATTATTGGAGCCAATATTCAAGCTGTTTTAGCAAACAATTATGAAACATTGCAAAAGAAAGTAGAAGCAGAAATGGCCAACATTACACTAGATACATTAATACATGATATTTCCGTACTTGAGCTTAAAAACAGACCGGAAAACAAGGAATTATTAAAAGAGTATTTGTAATTCCTTCACAAGTCAGCCGCGCCTGAGAAAAATCTTATAAATACTCTTAAAATAATCTTCCTATTTTGTTCTAAAGCTAAACAATAGTGATACTTTCCTTTAATCAAGAAACATGCTCTTCCTCGCTTTTATTTGCATGAGTCAGTAGTAAAAGATAATTAAAATCCTCTTTTTCTGACGTAGGTTAAGGTATAATCCACTGTTACTGACAATTTTGAATATAGACTATGTTCAAGCAAGGAAAGAATCATTTAGCCATGATTCATAAAAAAAAGCGTAATATTTTTCTTTTCAATTTTTTTTATTTACTATTAGATTCATAAAGTGAAGAAAAGAGTTGGTTTTATGAAAAGTAGAATAGAAGCTTCGAGTGATGCTGTGATTGCCATAGTCGTAACAATTTTGGTTTTGGAGTTCAAATCACCGGACAGTCCAGATATTCGTTTAGTGTTCGATGAATGGCAGAGCTTTTTAGTTTATGTGGTTAGTTTTCTGTTGATATTCATAACTTGGTATGATCACTATCTACTATTCAAACTATCAGAGAAGATGTCTAAGAAAATTTTTTGGAGCAATGGCATTTGGCTCTTTTTTCTATCTCTAATCCCTTTTACAACCTCTTTTGCTGGAAAATTCCCGACGTATCGAGGAGCGTCATTACTCTACCTGGCGAATACCTTTTTGTGGGTAGTTAGCTATATTTATTTGAGTTATGCATTAGCTGAGTCGAACCCTGTGAATGCAAAACGAATCAAAGCAATCGGTTTTTTGAATAAACAAGATTTCACTATTTTTGTTGGAGGCGGCTTGCTTTCATTCATCATTAGTTGGTATTTCCCTATTTTTACTTGGATTGTGCTATTTTTTGCTGGAATATTTACAATCGTTTTTAATCGTAACGGGCATGCAACGATTTAGTTTTTTTATTGACGAAAGCACATTTTTCATTTCGATAAATAGCATTTTTCCAAATTTGTAAATCGATCTATTGATAACAGAGTAAAGCAAGAGCTATTAAATTTGTATTAAAACATTTGAACCTAAGAGCACCCCCTAATTTGATTAGGTCGATGCTTTCATTTTAACGAGAGTGTTCTTTTTTATAGACAAGAACGGCAATGAATTCATTTTTTCTGAACGCATTGCCGTCTTCTATTTTTAACTCATGTCCCGAATGCTTTCAGAACATACAACAAAAAACCCCTTGATTTCTCAAGGGGTTCAATCTCATTCGATAATAATGAATTAACGACGGATTTCTTTGATACGAGCTGCTTTTCCGTGTAATGCACGTAGGTAGTACAATTTTGCACGACGTACTTTACCGTAGCGAACTACTTCGATTTGCGCAACACGTGGAGTGTGTAATGGGAATGTACGTTCCACACCTACACCGCCAGACATTTTACGTACTGTGTAAGTCTCGCTGATTCCAGCTCCGCGGCGTTTGATTACAACACCTTCAAAAATCTGGATACGTTCACGAGTACCTTCGACAACTTTCGCGTGAACACGTACTGTGTCCCCTGGGCGAAACGCTGGAATGTCAGAACGTAGTTGTTCCTTTGTTAATTCTTCGATCAATGGATTCATTTTATCCTTCTCCTTATACAAAACATTCTTATGAGCAATCTGTCACAGCGGAATATCGTAATAGATGAGCACTTTTGCACTCACCAAATCATTTTAGCACAGACCATTTTTACTGTAAAGGAAATTTTCTTTATATCCCAGATAAACCCTGCATTTATAGTATTTCCTATAATTATTATAATCATTTTTACATTATCTATGCATTTGACCTCATGAATGTCAGTGATAGCTAAAACGCAGACTACTCTCTCTCAGCCTATTCAAAGCTCCTAGCCTGCTTTAGCACATGTTCCTACTTCTACGATACAGTTTTGCGGGCACACCTCAATACAATTCCCGCAATTTGTACATAACTCTGGATCGATCACTGCCAATGAATCCTCCATTGTAATTGCTTCAACCGGACAGCTTCGAACACATTTATTGCAGGAAATACAGCCGACTTCGCAAAGCTTCTTGACCGCTCCGCCACGATCATGATTCGCACAGACAACAGCCGAGGTTTCTGCCGCTGGAAGCATACGAATCAGCAGTTTTGGACACGCTTCAATACACTTTAAGCAACCCACGCAGTTAGCTTCATCCACTATAGCGACGCCGTCTACAACATGAATTGCATCATACGCACAGACAGCAACACAATCGCCATAGCCCATACAGCCTGACTGACAACTGCTTGGACCGCCAAAGATCTGGCTGGCACCGTAGCAAGTCTCCGCCCCTGTATAATTCATTTTCTCTTTCGTATGGCTACAGGTTCCATTACAATGAACAAAGGCAGCGGTTCGGCGATACTCTCCAACAGCAGTGCCTAAAATTTCAGATAAACGCGTTTGGACATCGATTCCACCAGGTGTACACAGAGTGGCACCCGCTTCTTCACCAGCCATCGCTTTTGCATACCCATCACAGCCTGTAAATCCACAGGCCCCACAGTTGATGCCTGGAAGAATTTCTCTCAACGCCTCTTCTTTCTTATCTGCAGGCTTATCAAAGATAATCGTAGCGATCGACAAGCCCACTCCTGAAATCAACCCTATTCCTGACACAATAAGGATAGGTGCAATAATACTTTCTAGCATAGTCTTCCCTCTCTCTACTAATTGAACAGTCCTTCTGCCAGACCGGCAAAACCAAGGAAGGACAGAGAAACAATGGCAGCGGAAACAAGTGTGATCGGCATCCCTTTTAAGGCTTCTGGAATATCATTTCCTTCCAATCGTTGTCGGACACCGGCAAAGATGACCATTGCGAGCAAAAAGCCTAAGCCACCCGCAAAAGCGTTAACGATTGCTTGTAAAAAGGTATAATTCTTTGCATGATGAAGCAATGTGACACCTAACACCGCGCAGTTTGTTGTAATCAACGGTAAGTATATGCCTAACGCATTATAAAGTGATTCCATGTAGCGTTTCAGCAAAATTTCCACTAGCTGAACAAGAGCAGCTATTCCTAAAATAAAGACGATCGTCTGCAAGTAATCCAATCCCATAGGAACGAGTATCCATGTATAAATTGGATAAGTGACTAATGTCGAAATGACCATCACAAAGGTCACGGCTAAAGACATCCCTACCGCTGTATCCAACTTCTTAGAAACACCAAGGAATGGACAGATACCCAAAAACTGTGCCAAAACAAAATTATCTGTTAAAATACCAGCGACTAAGATTGTCAGCATCATCTGCATTAGCGTTCTCCCCCTTCCTCTTCAATTTCACATGAGTCAACGCTTGGACAAGCCTCTGCAATAGGGCAAGCTGAGCAATCCAACTCTCTCCCTTTTTGTTCACCAAGCTTATTAACGAGCATGATCAACATTCCGAACACAAAAAACCCGCCAGGTGGCAACAGCATCACCGTCATTGGGGTGATAAAGTTAGACGTAACGGCAAACCCAAGTATCGTCCCACTGCCAAGCAACTCGCGAATCCCGCCCATGAGCAGCAATGCAGAAGTAAAACCGACACCCATACCCAAGCCATCTAAAGCCGAATGCACGACTGTATTATTTTTTGCGAAAGCTTCTGCCCGACCTAGAATGATACAATTTACAACAATCAATGGTAAATAAATACCCAAGGTCGCATCCAAAGCGGGGGCCAACGCTTTGATCAGCAGCTGAACAACCGTTACAAAACCAGCAATAATCGTGATAAATGCCGGAATCCGCACACGGTCAGGAATGACTTTTCGCAAGGAAGAAATCACCACATTTGAGCCTAACAAAACAACGGTCGCAGCAATCCCCATCCCTAAGCCATTCATAGCGGAAGTCGTTACTGCTAATGCCGGACAAGTACCTAAAACCAGCTTTAATACGGGATTTTCTTGAATAATTCCTTTAGTAAAAATAGGTAGTAATTTTGGTTTTTCCAACAGATTTCCCTCACTTTCTCATTACTCCACTGAATCGATATAGGTTCGATATAAGTTCATGGCCTCGCTTACTGCGTCTGCCACTGCTGTCGAAGACTTTGTTGCCCCGGTTACTGCTTCAATCTCATTCTTTGACCTAGCTGCTGTTTTCGTGACTATCGGTGGTTCTGTCACACCTTTGAACTGCTTGCTAAAGGAAGGCTCTGCCACATTCTGTCCTAATCCGGGTGTCTCACTCGAACAGTCCAAAATCTCAACACCTACGACTTGCTCCTCCGAAATACCGCTCATTACGCTGATCATGCTTCCATAACCATACGCTTCTGTAACAAAGATATAGCCCAATGTTTTACCACTTTCATCTAGTGCAAGATACGCTTGCTCTCCCTCTTCTACAGGTAATTCCTCGTAGGTGTCTGCTTTGATGATCCGACTCATGGATTCCTGTTGCTTCAGCCATTCCTGTTCTGCAATCTTATCTTTGAAAGCAGCCCTTGTTCCCGAAACAGTTAGTGTCACGACAAAGCAGATGATCAGCAAACAAACTGTACCTGAAATCACGGCTCGACTATTTGACTGTTTCATTTACATCCCCTCGCTTTTCCCCAAATGCTTTTGGTATCGTCAAGGTATCAATGTGTGGTACTAAAATATTCATCAGTAAAATGGCATACGAAACACCTTCCGGCAAAGAAGCATAAAAACGAATGAGAACGGTGATCAAGCCACAGCCGACAGAGAAAATGATTTTGCCCTTCGTCGTAATTGGCGACGTTGTGTAATCGGTCGCCATGAAAATAGCTCCTAAAAGTAGCCCACCGGACAATATTTGATACACTGGATCACCACCGAGAATAAAGCTCAATACTGCAACTGTTCCGATGAAGCATAACGGAATCAAAGGGGTAATTACTTTTCTGAAAATCAAATATAAACCACCTAAAATGAGAGCAATGGCACAAGTTTCCCCCAGACTTCCTGTTCGAATTCCTAAAAACATATCTGTGATAGAAGGAAGCTTTCCTTCTGCTGCATCGGCAAAATAAGTAGCTGCAGATATGGCGTCCGTTGAATCAGCTAAATAGTAAAAAGGTTCCTTCCAGACATTCATCTGAGAGGCAAAAGACATGAGTAAAACGATTCTTGCTGTGATTGCCGGATTAACAAAATTTTGCCCGACACCACCAAAGAATTGCTTCACAATAATAATAGCAATAGCTCCGCCTAACGCAGCCATCCAAAAAGGCAACGTCACAGACAAGTTCAAGGCCAACAAAATGCCAGTGACAACAGCTGTCAAATCACCAATGCTTTGCGGTCGTTTCAGTAACCGTCGAAATACATATTCACTTAGAACACAAGAAAGAGTTGTCACGACAATTAGAAAGATCGCTCTGAAACCAAAAATAATTCCTGAAGCAATAATTGCAGGAACCAATGCAATGATCACATCTAGCATGATGCTCCTACTCGTTCGGCCACTATGAAGGTGAGGAGAAACCGAAACCTTTAGCATTTCTGTCGATTGATTCATTTTCCAGTTCTCCCTTCCAACATTTTTCCTTGCTTCATGTATTGTACTAATTTTCGACCGGATGGACAGACAAAAGAACAACATCCGCATTCCATACAAGCTGAAGCATTCAATTTTTTCAACATCTCCTTGTCCTCCATTTTTACCGCTCGCTCTATTTGAAGCGGCAATAAGGACATAGGACAAGCAGTCACACAACGTCCACAACGAATACAAGGAGATTCTTCCGGCAGTGCATGACTTTCGCCTAATGCAATCAACGCATTGTTTTGTTTGGTGATAGGAATATCTAAGGTGTACTGAGCAATCCCCATCATAGGACCTCCTAAAATAAGCTTGTCAGGAGTCTGAGAAAAACCGTCACAAAAATCAACGATATCCTTAAGTGAAGTACCTAATGGAACAGAAACATTCTGAGGAGAAACAAAGCAGTCGCCTGCTACAGTGATTCTTTTTCGGGTCAATGGCATGCCTGTTTCTAAATAATGCTCAAGTAGAGAAACCGTAGAGACATTCAATACAAGACAGCCTGCCTGTGCAGGAAGCTTACCCTTTCCTACTTTCCTACCTGTTGTTGCATAGATCAGCATCTTCTCAGCACCTTGAGGGTATTTCGTTGGAAGTGTCATTATCTCGATTTGTGCGGATGTATCTGATCTATTTTCCAAACACGCACGAATTACTTTTACTGCCTCTGGTTTATTTTCTTCAATTCCAATAATTGCTTTTTCAATGCCTAAATATTTCATGACTGTTTCTATACCGGCAAGAATACGCGCTGGAAATTCGATCATTTCCCGATAATCAGAGGTAATATACGGTTCGCATTCTGCGCCATTGATCACTAGCCGATCAATTGGATGGTTTTCTTTGTTTGCTAGCTTTACATGCAATGGAAAGCCAGCTCCACCAATTCCGACCAAACCACTATCATAAGCAGCTTGCAGCAGCTCATCCTTGCTCGTTACAGCAATCGGCTTTAAGTCTGGATCCGGGGTATTCATGTCATCATTCTCAATATGAATGGCTTCACACATCTTTCCGTTTGACAGTAAAATGGGCTTTATATTTTTTACTTTACCAGAAACCGAAGCATGGATCGGTGCTGATACATAAGCAGTGGATCGTCCAATCACTTGACCAACCTTAACTAGATCCTTTTTTTTGACTATCGGTTGACACGCCCCACCAATGTGTTGTTGCATGGGAATGATGACCATAGAAGGTTCATTAATGATAGCGGTTACATTATCAGCCGTATCTTTTTTATGGGAAAGACTAATCCCTCCTCGAAACTTTGCAAACACTTGAACAATTTTACTCACATTCAAACCTCCTTAGTTGATAAAAAAAGAGTCAACGACCTAAAGATTGTGAAAATATTTTTTTAGTTTAAAATTTTATAATTATTACATGTCCCATTCACCTATTGAAAAATAATAATCAAACCAATTAAACCCTCTATTTCATTATACTTTTCTATTCTTAATTAAACAATAATATTTTCAATAAAATACATCAAAAACTGAAAACTCATGAGCAAACATAAAAATTATTTTCACAATCTATAGTTAGTATCATTAATTGAATCACAAAAAAAGTTTGACGAATCACTTACTGGATTAACAGTGATAAGCATCCATCAAACTGGTATTATTTTATCAAAACTTATTAAGTTGATTTATTCTATCAAAAAATCTAGCCATTTTTTGAACTACTTATAATCAGATAGTCAATGAGTATCGAACTACCCTTTCAACAAAAGAAAAATCAATAGGATTGCGCCAATCGTTTGAAAGGCTCCTACAGAAAGACCATAAATCATGAATTTCGATCCTTCCTTCAAGAATTTTTTTAAGTTCAAGCGCAATCCGATGGCCGCCAGTGCCGTTACTTCACACCAACCACTGATAAAGTGAGCAGATTCTGATAAAAATTCTGGAATGTGAAAGAGGCTATTCACAATACAAACAATTAGAAAGCCTGTGACATACCATGGTAAGCTTTTCTTTTTAGCAGTACGACCAACTGTAGCTTCATGCGTAGTTTTAGTTCGAGAGACCATTTTTTCAAAAATAAAGACAACAACGACCAATAGTAGAATACGCATAATCTTAAATAGCATGGCGAATTGAACAACCGTTTCATCTAACAGACTTGCCCCCGCGACAACCTGCCCAACAGATTGCAATGTTCCACCAAGTAACGCACTTTTAGCAATAAGATCTGTTTCAAATAAGGCCAGTCCAATAAACGGCAAGGTCAACATCATGATTGTTCCCAGCAAATTGACTAGCGTAATAATCTGTCCTTTTTCCTCATCCTTCGCACCAATAACTGGTGCAATCGAAGCAATCGCCGAAGAACCACAGACAGCATTCCCACCGGCCATCATTAATGCCATTGATTGGTTAAAGCCCAGATGTTTTCCCATCCTGTAAGTAAACAAGATAGTACCTGACATCAGGATGACAATAAAAATTGCTCCTTTGAGGCCCATCTCAGCAACGGTTTGAAAGGTCACCGTCGCACCTAATAATACGACTGAGATTTCCAACAGCCTACTCTCAGAAAATTTCGTTCCTTTCTCAAATCGTTCTTGATGTCCCATCGCATTTCCTAAAACGATCCCTAAAAGAATCGCTATCGTCGCGCCACCTAGTTGAGGCAAAAAAATAGCCAGCCCTTTACTGATCAAAGCAACAAAAAAAGATAAACTCACTCCCGAAACAAATGAATTTTTAGTAATAGATTCAAACAATTGACGAAGCTTCACTTTATTTCCCCCTTCTACTGTATAAAAATCGTTCACTACTTGATTCATCTAATCACCTGTCTATCCCACGATGAATCGAACGATCACTTATTTACTTTGCTTCACACAAGCTATTATACACCTCACTTTTCATTCTTTTTATTTATTGTTATGATAGTTAATATTAAAAAAACAGATGGAAGTGATTTCTTTGTTTAAATTACTGGAAACATTTAAAACAGTTTATGAGACACTAAATTTTTCAGAGGCGGCAGAAATTCTTTTCGTTTCTCAACCTACAGTATCTGCTCAGATCAAGCAACTGGAAAATGAGTTGGAAACCTCGCTTTTTTCAAGAAACGGAAAAAAGAAAATCATTCCTACCCCTCAAGCTGAACTACTGTATAAGCAGTCCTTAAACATTCTTGAAGAATGGGAGACAACAAAACAGCTAGTTGTGAATCAAGCAACTTTTAAGGAAACAGTAAAAATTGCTGCTTCACTGACCTTTGGAATGAAAATTTTGCCGGAACTTCTTAAGGAGCTGCTGGCTATCTTTCCAATGATCGACTTCAAAGTGACGCTCTGCAATTCACTGGACGTACTGAATGCCATGAACAAGCATGAGGCTGATCTTGGTTTTATTGAAATGCCTCTGCAAACAGGTACTCTAAAACGGACAACCTTAATGTCAGATGTGCTTGTGGCTGCGGGAGACCCAAATGAAGAGTTATGGTTGATTCGAGAATCGACATCGGGTGTCTATCATTACACAAAACGTTACTTTGAAGAAAATAATATTACCGGACCGTTTTTAGAAATCAACAGCAATGAATTGATTTCGAAGCTGCTGCGAATGGGGATCGGTCGCTCAATCATTTCAGCTTTAGAAACAGACGGCCTCCATACTGAGCCGTTAACGGAAAATTATGAACGGAACTTCTATCTTCTTGAAAGAGATGCCCATGAATCAGAAACCATTGCTCAATGCGCTCGTTTCATCACACGGTGGGTTAACCAAAAATATAACGACTGATTTCTCTTCAAAAGCAAAATCAGAATCATTTGGGAACCTGAAGATCGTGATTTTTCTTAAGTGGTAAAAAGTGTGTCTATTCGCAAACAGCTGCTTTAAAAGCACCGTATATTCAGTTTCAAGACTCTGGGACCAACTTGTGTCAGCGTTTCATGCTCGTTGATTTCACAGCATTAGAAATTTCCTATATACATCAGCTTCAACATGATTTTTTTGACTTATGAACGTAAAAAGTGTGTGGGACATAACTCAATCCCACACACCTCTATACATCTAAAACCGAATAAACGGTGGGACAGAAGCAACTTCTTCGACAATAAGTCAAAATTCAACAAAAATTTGTGATGCAATTTTCGTGAATTCCGCCTTATTGCTTGAAGCTGAACACTTCTGTCCCAACCTCAAAACAGTCATGCTCTTTTAGAGACACTCCTATTTAGGCTTCTTCTCTTTTTATTTCATCCAACATCTTCTTCATTTGATCTGTCAGTTCTAATTTCTCAAGCATATCAGGTCTTCGTAAATAGGTCCGACGAAGCGATTCCTTTAACTGCCATTCTTCGATCAGCTTATGATTGCCATTCATCAGTACTTCCGGCACCATCATCCCGTTAAACTCAGCAGGGCGTGTATACTGTGGATGTTCCAACAACCCAGTAGAGTGAGAATCCGTCTGGGCAGAAAGATTGTTTCCTAACACCTCAGGCAATAAACGAACCGTAGCATCCACCATGACCATCGCTCCCAACTCACCGCCAGTCAGCACGTAATCTCCTAATGACACTTCATCAGTCACCAACTGTCGAATTCGTTCATCATAGCCCTCGTAATGCCCACAAATGAACACTAAGTGTTCTTCTTTTGAAAACTCCTCTGCCATCCTTTGATCAAACTGTTTCCCGGCAGGGTCTAACAGAATCACGCGTTTCTTTGTTTCAGGCGCTTGCTTCTCGATTGCTTCCATTGCCGAAAAAATCGGCTGTGCTTTCAATAACATCCCCGCACCGCCGCCATATGGATAATCATCGACTGTTTGATGCTTATTATCTGAGTAATCTCGAAAATTATATACCTGAATAGCCAACAGTTCTTTTTCAACTGCTTTTCCTATGATCGATTCCCCAAGAGGTCCTTCAAACATTCTTGGAAACAACGTCAGAATGTCAATCTTCATCGTCAATCAATCCTTCTGGAATTTCTACAATAACCTGTTCGTTCGTCAAGTCAACTTTCTTGATCACTGATTCAATATATGGAAGCAGCACGTCTTTCTTCTTAACTCGTTGAACGACCCAGACATCGTTGGCACCAGGTGAGAGAATTTCTTTTATTTTCCCTAGCTCATTTCCCTCTTCATCAACGACCTTCAAGCCAATGATTTCATGATAATAGAACTCATTATTTTTAAGCGAGCCAACCTGATCCTTCTCAATTTTCAAGATGCCGTCACGGTATTTTTCAACATCATTGATGTTCGGATGCTCTTCAAAGCTTACAATATCGAAATTTTTATGCTTTCTATGACTTTTTATCA
Source organism: Enterococcus sp. 9E7_DIV0242 (assembly GCF_002140975.2). Taxonomy (NCBI): domain Bacteria; kingdom Bacillati; phylum Bacillota; class Bacilli; order Lactobacillales; family Enterococcaceae; genus Enterococcus; species Candidatus Enterococcus clewellii. Next base: position 743,084 of record NZ_CP147247.1, read on the forward strand.
CAAGCTGATTTGGCTGTTTTCCATCCTGAAACAGGGTCAGTACAGAACCCTTTTTGTAACGAAGCTCCGGAAAATCTGTTTGAGAGATGACCCGTACTTCCCCCTTGAGCCCTTGAGTGTTAACAATTTTTCCTACATTTAAATATTCAACCATGTAAAGACCTCATTTCATTCATAATCTTTTTTATTTTATCATTTTTCTCCATTGAATACTACAAACGAATAAAACCAGATGTGACAAAGCTGTTCGCCTGATTTTTTCTCGTTTTTACTATAATTCCTCAGCACAAAATATAAGGGTGTGACATTAGCCTCAATCCCATGTTTCAGAAGCAGCTTCTGTTACAAGCTCACTTACTCCCGTTACCACTGGATTCTCTCATTTTTATTTCTCTTCATTTTGCGGAGAATCTTAAAATTTCATTTTTCAGGCTAAAGTTTGATGTACGGGATGAAAAAACAGGCTATAATAAACGTGTAAATGCGACAAGAGAAGTAGTTGTTACTATTCAAGCAGCAAAATCTTTTGTCTGTGCCCTACATTACGCTTCCTTACAATATTGTTATTCATTTTATATGCGAAACAATGATAGAATAAATGTAGCTTCAACAGAACTAGTTAAGTTACTTGAATAGATTGAAATTACAACTACAAGGGGATGAAACAGATGAGTATTGCTCTTTCAAGAAAGATTATCCAAATGGTTTCCTTCATAGGAATCGTTGCTACTATAATCGTAACTATCTACTTTTTAAAACTGGGGGTTTTCCAAGATACAAACGCCTTGAGAGGCTTGGTTGGAGATTCTGTTATCCTCGGACCGGTGATTTTTATGTTCATTCAAATCATTCAAGTCGTAATCCCGATTATTCCAGGTGGGATTAGTTGTGCCGCAGGCGTTCTGATTTTTGGTCCGGTTGCCGGTTTCATTTACAACTATGTTGGCATCGCAATTGGCTCTGTTATCATTTTCATGTTAAGTAAAAAATATGGTAAACCACTAGTACTTAGCTTGATTAGTGACAAAACCTATAACAAATACATTGGCTGGCTAGACAATGAAAATCGGTTTGAACGATTGTTTATTCTAGCAATTCTGTTCCCATTCTCGCCAGATGATGCTCTTTGCTTATTAGCTGGGTTGACGAAGATGTCTCTTAAAAAATTCACAGCCATCATCATTTTAGGAAAACCATTGTCCATCGCTATTTATAGCTTGGCACTGATCTACGGCGGTTCTTTCCTGAACTCTTTATTAGGCTTTTAGACCAGAAATCTTTATAATGAAACTAAGGTCGGGACGTTATTCTGTCCCGACTTTTTCAATCCATGAATAATGAAATAACAGATAGGATGAACCACGATGAATTATTTTAAAAACAGTCTAGTAAATATTATTGATTTTTTGAAGAGCACCACTGCCTATTTTCGTGATGTGTTACTGCTTCACGGCTTTATGCTCTTTATTTTACTCCCGTTTCTTTCGAGCCTAACACGTTTTATTCTACGTCAAGGAAAAATCGATTATCTATCCTACGATTCTATCGGAATTATTTTGAGCAAGCATCCCGCTGTACTCATTGCACTGCTGCTTGTTCTGGTAGCCATTCTGATCAGTGTCTTTGTAGAATTTACCTTCCTCCTTTTGAGTGTCTTCTTTATCAAAAAGAAAGAGCCGATTTCTTTGAAGCAGCTACTGGTCGGAACAATCAGTCAGCTGAAAAAAGTGAAACCAAGTACGATTCTTTTCTTTCTATTTTATTTCTTTCTCGTACTACCTTTGAGCGGGTTAAGCTTTAACTCTGATTTGCTTTCTAAAATAAAAATCCCAGCGTTTATCTTGGATTATATTTTTGCTAATCGTGTAATTATTATCGCTTCTGTGATTGTCGTTTATCTCCTATTGATTTATCTCTCTATCCGACTAATCTTTGCGCTACCAGAGATGATTCTAAGAGATTTGAGCTTTAAGGATGCGGTAAAAGAGAGCTGGAGCAGCACCAAGGGGCAGTTTCTAAAGGTACTTGGACAGTTCATTTTTATTGGTGGAACGATCTTAGTAGTCGCTGCTCTAGGTTATTCCCTGATTTTTCTTGCTCAAGCGGGAATAGAAGCCTATTTACCATCCTATGCACTCACCGGAGCAGTCGCCGCAATGACTTTGCTTCAAGCTATGTTTTTACTGAACATTGTATTATCGACCGTTGGGATTTTTTATATCACGATTGATTTTATGGATGATGAGGGCTTTCTCCCTGATCTTCCTTCTTGGTACAAAAGAGAAGAAGCCTTACCAGGCAAACCTTGGACATTTGGTAAAGTTGCGGGCTTTGCTTTCATAGCAACCCTTTTTGGTATCGGTGTCGGAACTTACAACACCAATTACTTGAGTAATTATTCCATTAAGAAGCCCTTGACGATTTCTCATCGCGGCGTAGATAATAGCAATAGCGTACAAAACAGCCTAGATGCTCTAAGAAAAACAAGCAAGTTAAACCCTTCGTATATTGAAATGGACATTCAAGAAACAAAGGATACGCAATTTGTCGTCATGCACGATTTCAATCTAAAAAAACTAACTGGGGTAAATAAACGACCAAACCAATTGACTCTAGCCGAACTTGAACAGCTGACTGCCAAAGAAAATGGCATGGAAGAAGCCGTTGTTTCTTTTGACGACTATCTGAGTGAGGCAAAAAAACTGGAGCAACCACTTTTGATTGAAATTAAAGCAACACCTCAAGACAGCCCGGATATGGTCGATCGTTTTGTCGCCAAGTATGGCGAAACGATTCTAGCAGAAAAACATATTCTTCATACCTTGACCTTTGATGTTGCAACAAAGCTGAAGGAACTGGAACCTCGATTTTATGTTGGGTATATCCTGCCTTTCAATATCGTAGGTCCGCCTATATCAACCGTTGACTTCTTTACAATGGAATTCACGACCCTGAATAGAAACTTCATTGACGCTGCTCATAACGACGGGAAAAAGGTCTATGCATGGACGGTAAATGATGAAGACACGATGACACGTATGATGTTCTACGGAGTTGATGGAATCATTACGGATTACATGGAGCTTTTAAATGATACAATCAAAACTGATTTGAAGGAACCAACCTATTCTGACAAGCTCTTTTACTTTGTTACAGGAATTGGGTAATCTGAGCAAGCAACACCTTCAAGCGAACGTATGAAATAAAAAAGACCTTCTGATGATCAACAGCTTTTGCTGACTATCAGAAGGTTTTTTCACTAGTTATTTTTCCCTTGCATCCGACTCTTACCGTCCTGACACATATAAAGCAACGGACAAATCTCACATTTTGGATTTCTTGCCAGACAATGGTATCGGCCAAAGAAAATCATCGTATGATGGGTTTTTACCCACAGTTCCTTAGGTACTTTCTTCATCAAGGTTTCTTCGACCTGAGTTACATTGGCATCTAGCTTACAGATACGCAATCGTTTGGAGACACGTTCAACATGGGTATCAACAGCAATCGCAGGTTCTCCAAATGCATCACCCATAACAACATTTGCTGTCTTTCGGCCTACGCCCGGCAGAGTAATCAACTCTTCTCGTGTTTTAGGCACCTCTCCCCCAAAACGTTCAATCAGCTGTGCTGCACAAGCCTTGATATTCTTACCTTTGTTACGATACAGACCGATCGTTTTGATTTTATCGATCAAGTCATCTAATGGCGCGGCAGCCATTGCTTCCGGAGTTGGATAAGCTGCAAATAATGCCGGTGTCGCTTTGTTGACCGACACATCGGTTGCCTGAGCACTGAGAATGACAGCAATCAGAAGTTCAAAAGGATTTTTATGCTGCAATTCCCCTACAGCTTCCGGAAACATCTCATACATGATCGTAATAGCTTCCATTGTTTTTTCTTTTGAAATCATATGAACCCTCCTATTCACTGTCCTCAGGATTCAACCAGTTATGCAAGGTCACTCGTGGCAGTTCCTCCTGTGTCTGACTTTCTTCCTCAATTTCCTTTTGAAGCAACGCTTGTTTGCGTTTCTTCTGATCATCAGCAACCTGTTCTTTCGTTGTGATGTTTTTTCTTTCCCAAGCCAAAAGAATTCTATCAATGTACTTCAAGCTATATGCTTGATTCAACACAGCCTCTTTTAGTGCCAGACGAATCAGCTCTGGTTTATAGCTGTCTGTTTCCAACCACTGACCAATCATTTCCAATTCTATTGGAGACAGCGGTCGAGAGAACTCCTTTTCAAAGCCCTGATAAAGCTCTTTGATCGCTTCTTCCTCTGTTTGCAGCTGCTTTTGAACTGTTTGCTTTTTCTGAACAGCTTCTATCTTCTGAAAGATTGGCAGCAAATCATAAGAATCCATCATCTGTCCCTGTTCGTTCTGCTTGGTATCAATTCGAACACAGCCTTTGATTACTAGCTCATTCAACAAGCGATAGATTGCTTCCTTGGGTTTCCCCATGATCTCACTGATTGCCATGAGATCCGGAAACAAATCTCCTTTGGACTGGGAACGATACAGCTGCAGCCAGAAAAGAAACTCTTCATCACTTAACCCGATTTTCTGGTAATGTTCAATTACCAGATTGGAAATCGTTGTTTCACCGGCTTCTAAATACTCTTGAATTGACAGCATGACCGCTCATTCCCCTCTTATACATTTATTCAGCAGTTTTACCGCTTCTTCTTCAACTCTCTCCAAGCTTCTTTTCAGTAAACCAACAGAAATTATTCTTTTATTTGATACACATCAAAATATACGGATTTCATATAGTCAATCAAGTAGCTTGACCGCAACGCTTCACCCGTTGCATTGACAATTAACTCATTTGGCTTCTTAGAAGCACCATAACGGTGAATTTTTTCTGTCATCCAATTGTAAATCGGCGCATAGTTATCTGACAAAAGAACATCGTCCATATTTATTTCTTGCTTCAACGTATGGTTCAATTGCGCTGCATACATATACCCTAGAGCATAAGATGGGAAGTAACCAAAGCTTCCGCCGGACCAGTGGACATCTTGAAGGATGCCTTCCAAATCATTTTCAGGACGAATCCCCAAATACTCTTCATACTTATCTGCCCAGATTTTTGGCAGCTCCTCCAAAGAAACTTCTTCATTGAAAATCATTTTTTCTATCTCATAGCGAATGATAATGTGCAACGGATAGGTCAGACTATCGGCTTCGATACGAATCAAGCTAGCTTTGGTTTCTTTCAAGCCTCTATAAAATGTATCAAAATCAATATCATCAAAAGTACCCTCTGTATATTTTTGGAACAGCGGGTATTGTTTTTTCCAGAAGCTTCTATTGCTACCTAAAATGATTTCATTAAAGAGTGACTGAGATTCATGGATCCCCATAGAAGCACCTGTTGATAATGGTGTGTAGTCGTATTTAGGATCGATGTTCTGCTCATAAATACCATGACCGGCTTCATGAATAACACCAAAAACAGCCATCGAGAAATTGTTCTCATCCCAACGTGTCGTAATCCGTGCATCGTTTCTGTTCAAATCCAGCATAAATGGATGAACTGTGTCGTCCAGACGACCTTTTGAGAAATCATAGCCTAATTGCTGAGCTACATCAATGACAAATCGTTTCTGTTGTTCTTTCGAAACATGACGCGATAGAAAATCAGTGCGAGGAACTGTCCCTTTTTCTGCAATCTCTTGTCTGATAGTCATAATCCCAGTCTTCAGCTCTGAAAATAGCTGATCCAACTTCTCAACAGTTAATCCTGGTTCATATTGATTCAGTAATACATCATAGGGCGTCTTTTCTTCTTTTTGCCAATGAGGGATGAACTCCTTCAAAAAACTAATCAGATTCCCAATCGCTGTTTTCATCTCAGCAAAGTCTTTCTTGTCTCTCGCATTCAACCACGCCGTATGCGCCTTAGAAATTTCTCCATGATAGGCTTCCATTTTCTCTGGTGCAATACTATAGTTGCGCTCATACTCTTCCTTGACCTCATTGAATACTTCACTGCCAACCTCAGATAACTCATCAGGATGTTCAGAAAAATAGGCAACCGCCTCTTGGATGACCGGACCCGTATTTTTTTCGAAAGCCAGCTTGTTCAAATAACCGACAACATCGCCTCGAAAACTACTTGATACATCCGGCATTCCTGTCTGTCCATCCCACTCCAACAGTCCTAATGCCTGATTCAGCATATCGATTTCTTTTATCTCTCTTAGAAATGATGTTTCATTCATGATTATCCCTCGTTTTCTGTTCTTGGTTTTCTCGGTGGGCGCTGCCCCCAAAATTGGAATAGATCTGTTCGCATAGCACCGTTATAAAGCTTTCTCTTCTTCGTTGCTTTTTCCCCATAATATTGCTCAAAGGTTAAATCACTCGTCAGGATATATTTACTCCAGGTTTTCAACGGACGGAAGACCTGTCCCATTTCTTTATATAGTTCTCTTACTGTTTCTTCATCGCCTAGACGTTCACCATAAGGAGGATTAGCCACAATGACGCCATACTCTTTATCCGTAGAAAAATCCTTGAGTGCCAGCTGTTTAAATTGGATTGAATCGCCTAAGCCGATTTCCTCCGCATTTGCTCGTGCAATTTCAATCATTCTGCCATTGATATCTGAACCGGTAATATCCAATACAACATCGTAATCCGCTTGCTCTTCTGCTTCAGCGCGCACTTTTTCGATGACGGATGGATCGAACCAATCCCATGCTTCAAACGCAAATTCACGATTGAAGCCCGGTGCGATATTATGTCCCATTAACGCGGCTTCGATACAGAGTGTACCCGAACCACAAACCGGATCATAAAACGGACGATCTTTCCGCCAATTCGTCAGCGTGACCAATGCTGCAGCCATGTTCTCTTTCAAAGGTGCACCACCTTTCTCCAAACGATAGCCGCGTTTAAAGAGACTTGGTCCCGTTGTATCAAGCGTGATCATTACATGGTCTTTTAATAAAGCAACTTCCAATTGGAAGAAGGCACCACTCTCTGGCAACGGAACACTGGCCGGACGATGGTATACCTCACGCAATCGATTAACGATTGCACGCTTCGTGATTGCCTGACAATCCGGCGTGCTGTATAGTTTTGATTTAATCGATTTTCCTGCTACAGGAAATTCTGCATCAAATGGCAGGAAATCCTCCCAGGGCAATGCCTTAACCTGTTCAAATAACTCATCAAAACTGTAAGCATCGAATTCACCAACGACAATTTTGACACGGTCCGCTGTTCTCAGCCATAGATTTGCAGTCGCGATGGTTTCCATAGTTCCTTCAAAACGTGCTCGACCATTTTCTACCTGACACGGAATCCCGAGATCCTTTAATTCTTTTCCGACCAATGCCTCAAGTCCACTGGCTGCGGTTGCAACAAGCTGGTATTTTTTTTCCGTCATATTTGTTCTCCTATCTGTTTATTGATTCTTGCCATTACGTCTATGTAATGAAGCATCATTATTTATTTGTCTCTTCTATGTTACCTATTCACTGATACTAAACGTAAAGCTTAAGCAACGAATACACCATGAACAGTTCTTCGCCAATGATGACCATTTTGAAGCAGCAGGAGATGTACACTCTTGCTCCAATCATCCCTATTCGTAAAAAAAGCCTTCACAACAATGTTGGAAGGTCAGCCTGATTGCCTGTAATTTTCTATAAGCCATGTTCTGTATCAGAATTTTCTCAGGTAAAAAAACTGATGGTTACCATCTATCTGCAGAAGTATTCTGCCTCTCCTACTCGTTCATTTCCTTTAGAAGAGTGCCCCTACCAAAATTTGGGTTGCTCGCTCGAGGGGTTTACCGCGTTCCACCAGTACGGTTTCCCGTACTGCTTCGTCACTGTGGCACTTTCAAGGATACTCAGACATAGCCGAAGCCTTAGCCGTTTTTTCCTGCCGTTACTCTGAAAGAGTACCTTAGCTTATGGTTTCGCTAAGCACGAACACTACAGACATCTCAGTCTGTGCGAGCATGGACTTTCCTCAGCCTGATTACTCAGACCGCGGTAACCCGAAAATTACAGGAATCTTATCCTAAAAAATTAAAATTGACGTGTTTCAGAATTATCAGCTTGTTGCTGAGGTGCTGGTTCATACGATGGTGCAGCTGCACGTGTTGGTGCCGGCGTGTCATCTAGTTTTTTACCAAAGACTTCTCTTTCAAGATTAGACAATCTCTTCAAAATATCAAAGTTTGTCACCGCTGCACTCTTAGGAGCTTCTTGCATACCAGCGCTTCTTGAAGGCATTGTTTGTGATACCTTAGATGCTTGCTCAAGCTTTGCAGTCAATCGACTGTTTTCTTCTTGCAAAGCCAAAATATCTTTATTGAATGCCTCATAGTCTTTAATGACGTTGTCTAAAAACTCATCTACTTCGATTGGATCGTAACCACGCATTTTTGATTTAAATTCTTTTTGTAAGATTTCCTTTGGGTTGTATATTAAATTTGCCATATCTACACCTCATTATATTCTTTACTCGTTATCCCAATTCATAATTCAACATTTTCATTGTATCTAAAAATAGCCGGAAAATCAAACAGATTCTTTATTCATGAGAAAAATTTTGTAAATCGTCCATGGAAATTAATCGATTTTCATAAAAGTGCGTTTCTGAAAAGGCTTCCGCTTCCTGTAGAAAGAACATGTTCTTTCCCGGATACTCTTTATCATAGATCATCAACGCTGCTTGAGAGTGCTCTAAAATGAATTTCGTGTGCCCTTTTAGCTGGGCAGGAGACTGATATGGCTTACGGCTAACAAAATCAACATAATCCGCTTGCCTTACTATTTTTTCTAATAATAGCTTATTTTTCTCGTTCCAGTTCTCTCCGAATCCCTGAAAAGGAAACAAAATGCCTAATTTGACCTCATACTCCTTTTTCATTTCAGCAATAACCTCGCCAGCCCAAAGCTCTGTCCCAAGATTTCCGGCAATTAAAAACCACTCGACACCTTCTTCAAGAAAATTAATCAATTCACTTTTTAACACTTTTTTAATAACCGCTACTTTTGGATCATTTTCTTGGAAAACATTCAACTCAAAGCTACGATATCCCGTGACAAAAACTGTTTTTACGACTTCCATAAGACTTTCCTTTTCTTTCATGTACATTTTTTGATATAATATTCGCTAGGAGTGTGATAAATATGGTTTTTCATTATCCAAATGGAACCCCCTTTAACAATAATGAAGCATTGAAGAAGAAAAAACAAGAAAAAAAGAAGTCAATCGATTTTGGTAAGCGGGGCATGGATTTTGAAGAGGAGATCAATCAGAGCAATAGCTTCTATTTGAACCGTGGACTCGCAGTCATCCATAAAAAGCCTACTCCTGTTCAAATCGTAAAGGTGGATTATCCACGTAGAAGTGCTGCTGTTATAAAGGAAGCGTATTTTAGACAAGCTTCCACTACAGACTATAATGGTGTCTATAACGGTCTCTATTTAGACTTCGAAGCAAAGGAAACAAAAAATAAAACATCTTTTCCTTTCAAAAATTTTCATGAGCATCAAATCATTCATATGAAGCAATGTATTGCACAGCAGGGAATTTGTTTTGTTCTGCTGTGGTTTTCATCTTTAAACCGTTGCTTTTTTCTAAGCGGTGAGCGCCTGATTCATTACTGGTCAGAGCAACAAACTGGAAAAAAATCTCTGCACCTAAGTACGTTGGAAACAGAAGGAATCGAGATCAGTATTGGTCTGGCACCTAGAGTCCCTTATCTGGAAGCAGTTGATAAATATATTCGAACAATGAAGTGAAACATGTTCAAACAAAAAGGAGCAATTAAAATATGGCAAGCGAATTCGGGACACGATCCCAAAAACATGGTAATTTCTCACCAACAGAAACCCCTGGTGGAACGGGAAAACCAAAAAAGAAAAAAAGCATTTTTGTGAAAATATTAATCGGTCTTGTTGCGTTGGGTTTCATCGGGCTTTTAAGTGGTGTCGGTCTCTTCTGGTTTTATGCAAAAGACGCGCCGGAGCTTGATGAATCCAGATTAAGCGATACAGTTTCTTCTAAACTTTACGATATCAACAATGAAGTTTTCGAAGACCTAGGATCGGAAAAACGTGAAATCATTCAGCCAAACGATGTGCCTCAGCTATTGAAGGATGCCGTTGTATCCGTCGAGGATAAACGTTTCTATAAGCATAATGGCGTCGATCCAATTCGAATCGCCGGCTCTCTTTTCTCAAATCTAAAAACCGGTGGTCTGCAAGGTGGTAGTACGCTGACCCAGCAGCTGATCAAGCTCTCCTTTTTCTCAACAAAGGCTTCTGACCAAACGTTGAAAAGAAAAGCACAAGAAGCTTGGATGGCCTTAGAATTAGAGCGAGAAAATTCAAAATCAGAAATCCTTACCTATTATATAAATAAAGTGTATATGGCAAATGGCGTTTATGGTATGGAGACGGCTTCACAAACCTATTTTGGTAAACCTTTGGCAGAATTAAACCTACCACAAACTGCTCTTCTTGCTGGTATGCCACAAGCACCGAATGATTACGATCCTTATACCAGCCCTGAATTGGCGAAAGAGCGACGCGATGTCGTCCTTTTAACAATGAAACAAAATGAAAAAATCACAGAGGATGAATACAATCAAGCGGTTGCTGCACCCGTTGAAGATGGGTTACAACCACTTAACCAAACAACAGCCGATCGTAAGGTCATCGATAACTATGTAACAGAGGTCATTGCAGAGGTTGAAGAAAAGACTGGGAAAAACGTTTATACTGATGGGTTAGACATCTATACGAATCTGGATATGAAGGCCCAAAAATATCTATTTGATATTATCAATACAGATCAGTATGTAGAATATCCTGATGCAGATATGCAAGTTGCCTCGACTGTTATTGATGTCAAAACCGGGCAAGTGAAGGCGCAAATTGGCCGACGAAACATCCCTGATGACGCACAGTTAACGAACAATCTTGCAGTTAATACCGGAAGAGATATTGGCTCAACTATGAAACCAATGGTTGATTATGGTCCTGCAATTGAATACCTGGATTATTCTACAGGGAAAATATTGGTTGATAAGCCGACAACTTATGCTGGAACCTCTACTTCTGTATACAACTCAGACCTGCTTTATTCTGGTGCTATGACGATGCGAAAAGCCATCGTCTACTCAAGAAATACAACAGCGGTCCAAACCTTTGATGCTGTTGGTGGAGAAAAAGCTGCTGAATTCTTAAAAGGACTCGGGATTGAATTCAATCCTATTGAGCAAGCCAACGCAATTTCAAGTAATACCAGCGATTTAGGTGATGGAAAATATGGCGTTTCTTCATTAAAGCTGGCGGCAGCCTATGCGGCATTTGGTAATGGTGGAACCTATAACAAACCTTATTATGTCAGTAAAGTCGTCTATCAAGATGATTCTGTCGATGAGTTTACTACTGAAAGTTCACGAGCAATGAAAGACTCTACTGCCTATATGATGACAGACATGTTGAAAGACGTGATTACTGAGGGATACAACAACGCAGCGATCGATGGACTGATTCAAGCAGGTAAAACCGGAACCTCTAACTATTCTGATGAAGACCTTGTACGAATGGGTAGAGTCGGAGAAACAGAAATCGCTCCTGACAGCAGCTTTGTTGGATACAGTACACATTATGCTATTTCTGTTTGGACGGGATATGAGGAGCGCGATACCCCAATTCCTTCTGAATATTGGGGCACTGCCTCTGATATCTACCGAGAAATGATGCTTTACCTTTCTCAAAATGTACCAAACGATGATTGGGAAATGCCTGACAGCGTGGTTCGTATTGGTTCTGAACTGTATGTCAAAGGCGCGCAGACACAAGTACCGGTTTATACGAGTGAACTACCTGCGAGCACATTCAGTTCTGAATCCAGTGTTGAGAGCTCATCTAGTTCATCCAGTTCAAGCACTTCAGTAGAACCAACGCCGACTCCAACTCCGGAGCCGTCATCTGAAGAACCTGAACCAGAGCCATCGTCTGAAGAACCGCCCGCATCAAGCGAGGAACCTGAACCAGAGCCAACACCTGATCCGACACCAACTCCTACTCCAACACCTTGACGGATCAGCAGGAATTAAGAATTAGAAAAACCTCTGAGGCACTTCTTTTGAACGTGTTTCAGAGGTTTTTGTCATGCAAAAAACACATCTAGCCTCAATTAGCTAGATGTGCATTCATTTTTCAATCACGTGATTTCCTTATTGACCTATCAGCGTTGCTATTTCTGATTTTCTAAAGCGGCACCAACAAATCCTTTGATTAGTAGCTGTGGACGGTTGGGACGGGATATCAATTCTGGATGGAATTGACAGCCAACAAAGAATTTCTTTTCAGGTATTTCAACGATTTCAACTAAGCGGTTGTCTGGCGACACGCCTGAGAATACCAGTCCGTTATCTTCAAAAAGCTGACGGTATTTATTGTTGAACTCATAGCGGTGACGGTGGCGTTCTTGTACAACCTCTTGTTCACCATATGCCTGTGCTGTTACACTGCCCTTTTTCAACTTACATGGATATAAGCCCAAACGAAGTGTACCACCGAGGTTTTCAATATTTTCCTGATCAGCCATTAGATCAATGATATTGTTTGTGATATCCGGATTTGTTTCAGCAGATCCGGCATCTTCCAAGCCAACGACATTACGTGCAAACTCCACACAGGCCATCTGCATACCCAAGCAGATACCCAAGAATGGCACATCTTTTTCACGCGCATAACGGATCGCCTCGATCTTACCCTCGATCCCACGGTCACCAAAACCACCGGGAACTAAGATGCCATCTGCTTCACCAAGAAGCTCGTCTACATTTTCTGCAGTAACGTTTTGCGAATCGACCCAGTTAATGTCGATATCTGAATCAAACGCAAAGCCCGCGTGTTTCAGTGATTCAACCACTGAAAGATAAGCGTCAGGCAATTCAACATATTTTCCAACCAAAGCAATGGTTGTTTTCTTCTTCAGATTTAACACTTTTTCTTCTAATGCACGCCAGTCTTCCATATCTGCCTGCGGAACATCTAATTTCAAATGATCACAGACGATCTGATCCATATTCTGCGCTTGTAAAGCTAAAGGAATAGAGTAAAGTGTCTCCACATCTCTGGACTCAATAACTGCTTCTGGTGCAACATCACAGAATTGTGCCAATTTGTTCTTTGTGTTTTGAGATACTGGAAGCTCTGTTCTAACAACCAAAATATTCGGTTGAATCCCTAAACTACGCAGCTCTTTTACACTATGTTGTGTTGGCTTTGTTTTCATTTCTCCTGCTGCTTTTAAATAAGGAATCAAGGTCGTATGGATGTACATCACGTTATCCGCACCAACATCAGCCTTCATTTGGCGTAGTGCTTCAAGAAATGGCAATGATTCGATATCCCCTACGGTTCCACCAACCTCAGTGATGATGATATCAGAATCCGTCATCTTTGCTGCACGCATGATTTTTTCTTTGATTTCATTCGTAATATGAGGAATCACCTGTACCGTTGCACCAAGATATTCCCCTTTGCGTTCTTTTCTTAACACTTCTGAATAAATTTTTCCTGTTGTTACATTTGAATACTTGTTCAAATTGATATCGATGAACCGCTCGTAGTGACCCAAATCCAAATCAGTTTCAGCGCCATCATCTGTAACAAACACTTCTCCGTGCTGGTAGGGACTCATTGTTCCCGGGTCCACATTAATATATGGATCAAACTTTTGAATCGTTACTTTCAAGCCACGATTTTTCAATAAGCGTCCGAGAGAGGCAGCTACAATCCCTTTTCCGATTGAAGAAACAACGCCGCCGGTAACAAAAATATATTTTGTCATAATTACAAAAACCCCTTCGTATAAGTTATTTAGAGAGAACATTGAATAAATTTACTCTTATAAAAAAAGAAAACGCCCCTATCCAAAAGAATAGGGAGCGAGTAACATTCAAATTCTGACCTTTTAAAAGGTGCCCAAGTAGTATAATACAAGCAAAAGCTTTCAAGGTCAAGTGATAATATGAAGATAACGTTTTCGATTAATCATCATCTCATTTTAAGTAAAACTAGCTTCGCTTCTTACATCAAACTTTGATACAAGGCAATGATCTCTTCTACTGACGCATCCCGCGGATTTCCCGGAGAACACACATCCTTGAACGCATCCTCTGCGATTTGCGGCAGGTCTTCTGCTTTTACCCCCAGCTCTGAAATCGTTGCCGGAATGCCGACATCCTTGCTTAGCTGATCGATCGCTTCACACGCTGCATCACGTACCGCTTCGATGCTCATCGTTTCTGCACCTTCCAAGCCTAACGCAAACGCAATCTCACGGTATTTCTCACCAGTAAAGTCCTTGTTGAATTTCATGACTGTTGGCAACAGCGACGCACAGGCCACGCCATGAGGAATGTTGTACCACGCACTCAGTGGATGTGCCATGCCATGAACTAAGCCTAAGCCGACATTTGAGAAGCCCATTCCAGCGATATATTGGCCTAATGCCATATCTTCTCTTCCTGCTTGATCGCCATTTACAGAGGCTCTCAAGGAACGACCAATGATTTCAATTGCTTTGATATGCAGCATATCGGTCATTTCCCACGCTCCCTTGGTAATGAAGCCTTCGATTGCATGCGTCATCGCATCCATTCCTGTTGCTGCAGCCAAGGCTTTGGGCATCCCCATCATCATGTCGCTATCTACGAAAGCCACAATCGGGATATCATGAGGGTCAACACACACGAATTTACGATGGTTTTCTTCATCTGTGATGACATAATTGATCGTTACTTCTGCTGCGGTCCCTGAAGTGGTTGGGACTGCGAGAATCGGCAGACATGGATTTTTGGTATCCGCCACCCCTTCCAGACTTCGGACATCCGCAAACTCAGGATTTGTCACAATGATTCCAATGGCTTTCGCTGTATCGATCGGTGATCCTCCACCAATCGCAATAATACAATCTGCTCCGGCCTCTTTGACTGCTGCAACACCATCTGTCACATTTTTGATGGTCGGATTTGGCACAATACCATCATAAGTACTATATTCAATTCCAGCTTCGTCTAATAAAGCTGTGACCTTCGTCGCTACGTCAAATTTGATCAAGTCCTTGTCCGTGATCACGATCGCTTTTTTAAAGCCGCGTTTCTTGAACTCTCCTGTAATCTCAGTGATTGCTCCTTTACCAAAATACGATGTTTCGTTTAATACCATTCTGTTTGCCATGTATCCTTTTCCTCCTCATGTGTTCTTTTTCACAAATATATTTTAAGTAATGAGAGCATAATTTCTGCTCTTATTACTTAAGTGTTAAACTTTATATAGTCTTCATGCATTCTCAACAGCATTTTTGTAAGCGCTACATACCATTTATTTCAGCTTACCATACTTCTATTGTTGGAAACATGTCCGTTTAATAAAAAGTCCCTCTATCTTCCTATTAAATAGACTAAATGTCTTCTTCAAAAATATGCTGACTATCTCTCAGTCTACAATTCAAAAACAGGTACTAAATCAACAGCTACCGGTGAATGATCTGGATTCGTCTCCATGACATCCTCCATGTAATCCCACCATTTTTTATTGATTTCAGTCTGAGCGGTTTGAGACCAACGCTCTTCATCTTGAATTTCAAGATACCCAAACAGTGTACTTGTCTCTGGATCAAGGAAAATGGAATAGCTTAGTGCGCCATGTTCTTTTAGCATTTGCTCCATCTTCGGCCATAGTTCATCATGACGTCTCTTATACTCCTCATGCTTCTCTGGATAGACCTTCATTCTCACAGCTTTTTTTATCATTTTGGCTTGTACTCCTATTTAGCTTTCAGATAGCCAGCTTTCGGTTCAACACCAAAAGCATCCGCTAATGCCCAGAGATTTTCATCGGTGATGGTTTGCTTTACACCACCTTGAGCACAGACATACGTATACACTTCCGCTGCTTTTTCTGCTGTCTCGATCAAACCAAATACTTCATCCATGTCCTTACCGGCACCGTAAATACCGTGCTGAGGCCATAAAACTAAGCGAGTTTCTTTCATTTTGGCAGCAGTCGCTTCGCCGATCTCATTTGTTCCGGGAACCAACCAAGGAATGATTGAAACGCCTTCCGGAAAGACGACCAGACATTCCGTACACATTTGCCATAATGTACGTGTAAATGCTTTTTCGTCTAAATCATGCGTAAAGCTCATTGCCAATAAATGACTAGCATGGTTGTGCATGATGATACGGTTTTCAGGATCGACTTCCAGACGAGCAATATGACTCATGAAATGGCTTGGCAACTCACTTGTTGGTACCGCGCCATACTCTAATCCCCATAAAAGCTCAACGGCTTTTCCATCTTGGCTTACTCGTACAACACCTAAATTTTCTGAAGGAGCATCACACACATTTTTGAAGTATTTTCCTGAACCGGTAACAATAAAGTATTTTCCGGCAAGCTTGCTTCCATCAAAAATCATCGGAATCGTTCTTACTACATTTTCCGGATCAAGAAACGGCAAGATTTCTTCCTCATTCAATAGGTAGGAAATATTTCCTCCGTTACGCTCATCCCAGCCCAAGCGATAAAGATTAGCCGTTGTAGCTACCATTTCTTGCACAAAAGGTGCTTGTAAAATATCTAATTTTTTCATTATTCGATCACTCTCTCCTCAGTCATTCGGTTCTATTCAACAGCTGTTTAAGAAAAACGGCAGCTGTCTTTTCCAGTTGATGCTTCGCGTTTGCCCAAAATTCCCTGCTCATATTCTTTGATTTGCGGTAACCAGTCCAACCCAACTGGAACACCCTTCGATTCACAGTAATAATTCCAAACATCTGCAAATGGGAAATCCTTCAATTCTTCGATCATTGCTAAACGTGTTGTAAAATCTCCTGACAATTCGATTTCTTTTAGTGATTCAATCGGTTCAAGCATCGCCTTCAAGATTGCTTTCTGCGTATTTCGGGTACCAATGACCCAAGCAGCGACACGGTTAATTGTGGCATCAAAGAAGTCTAAACCAATATTGGTCATCGGTAGTAAATCATTACGAACCAATTCTCTGCCGATCTCTTGAAGCTCATCATCCATGATTACCACATGATCGCTATCCCAACGAATCGGACGACTGACATGCAATAAGATTCCTTCGCTGAATAAAGACAGTGAAGATAATTTATTTGAAATCACTTCTGTTGGATGGAAATGTCCGGCATCCAGACAAACTAGTTTGTTGCGTGTTAAGCCGTAACCCATATAAAACTCATGGGAACCTACCGTGTACGCTTCCGCACCAATTCCAAACAACTTGCTTTCTACTGCATCTAAGGTATAGTTTTCATCTAATTTTTCAGAGAAAATTTCATCTAAAGATTCCATCAATCTTTTTCTTGGTGCAAGACGATCGATTGGATTGTCCTTGAAACCATCTGGTACCCAGAAGTTATTGACGCAAACTTGACCTAACTCTTTCCCAAAATATTCCGCTACTTTTCTTGAGCGTTTTCCATGTTCGATCCAGAAATCACGAACCTCTTTATCTGCTGAAGCTAATGTAAAACCGTCCTTGTACATTGGGTGTGAAAAGAATGTCGGATTAAAATCTAGGCCTAAACCTTGCTCTTTTGCCCAAGAAACCCATTTTTCAAAATGTTTTGGCTCGATTTCATTTAAATCCACCTGTTCTTCTGTATCAAGGTAGATAGCATGTAGATTCAATTTATGATTCCCTGGGATCATTGCGTAGGCTTGCTCAAGATCACTCCGCAATTCTTCAGGAGTGCGAGCTGCGCCCGGGTAATTTCCGGTTACTGAAATACCACCGGACAATTCTGCATCACTTAAAAATCCTTTGACATCATCCCCTTGCCAGACATGCATAGAGATTTTGACATCCTCCATTTTTTTCATTACTGCATCTGTATCAACACCAAGTGCTGCGTACTTTTTTTTTGCCTCTTCATATCTTTGTTTAACTGTCATTTAACTGTTCGCTCCCTTTAAGAATTTTTTATAGTTATCGATTATTGTTCTATCAAATGTCTCCGGTTGATGTATTGAAATATCAAAGGAATGTTGAATAACTTTTCGTGCTTCCTTCAAATCTGCGAAAACACCTGTTGTGATCATTTGTAATAAAATATTTCCAATAGCTGTTGCTTCTCCCGGGCCTGCTTCAACTGTGATGCCCGCAATATTGGCTGCCAGCTGATTTAAGAAACGGTTATTCGAGCCTCCTCCGACAATATGCATCTTATCGATTTTACGCCCTGTTCCTGTCAATTGTTCCATTTTTTCAAGCTCGACTGCATAGCACAGAGCTAAATTATCATAGATACAGCGTGCCAGTTCTCCTGCTGTTTGTGGAACCTTCTGCTCTGTTTTTTCGCAATACCCTTGAATCGCTTCGATCATGTTTTCCGGATTAAGGAAGCTCGGGTCATTGACATCAATAAACTGTTGGAATGCCGGCGTTGCTGCAGCCATCTCTGCTAACTCAGCATAGCTGTAACGATATTCTTGCATACGAGCAACTTCCTGAATCAACCACATTCCCATGATATTCTTCAAGAATCGAATGGTATTGTGTGCACCCCATTCATTGGTGTAATTTTCAAAAAAGGCTTCCCTCGATACATTGAACAAGGTGGTTTCAATCCCCAACAGTGACCAAGTGCCGCTGCTGATATAAGCCCAATCGTCTCCCTCACCCGGTGTTCCGATTACCGCCGAAGCAGTGTCATGTGTGGCAACAGTGATAAATGTTGCTTCCGGCAAATCAAAATCCGAGAACTTGTCCCTCTGTAAGCTACCCAAGATTGTCCCGGAATCAGTCAATGGCGGTAGTTGCTCCTTTTGGATGCCTGCAAGTGTCAGCAGTTCTTCATCCCAGTTCTGTGAATCAGGATTTAGCAACTGCATCGTTGAAGCATTGGTCTTTTCTGTTACTGCCTTTCCAGTAAAAACATACCCCAGATAATCTGGAATCAGCAATAACATTTCAGCAGCAGCTAGCTTCTCTTGTTTTTCCACAAATAACTGAAAAATCGTATTAAAAGGTTGGATTTGAATTCCTGTCTTTTCATACAGCTTCTCTAAAGAACACGTTTCTGAAAATTTACTTACAGCCATCTCTGTTCGTGCATCTCGATAAGAAATCGGTTCTTCCAATAACTCACCCATTTGATCGATCAAACAATAATCAACTGCCCAAGTATCAATTCCAACATAGCATTTTGTAATTCCAGATTTTTTTAGCTTTTCCAAGCCTATCAAGATTTCCTTGGTCAATCGGTTGATATCCCAGCGGTCATGTTCATCCTTCATACGAAAACCGTTTTTGAAGCGATGAATCTCCTCTAATGTGATTTGTCCATTTGGCTGAAGCTCACTTCTCATCAAACGTCCGCTAGAAGCACCGATATCCACAGCAATATAGGTTTCTGTCATTTTCCCACCCTCTGTTTCACTTTTTTGATAAAAAATGAAGCGATATCATTTCTTTTGAATAAATCGTTATGAATAACTGATTACAAAGTAATGATAGTCTCTATCCAACACTTTTACATCACACATTTTTGATATATAATTGCACTATATTGGTATATAATTTCGAAGTTGGCCCAGAAGCGTTAAGTATCAAGCACTAGGTAGATATCCTGCATCATCTGCTCTGATAAGTCACTCACAGTGATTTACGCCAATAGGATGCTATTCACGGAAATGACAAGAAACATAGAATGTTCCATTCCGATGTTGATTGATTCCCGCTTGGTGCTCCACCAATTTTTGCCGATCAAGTAGCTATTATTCCTCATCTATTCTGCATACAAATCAGTGATTCTCAACACTTTCAACCTATCGTCGAAGAACCTTGAAACATAGTTGATGCATTCTCGCTTGTGACGAGTCACTGTTTAGGGCCTATGTTTATTGAGCGGATATTGATGTAGTTTTTTACTAAAATTGCTTCTGTCTACCGTTTTTTCAGGCTTAGTCATAGATTGAGCGTAGGACTTGAGCGATGTCCAACTCACACTTCTACGATAAATCCCCTACAAAAAACAGAGAAAGGAATCAACGTATGAGCTATTGGGAAAAAGCAAATCATTCATGGAGCCCGGACTCCACACGTTACATCGATACACCCGACCAAAGAAGCAAAGAACTCTTTTACTACGTGCAGGAGATCGGCCACTTCAAAGCCCACCGTCCTTACTATACAGAAAGAGCAAATCTTCCTTCTTTTTTGATGAAATTTACGCATTCGGGTGAGGGACGACTGGTCTATAATAATCAGAAATTTTTAATCAAATCCGGTGATATCTTCTTCATTGACTGTCGGGAATACCAGCATTATCAAACAGTTAGTGATGAACCTTGGGAAATGGATTGGGTTCATTTTTTTGGTGGCACCTCCGAAGCGTTTTATCAGGAATTTATGAAAAATGGATCAAATGTCTTTCACACAACGACAGCACCTTTGGAGAATCCGATTCATCTGATCGTTAACCAACTACTGCTCTTGCAAGAAAGCCAACATGCACAAACTGACTACCAAAGCTCTGTGTTACTTCATCAACTACTAAACGAGCTGCTGCTTCAAAAAAATCAATTGGATTTCACCTACGAAGAAATCCCAGATCATGTATTGGCAATGAAGGACTTTCTTGATCAGCATTTCAAGGAAATCATTACGATGGAGCAGCTGGAAAAACTGTTTCATGTGAATAAATACCAGCTGAACAAAGACTTTTCACGTTACATTGGTCAGCCGCCTATCAATTATCAAATCAACAAAAAAATATCTTATGCGAAAGACCTCCTGCGCTATTCAAACCAATCCATCAAAGAGATTGCACTTGAAATTGGTATGGATAACTTTGCCTATTTCAGCCGACTATTTAAAAAAAGAACTGGGCTCTCACCAAGTGTCTATAGAAAAATAGGTTAACAGCAGACTTTACATTTGTTTAGACCATTCAATTATTTGATAATAGAAGAAGCAAAACTACTGATTTAGAGAGGAAAACAATTAGCATTGCCAATGATTGTTCTACCCTCTAATTATTTTTCTGCATAATTTTATCCATTCATCAGGAGGTCCTATAAATGAAGCACGAAAAAATTATCCCTAGTAAAAAATATCCCTTTAAAATATTTGAATTCCATTCTCGAGATACTGAAAGACTGATACTCCCTCATTGGCACAGCAGTATGGAATTACTTTTTTGTTTAAGCGGTCTACTAGAAATCAGATACCCTCAATCTGTTCATCAAGTCCGGAAGAAGCATCTTTTTCTGATCAACAACAATATCATCCATTCAACCAAAACACCTGAGCCCAGTCAGGTATTCGTTATTCAGTTTCCTTTAACCTTTATTAAGCGAATCACCGAGGAAACGTATGCTCAGTCGATTTATTTTGAGAAAGATTTATCAGAAAATGCAGAACTGATCAAACTAGTCAAAGAGATTCGTATGATTTACCAACAGGATAGTATCGCAAGCCGTGCGCTGGTAATGAGTAAAGTTTACGAAATCCTCTCGATTTTGCTGACAGCTTTTACTATCCCAACAGTCGAAATTAAAGAGATTCGTTCTGTTAAAAATCTAGCTCAGCTCGATCAAATCAATCAGTTTATAGAAAAAAATCATAATCGAAATCTAACCTTAGAAGAAGTTGCTACAGCATTTAATTACAATACTTCCTATTTTTCAAGATATTATAAACAGTTCATGGGTATCACCTTCCTGGCCTATTTGCGGTCGGTCCGTTTAGATAAGGCCTATTCTATGCTGAGAGATACAGATTTGACCATTTTATCTATTTCCAATGAATGCGGATTCGGAAATGTAAAATCCTTTTATCTCGCGTTTAAAGAAGAATACGGTCTTTCTCCAAAGCAATACCGGCAAACATATTTAAAGTAAAAATATGACCGATTTTTCGTAAAAATCCGAAAAGAAAAGTTAAGCGCTTCCGAATATAATACAAGTATCAAAGCGAAAAGGAGAGGTTCATTTTGAAAGCAAAAATCAGTCACTTATTTGATCGGTTGAGTCCCTTTTTCGATAAAATGGGAAACAGTCCGTATCTAAAAGCAATCTCAGGAGCAATGATGGCAACCTTGGGCCCGGTACTTATCGGATCAATCGCCGTGTTGTTAATGATATTGCCCGCTTCATTACCATTTCTATCATTTTTAGGAGATTTTTCAGATTTATTTGTAAAATTGAATACAGTCACAATTGGTGCCATGGCTCTTTATGTAGTTGTGTTGATGGCCTATCAGCTCGTAAGAAATCTTGATGAACACGAAGACGGGATTTCTGCAGGTATTATTTCTTTATTATGTTTTCTGATCATCACACCACTTGGGATTACTACAGATGAGGTAGCAGCTATACCCACTACTTGGCTAGGTGCGCCCGGCGTTTTCTCTGCTATGTTTGTAGGACTAGTCAGCGCTCGTCTATATCTAGGCATCAAGCGAAAAGGCTGGACAATTAAGATGCCTGAAGGTGTGCCGCCAATGGTAACAAAAGTATTTGAGTCCATTCTTCCTACAATTTTGATTGGATTAGTATTTATTCTTATTTCTTCACTGTTTGAAATGACTTCATTTGGAAATATGCATGAATTTGTCTACACAATCATTCAAAAACCGCTACAAGGAATTGGCGGATCGATCGGAGCAGTCATTCTTATCTCCTTGATTCAGCAAATCCTATGGTTCTTTGGGATTCATGGAACAAACGTTGTTATGCCCATCGTTACGGCCTTATGGATGGCAATGGATGTGGAGAATTTGAATGCAGTCGCTGCAGGTCAGACACCACCAAACATCACCGGTCTAGCCTTTTTCAATATTATCACTTGGGGTGGTATGGCCCTTGGCTTAGTACTTTTAATGCTACGAGCAAAAAGTAAGCAATTTCGAGAAGTCGGAAAAGTATCTATCGTCCCTGCGTTGTTTGGCATTACGGAACCAGTTATTTTCGGGACACCCCTCGTTTTAAATTTCAGATTAGCCGTCCCTTTCATTACAAATAACTCGATTGCATTATTATTAGCTTATCTGTTGACCAAGTCTGGTTTAGTTGCACATTTCTCTGGTGTACAGGCAATTTTTGGTTTACCTATCGGTTTTCATGCCGCTGTCCAAGGAAGTATTTCCATCATTCTCTTACAGCTCTTTATCCAATTGATTTTATCTCCCTTGCTTTGGTACCCATGGTTCAAAGCGATGGATAACGAAACCTATCGCTTAGAACAAGAAGCCGAAAAAGAATAATCATAACCGGGAGGCCTTATCATGAAAGAAGAAAAATTACAGGAGCTGCTCCATTCCTTGACATGGACAGAAAAAGTCGGGCAGCTCGTTCAATTGTCCGGGGAGTTCTTTAATACCTCTGCATTGACTGTCGGTCCTCAACAAAAGCTGGGTATTTCAGATGATATCCTAAAAAATGTCGGTTCCGTCTTGAATGTTGCCGGCGCAATTAAAACCAGTGAAATCCAACAACAGTACCTTGAAAACTCCAACCATAAGATCCCTTTACTGTTTATGGCAGATATCATCTATGGCTATCGCACTGTCTTCCCTATTCCACTTGGACTAGGCGCAACGTGGAATCCCGAGCTTATAGAGGAAGCCTATACAGTGATCGGCAAGGAATCTCAAGCCGGTGGGGCCCATGTAACCTTTGCTCCGATGGTTGATTTGGTCAGAGATGCACGTTGGGGGCGTTGCTTGGAATCTACTGGCGAGGACAGCCTGCTAAATTCAGCCTTTGCTTCATCCATGGTCCGTGGTCTTCAAAAGGATTTGGATAAGCAAAAAGGAATCGCTTCTTGCGTGAAGCACTTTGCTGCTTATGGTGCAGCCGAAGCTGGGAGAGAATACAACACTGTTGATATGTCTGAAAGAAAATTACGACAAGACTACCTTCCAAGCTACAAAGCAGCGATAGATGCCGGTTGCAAAATGGTCATGACTTCATTCAATACCTATGATGGGGTTCCTGTTACCGGAAATGAATTCATTTTAAAAGATATCCTGCGCGATGAATGGGGCTTTGACGGGGTGCTCATTTCTGATTATGCAGCAGTCAGAGAACTAATCGATCATGGCATTGCTGAAGACAATAAAGAAGCCGCTTATCTAGCGATCAAAGCGACAAATGATATTGATATGAAATCGCCCTGTTACGCTAATGAATTACAACCTTTACTCAATGAAGGTCGTATTGATGGCGCTTTAATCGACCAAGCTGTTCTTCGCGTATTAAAGCTCAAAAATGACCTTGGACTTTTCGATGATCCGTATAGAGGAACAAATGAAGTGATAGAAAAAGAAACACTACTTAAAGAAGAGCATCGGACACTAGCAAAACAAGTAACGGCCGAATCAATTGTATTATTAAAAAACGACAATGAGCTTCTGCCACTTGATCCTCAAGCTAATGAAAAAATCTTGTTGGTTGGGCCTTATGGAGACAATCAAGAACTCATTGGTTTATGGGCAGTTCATGGCAAAACTACGGATACAATTTCCATCAAAACAGGAATCGAAGCTTATCTCAAACCAGAAAACTTTCAGGTCGAAAAAGGTTGTGATATGCTGGAAAGCTATGAATTTTTAGGAGAATTCGGTGCCACAAAAGATATGATCGACAGCTTGTCTATGTCTGACAAGGAAAAAGCCCAATATTTGACTCAAGCGCTAACTGCGGCAGAAAAAGCAGACATCATCATTTTTGCGATGGGTGAACATACTATGCAAAGTGGTGAAGCTGGTAGTCGTACGGACATACGTCTTCCTCAGATTCAACGAGATTTCATGAAACAATTAGTGAAGCTTGGTAAAAAGACGGTCTTGTTATCCATCAGTGGTCGCCCTCTTATTCTGACAGAAGAAGCGGACACAATCGATGCCATCTTACAGGTCTGGTTCCCGGGAACCGAAGGCGGACATGCAATTGCTGATATCCTATTTGGGAAATCTAATCCATCCGGACGATTAAGCATGAGCTTCCCCTATTCTGTTGGACAGTTACCCATTTATTACAATGAGTTCAAAACAGGACGTCCGTTGACTAGCTCGACACATTCCGGTCGCTTTGTTTCTAAATATCTTGACAGCCCAAACACACCACTTTTCCCATTTGGTTATGGACTGAGCTACAGTGATATTCAATACACTGAGCTGACAGTGAGTGATACAATAATGACCGACGAGCTAACTATCAGCGTACAAATCAAGAACAACTCCACAAGAGATTGCTTGGAAACCGTCCAGCTTTATATCCAAGATGTTGTCGGTTCAGTTGTTCGACCTGTTAAGGAATTAAAACAATTCAAGAAAATAACAGTAGCCGGAAACAGCACAACTACTGTATCATTCACATTAACTAGAGACGAATTAAATTATTATACTCGCTCAATGCACTACGCTGTCGAGAATGGCACATTCCTTGTTTTCGTTGGTCCAAATAGTCAAGATACACTGGAAGCCTCATTTGAATTAGTTTAAAATACGTAAACGAGCCTTGCATCGAAAAAATGCAAGGCTCGTTTTTTATTCGTTTTTATGCTTGTACACTTTGCTTAGAAAAAAACGAAGTCCGGAAGTAAAAGACGATATCGTAGTGGAATTTACATTACACAATATTTAGATTAGAACCTCGGAGGACAACCAGTTAGAGATTACAGCTAAAACATTTACATTACACTCTGTTTAGATTAGAACCACACGATTTCAGCAAGGTTGGGACATGCTGATGTATTTACATTACACTCTGTTTAGATTAGAACGAGGAGTATGTAGCTCGAAATAAACGTTTTTCGTATTTACATTACACTCTGTTTAGATTAGAACAAAATATCTTCTAATCCACTGTTTAGAGACACCCGTATTTACATTACATTCTGTTTAGATTAGAACATGTATGCTGGAATGCTTATTATTGCATTAGCTGCATTTACATTACATTCTGTTTAGATTAGAACGCTTATAGGAGATATTTATTGTTTTTCATCAATTTTCATTTACATTACATTCTGTTTAGATTAGAACCCCACTCCATTTTCTCCCTTGTGTAGCAAGGGATTGAGGGGCCATTTCTGTCGACCCCTCATTATTTCTCTTCTTCTTAACTTATTTTATCCAATCAATTGAGCAAAAGTCAATGCTATCAAGCTTTTTTCTATCTGTCGATCTCCCCGTATTTTTACACGATTGGAGTTCGACAGATATGTTATTCTCAAAATCATTTCCTTCTTACAATGTCTCGATCAGTTTCTTCGCTTGAGCGATTTTCTCATCTTTCGTTTCTTCCAACACAATGTTGATCAAAGGCTTGTTCTTATTGATAATGTCCAACATGCCTTTGACATCCATCAAACCTTCACCAACAGCAGTTGGAACGATCTTCCCCTCTTCTATCACAAAATCCTTCAAATGAATGGCTACAATTTTTTCACCGAAAAGGTCAAACGCTTCTTGCAGAATCTTTGTTTGATCTTTGTAATTATCTGCTGTGATCAAGTTGGTTGCATCCAAAATCACACCCAAATAATCGGAATCGATGCGTTGAACAAGTACATTCATTTTTTCTACGGAATAAACTGGATGATTCAAGCCTGGTTCGATACCGACCATCATGCCATATTTCTCACCACAGTCTACTAATCGTTGGATTGAGACAACCGCTTTTTCAAATGCTTCTTCTGTAAAGTTTTTTTCCGTATAAATGATTTCTTCTAAAACATTCCCTGTTTCTGAAGCAACCATCGAAGCCCCAAAATACTTTGCATATTTTAGATAGCTTTCAAATTTCTGTAAAGCTTCTTCACGTATCACTTCATCGGGATGAATCATATTGATATAGCAGCTCAAAATGGCAATCTGCACCTCTTGTTTCATAAATGTATTTTTCATATAAGTACCAAAGCCCGGTGACAGATGCTCTTTGCCACTCGGCAGTTCAGGGAACGACATAGCTAAAGCGAGTTGAACATTGCTGATTCCAACTGCTTTTATTTTTTCAGGTAATTCAGTATAGGTATGATTTCCTGATATATCATGCCCTCTAACGGTTAAATTATACAAATCGACACTCCTCTTCGTTTTCATTACTTTCTGATTATAAAATAGGAAACAGGCTGCTGACAATCAATGATTATCAGTAGCCCTGCTTCTTTATTTTTTAACTGTTAACTGTTTGACCTCCCCCTTTGATCTATAGAAAACTGCCTTCTCTGGTTATTCTATCGTTTTTCGTGAAAGTTTGGGGTGATCACGAAAAACTGATTTTATGTGATTAAGAAGCGAGATTTGGCAGCCACATAACAACATCTGGGAAATAGGTAATCAAGAGTAATACTGCTAAGATAGCAATATAGAATGGGACGAGGGGCTTGAGCATCTGTTCTGCTTTGACCCCACCGACACTGGCTCCAACATACAGCCCTGAACCAACTGGCGGTGTGATCGAACCCACACATAAGTTCATGATTGCGAACAATCCGAAATGAACAGGATCAACACCAACACTCGTTACAACCGGTAAGAAAATCGGTGTAAAGATCATGATTGCCGGACCAACATCCATAAACATTCCTACAATCAGCAACACAATATTTACTAACAATAAGATAATGATTTTATTATCTGTCAAACCTAGGATCGCTGCGCTGATCGCCTGTGGAATCCCTGTAAAGGCCATCGCAAATGACATCATGGAAGATGTTGCCAATAAGAAAGCAATCGTACCTGTAGTTAATACAGCATCTTTTAGCATTCTCGGAATATCCTTAACAGTCACTGTCTTATAGAAGAAAATTGCGATAAACAGTGAGTAAGCGACAGCAATCGCTGATGCTTCAATTGCTGTAAATAAACCAGACAAAATCCCGCCGATGATGATAACAATCAGCATGACACTTGGTAATGCCTCTTTCAAAACAGTTCCAACTGAACCTAGTTCTGAACGACTAATTGTTTTGTAGTTATTTCTCTTTGCATGTACAAACGCGACAAACATGATACTTAATGCCCATAATGCCCCTACTAAATAACCACCTAAAAATAGAGAAGAAATCGATGCTCCACTGGCAACCAATGAATACATGATAAACGCAGTACTTGGAGGAATAACCATTCCTGTCGGTGCCGAAGCAATATTGGCAGCTGTCGCAAATTTACGATCATAGCCGGCTTTGACCTGTTGAGGAATCAATACGCCACCAATTGCTGTTGAAGCTGCAATCGCTGAACTGGACATTGAACCAAACAAAGCATTACCCAGAATATTCGTATGTGCTAATCCGCCTGGCACACGGCCAACAAACAACATGGCGAAATTCACGAGCTTTTCAGCGATTCCGCCGCCATTCATAATAATCCCCGAGAGGACAAAGAACGGAATGGCTACTAAAGAGAAACTATTTAAACTGGACACCATTTTCTGTGCAGAGGTAAAGACTGCAATATCAAATGGAACAACTAACAACAACGTTGCGATCGAGGAAACAGCTACACTGATTGCAATAGGCATTCCCAAAATCAACAATATGGCAAAAACGATGAATAAAATCAGACCTGCTTCTAACGCCATATCTACCCCTCCTGTTCACTTTCTTCTTTGACCGGCTGTTCCAATAGGTTCAGCAGACTGTAGATAAACATAATAACTCCTGATACAGGAACAGCTAGATAGACATACCCCATCGGAATAGAAAGGGATGGTGAAATCTGTCCCATTGTTACAGTTACTGCTTTCCAGCCTCCAAAAACCATGATAACTGCTGCGAACACTAAGAATAAGACCTGTACAACAATTTCTAACAACCGTTTATTGCTTCCACTAAGGTGATCACTCAGCATAGTTACAGCTAAATGGCTTCTTTTCCCAACAACGTAGGCAGAAGCCAGCATTGACAACCAGACTAAGCCAAAACGAACAAGTTCTTCTGTTACGGTATTCGGACTATTCAATACAGTTCTGGTAAATACTTGATAAAGAACGACCAGAATCATCACTGTCAAAAGAACAGAACCGAAAATCTCCAAAAATTTATCTAAAGCATTTCTTACTGCTTTCATTCTTACTCCCCCTACTCCATTTCATCCGCTACAGCACGAATCTTCGCATAAAGCTCGCTGTAATTCTCGTCATTCTTGAACTGATCATGCAACGGCTGAACCGCTTCTTGGAAAGGTGTGCTGTCAACATCGTTGTAGACAACGCCGTATTCTTTTTCCGCAATCGCCTTTTCTTCTTCGACCGCTTTTTTGAACACTTCCTTTTCAAATTCTGTCGATTCTTTCGCCGCATCAACGATTGCTTCATATTGTTCATCTGAAAGGCGTTCTTTCACACTATCATTCATGATTACAATATCAGGAACACGTGTATGCTCGTCATAAGAGTAATATTTCGCCACGCCACCATGACCAGCTGTGTGCAGTACAAATTCATTGTTTTCTGCTCCATTGATTAGATTAGACTGTAACGAGGTGTATACCTCAGAGCTTCCCATAGGAACAGGTGAGCCGCCTAACAATTCAACCATCTTGATTGCGGTTTCACTTTGCATAACACGAATTTTTTTCCCTTTTAAATCAGCTGGGCTATTGACTGGCCCCTCTGTCATGTAAAAGCTTCGCTGACCTGAATCATAGTAAGTCAATCCAACGAACCCTAACTCTTCTGTAGAGTTATAGATGCCATCCATGATCTCTTCATCTTCCATCACTTCAAAAAAGTGTTCTTCATGATCAAAGATATACGGAACTGCGAAAATGGAGTAATCTTTTGAGAAGCTTTCCAACGCAGACCCGCTGACTTTTGTAAAATCAATCCCACCAGTCTGAGTCAACTCAATCAATTCTGTTTCTCCACCAAGCTGTCCATCCGGGAAATATTCAATGGTTACTTTTCCATCTGTTTTTTCTTCAACTAACCTGCCAAATTCATTCATCGAATCAATAACAGGCTGACTATTGCTGGCATATGCATAGCGTAAGATGATTTTTCCGTCTGAAGCTGCATCTGAACTACTGCAACCACTTAACAAGGCCAATCCAGCTGCTGAAAGCATTAATCCAGAAATAACATGTCTTTTCTTCATTCTTTTTCCTCCTGGTTTTTCTATTTGCATAATTGCTTCATTTTCTTCTTGAAATGTTGCTTACAACTAACACCCCATGACGTCATTTCAATAACGGTCAGGTCTATCAGCTATGACACAACAGGTCACAGCTGATGAAAACCGTACCCTATTTCTATTTGATTGTTTTAGCAATAAGAAACAAGTAATTCTGTCAGGCATAGAATGGTTAATGATTGTCCATAAGGCATTGCTGTCATGCCAATATTTTTGTAGAAGTCTAAATCATCACCCATCCCTGTTCCGATAGAGACATGCTGCACTTCCCCTTTGTCATCGATTTCTTCCAAAAGTCCAGCCATTGCTTTGTAAGCAACCTCTTCGTACTCACTGCTGATATATTTTTTGTGAACAGCTTTCAAGATACCGTAAGCAAACCCAGCTGTTGCAGAAGATTCCAGATAAGAGCTTGGATCATTCAATAATGTATGCCACAAGCCTGATTCATGTTGATATTTCGCTAGAGAAGCAACTTGAGCGTTCAATGTATTGATCAAGAAATCTCTCAGTCCGTCTCCTTTAGGAAGCTCAAGGATTTCAATGATTTCAGGAATAGCAATCGTAATCCAACAATTTCCTCTAGCCCATAACGCTTCCGCGTAGTTATGATTGCCTTCAAACGTCCAACCGTGATACCACAAGCCCGTCTTCTTATCCATCAAGTATTTGATATGAATCAGGAATTGATGTCTTGCTTCTTCCAGATATTCCGGACGATTTAGTAATTTACCGATTTTAGCCAAAGGTAAAACGGTCATCATCAATGTATCATCCCAAAGTTGATTTGTATTTGGCGGACCATAGGTAGCATGTTGTAAGCCATTCTCATTTGTTCTAGGCATATCATGCATTACCCATTCTGCCCATTGTTCTAGGTACGGTACATATTTTGAGTCCTTTGTATCTTCATAGAGATACGCCATTGTCAATAACGGAGCCATCGTATTGACGTTTTTCGGTGGAGCGCCTTCTTTCATACGGCCGTCAAACCAATCATTGACGACCTTCAATGCTTTTTCATTTTTTGTGATTCGATAATTTTTGTACATACCATATAAACCAACACCCTGTGGCCAGTTCCAAATTGTCCAGCTTTTATCGTCAACCTTCAACCCATCGAAGTCCAAGAGAAATTCTCCGCTGTTATCTTTGATCGTTGTCAGATTGTTGATCATCAAATCTATTTTCTCTTCTACTGTTTCTTTCGGCACGAATAATTCTTGTTTAATAATCATTTTGTCATTCAATCTCCTTTAGCATTTATACTATTCTCGAGTTTTATTTCAAAGCGCTTTCAATCTTTTATCATGTTCTTAGTTTAACAATATATCAAAAATGAATATATAGTAAAAATTGCCTAATTACTGTCAAAAATTGCACATAAAGCCTTTTCATTCTATTTTTGGTGTATTATAGTTAGCATAGAAATGATTATTTAGGAGGATATTTTGATGAAAGAGTCAACATTGCTCAACACTTCACTAGTGAACACCATGCTATCTAATGACTATGAACTCTTCCATGTAAAGGATTTCGTGATTCAAGAGAAAACGCTTTATCACTACCATGACTTCTATGAGATACATTGCACATTATCAGGAACAGCAGAATTCTATTTAGATGGAAAACAGTATCTTTTGAAGCCTGGTTCTGTTATTTTTATCCATAATTTAGACTTACATCGCATTGTCAAACAGGACTCAGAAATTTTTGAACGTGTCTACATGTTCATCACACCAAGCTTCTTACGAAACCGATCGAGTAAATATACAAATTTAGAGCGCTGCTTCCACCCTACCGGTACGACAAAAAGCAAAATCATCCAGACAGATCCAGAACGGCTAAGATACTATCTTTCATTGATTGAGGCACCGGCTGATAAAAAAATTTACGGAATGGATTTAATGTATGAGCAGCAGTTCATCAATTTCTTAATTTATTTGAATAAGCTAGTGATGAGTGAGGAGAAAGAGGTACAACCGAAAGAAATTATGGAAAACAGCTTGATTGAAGAGTTGATGGTTTACGTTTCAGAAAACTTAGAGGCCTCGTTGACCCTTGAGGATGTCGCGAAAAAATTCTTTGTCAGCAAATACTATATTGCCCGGACGTTCAAAAGTACGACCGGTTTTACGTTTCACAGCTATGTCTTGAAAAAGAGATTGCTGTATGCAAAACAACTGTTAGTGACCTATAAAAATTCAAATGAAATCTATTTACAATGCGGCTTCAAGTCCTATCCTCATTTTCTCAAATGCTTTAAAAAGGAGTTCGGACTGACACCAAAAGAATATTTGAAAAAGCATCAGAATCAGGAAATCATCTTTTTCGACCACCATCAATCCTAAACAAGATTACAGTTCATGAGCTGGAATAAATAGCAGATCTAGATACATCAACCGGCTTCTTGAATCTATTAGCTGGTTGGTGTATATTTCTGCACATATTCTTTCTTCTCTTATCGCCTAAACAAAAAAGCGGGTTCTACTTCACTCACGCATGTGAAGCAGAACCCTTTATATTATACTTAGGAATTTTTTATATACAGTTATTTACTTAGGAGGCCTTTAAAGACTTAAGGTTGTTTTCCGATGTATGCTAGGATTCCTCCATCAACATACAAGATGTGTCCATTCACGAAATCTGAAGCTTTTGAAGCTAAGAAGACTGCTGGTCCAGCTAAATCATCCGGTGTACCCCAACGAGCTGCCGGCGTACGTCCAACGATAAACTGATCGAATGGGTGACGAGAACCGTCTGCCTGTTCTTCACGCAATGGAGCCGTTTGTGGTGTTGCAATATAACCAGGGCCAATGCCGTTACATTGGATGTTGTACTCGCCATATTCAGAAGCAATGTTCTTCGTCAACATTTTCAGTCCGCCTTTAGCAGCTGCATAAGCACTGACTGTTTCGCGACCAAGTTCACTCATCATTGAACAAATATTAATGATTTTCCCACTGTTTTGTTCCATCATACCAGGGAGAACAGCTTTAGCCATAATGAATGGACCATTCAAGTCGATATCGATGACTTGACGGAAATCGGCTGCAGCCATTTCATGCATTGGTGTACGCTTGATGATGCCCGCATTGTTCACAAGAATATCGATTACGCCAACCTCTTCTTTGATTTGTTTCACCATTGCTTGTACTTGCTCTTCATTGGTTACGTCACAAACATAACCTTTTGCATCAATACCAGCCTTTTTATAGTTCTCAACGCCATCATTCACTGATTGTTGATCAATGTTATTGAAGACGATTGTAGCACCTGCCGCTGCCAATGAGCTGGCAATTTCAAATCCAATTCCATATACTGCTCCAGTAACCAGAGCAATTTTTCCGTCTAAGCGGAAGTTATCCATAGTAAAATCCATGAGTTCATTCTCCTCTTCATTTTTATTTGTCTAACATCATGAACTAGCTCCTCTCAGCAATAAGTTGAAATTGTCTCATGGTAAAGGACACCATGTGGCAATTCCCCCTTATTGTTTGGGAGCTGTCGAGTTCATTCAGCTTTTCTTATTTCAATTGATCCATTGGTACCATATCCATATCTGTATAGGTGATGTTTTCGCCACACATTGCCCAGATAAACGAGTAATTACTTGTTCCAACACCTGAGTGAATAGACCAGCTTGGTGAAATTGCTGCTTGTTCATTGCCCAATACCAAGTGTTTTGTTTCGTCTGGTTTACCCATCATATGGAATACGCGAGTATCTTGTTCCATGTCAAAGTATACATATGCTTCCATACGACGTTCATGCGTGTGGCAAGGCATTGTATTCCATGAGCTGCCTGGTTCTAAGATTGTGTAGCCCATTTGTAGTTGACAGCTTTCACACACATTTGGGTGAATGTATTGATAAATTTTACGCTCATTCAATGTCAGGGGCTCACCAGTTTCCATTGGCTTAATATCATCGATACTGATTTTCACATTTGGGTATTTGTGATGCGCCGGCGCAGAGCTGATGTAAAATTTTGCAGGGTTCTCAGGATTTTCGGAAGAGAAAACAACATGACGTGTTTCTTTACCGATATAATATCCGTCTTGTTTTTTCATTGCTTCTTTTTGTCCATCGATTTCGATGAAGCCTGGTCCACCAATGTTGATTACACCCAACTCGCGACGCTCTAAGAAATAATCTACACCTAATTCTTTATCTAATACAATTTCTAACGCTTCCTTTGCAGGAGTTACGCCACCGAAGATCATACGGTCATTGTGTGTATACGTTAAAGTAATCGTACCCGGTACAAAAACCTTCTCTACTAAAAATTCGTCTCTCAGCTGCTCTGTTGAATAGTGACGGATATCCTCCGGACTGTGTGTGTAACGTGTTTCCATGTTTTGCATAGTAATGGTGCTCCTCTCTATTTTTGACATGATCGAAACAATTGTTTCAACCACCTAACTCTATTTTTTGATAATGACTAGATCAACGAATGATCTTTCCTGAACCCATAGCCAAAAAGCTTTCAACTTCCTGTTGACTAAATTGATTGCAATCGCCATGCACTGTATGCTTCAGGGCAGAGGCCGCTGTTGCAAAGTCAATTACTTTCTGATAGTCTTCCTTATTCAACAGACCGTGCAGAACGCCCCCTGCAAAAGCATCTCCACCGCCAACACGATCAACGATTGGATCGATCAAATGGCATTGGGATTCATAATAATTGCCTTCCGCCCAAAGTGTACCGATCAAATCATTGGCACTGGCAGAATGAACCTTACGTTTGGTTGAATAAAAAACAGAAATGTTTGGGTATTTCTTTTGCATTTCTTGGTAGTAATAGGTTGTTTCCTCATCTTCAGAAGTTCCGTTATACGCCGGAACTTCGAGAAAATGCTGTGCATCCAGTTTTCCAGCTGAACAATAGTCTACAAATGGTAAGATAGCACGAATCGTTTCTCCCGCTTCCTTTTGGCTCCATAGCTTTCCACGATAATTGACATCAAAACTAATTAGACAGCCAGCTTGCTTCGCTGTTTTGATCAATTCAAGGGTCAGCTTTTTCCACGCTTCAGACAACGCAGGCGTAATACCTGAAATATGGAAAATATCACATCCTGCAAACATTTGTGTCAGATCCCATTCAGCTGTTTCCATCACGGCAAAGCTTGAGCCGGCCCGATCATAAATAACACTTGCTGCACGTTCGCCAATTCCCGCTTCAAGGTAATAAGACCCCAGACGAGGTCCACCTTTTAGCAAATAGCTTGTATCGACACCGTAACGATTGAGATGCTTCTTCACCGCTTCACCCAATGCGTTATCCGGAACTTTACTGGCAAATGCTACTTGATGACCATAGTTTGATAGGGAAACAGCGACATTTGCTTCGCCACCACCATAATGAGCTGTGAATGTTTCAGTTTGTGCGATACGTGTGCCACATTCAGTAGAAAAGCGCAGCATGATTTCTCCTAAAGTTACTACTTTCCCCATGGCTATGCTCCTTTTATTTCATGGAACTTCGCCATATATTGCGCAGCCACCTCTGTTACTTTATCGAAATCACCGACAGCAGCCGGTGCCAATAAATTACCACCTACACCTACTGTAATGACACCCGCTTTGAACCATTCGTCCATATTATCCAAGCTCACGCCACCTGTTGGCATGATATTCAAATGAGGCATTGGTGCTTTGAAAGCAGAAATGATGCTTGGACCATAGGCGCTTCCCGGGAATAACTTGATAATGTCTACTCCGCTCTTCAATGCTTCCTTCATTTCAGTGATCGTCATACATCCAGGCAGATAAGGAATCTGATACAAATTACAAATTTCTGCTGTTTCACGATCGAAGGTTGGACTCACAATATAATCTGCTCCAGCCATGATAGCCAAACGTGCAGTCACTGCATCTAAAACCGTACCGGCACCGATAACAACTTCCGGTTGGTCTTTGTAGAACTCTGCCAGCTCTCTGATTACTTCATCAGCCCGAGGCACTGTGAATGTCAGCTCCAATCCATGCATGCCGCCTTTTACGATTGCATGACTTGCTTTGATTGCCTCTTCTTTGTCTTTCCCACGAACAACAGCAATAACACCAGCTGTTTCCAATCGTTGAAGAATATTTACTTTTTTCAAGCACACCACTCTTTTCTTATTTGGAAATTTTATTTTATTATTAGGAAATTTATACTTTCATTATACATAGAAAATAAGAAATTGCAAACGTTTTTTAGGAAGATTTTACTCAAAAACAACAAAAAAAGAGCAGATTATTTCCTCTATGGTATTTCTCCTGAAAAGTGAGCAAAGGAATGATTCAAAAGAAAGAAACATTATTGGATTGTTAATGTCCGAGTTCACGCGTTTTTTCGCGCGAATGTATAGTATTTCGCCGCTCTTACTCACAAAAAAAACGGAAAAACAGTTGGTTCCTGTTTTCCCGTTTTATTCGTTTCACTTGTTTGTTAGCACCTGTTCAAGCTCTTTTTTAGTTTTTAATACTGCTTGAATAATCAGTTCTTTATTCTTTTCATTCAACCGATATTTAGGCATACTGACACTAAATGCACCAATGATTTGATCCTCTTTTTCAATAGAGGCCCCGATACAAAAGATGTCCATTTCCATTTCTTCATCATCAAACGCTACATCCGTTTTTTGGATTTCCTCTAGTTCTTTGGCCAGTCTAAGCGGATTCGTAATTGTATTTTCCGTATACGGTGTCAACACATGGCTGTCCAAATAAGCTTCAAACTCAGGCTGAGCAAACTTCGCCAACACTGCTTTTCCCATTGCCGAACTATACAACGGGCGAGTAATCCCCACCTTCGAAGACATCCGAATCGTCTGATGCTTTGGCTCAAGCTTATTGATATACAATATTTCATTATCATTCAAGATACCGAGATGAATCGTTTCATCGATCGTCTGTTGCAGGCTCTCTAAATAAGGATAAGTGATCTCAGCCAAATCAAGCTGTTCCAATCGTTGGTTTGCATAGCGAATCAATTTCGAACCTAGGCGATAGCTTTTGTCCTCATTTTTTTGAACATAACCGATCAGCACAAGCGTATCAAGAATCTTGATGGTTGTTGATGCCGTCATTTCGGTACTATTCGCGATTTCTTGTAGAGAATGATTGGGATGCTCTGATAAATGATCCATAATTTTTGCTGCTTTGATCAGCACAGTACCATAAGGTTTCGCTTCTGCCATCTCCCTCATCCTTTCTATATAAGAAATTATATAATATAAATAAGAAAAATCAACTGTTAATTCTTAATTTTTAGTGGATACATCCATTTTTCACGATTTCTCGTTACTTTTAAGAAGAAATATATTCCTTTGTTGAAACTATCCATACATCAACTGATGTAAAAACAGAAAAAAGCTGAGACAACCTGTGTCCCAGCTTCACTATTCTGCCTACACTTGCTAACGCTGACTATTCTTCTTCAGACTTGTACTCTTCTTCTTCCTCGTCCTCATCATCAAAATCACTGTCAACATCTTCATCGTCGATGATTGTCAATTCTTCCAATTCATCGTCTTCTTCATCTTCATCTGCACCGATTTCCTGCAGATCACTGTTATATGCTTTGATTTCTTCATCTTCGTCTTCTTCGTCATCATATAGATCTTCATCATCGTCAGCAGTCAATTCTGCATCTTCCGGATCATCATCATTGTAATCAATGACATCCTCATCATTTGTACTCATGATGAACGCATTGACTTTTTTACGTTTTCTACGACGTGGTGTTTCATCTTCGTCTTCATCAAGGCCATGTGTTACTTCTTCATCGATTGAATCGATTGGATACCATGAACGGAGGCCCCACTGATTGTCCCCTAAAGAGATGAAACTTCCATCAATATTCAGGTCAGTATAAAATTGCGCTAAAGAATCGCGGATGTTGCCATCAGACGTTCCAAGATAGTTTTGGATTTCATTTACCAAGTCTGAGAAATCCATGACATCTCCCTTTTGCTCTAAAATTGCATGGGCAACTTCAATCATGGATAATTCGCTCTTGTTCAATCCTTCAAATACATTAATTTCCAAGTAGTACACGTCCTTTCACAGTCTACACTTTATCATACAAAATCACACCAGAAAAAGCAATTGATTCTTTTACAATTATGCAGTAAATTCCAACTCTAAATGGTATTCTCCAACTCTTTCACTTTGAGAATAAAGATCGTAGTCAATAACGATCGATCCTGAAACAGGCTGGTCCTTCAGGCTAAATCTCAAGTTATGTGTAAATGTAGTGATTTCAAAGAGTCCATAAGGTGTCCGATATGTAGTTTCCAGCCGCTCGCGATAGCCAAATTTTAAGCGCATCCGCAACTCTCCTGAGCGAATCAGTTGAATTTTCCCATCTGGTTCGACTTTGATAGTTACAGGTGTTTCCTGGCCTTCTTCCAGCACTTCTTTATAGCGGATATAAAGTGTATCGCCAATCTTTACGATTTGACCAGTCAAGTCAAAGAAGAAATCTTTCGTTTCTCCCCCTTGCTTTACTTCTGTTTTCAATTGAATAGAAACATCTGTTCCTTGTGTTAAATCCATGATAATAAACCTCCTTTTACCTATTGAAACCTGAACTGCTTGTATTCGGTTCCTTCTATATGACTATCCGCCGCTTTCATATGGCGACAGAGAGTTACTCATAGTGTTTGCGCAGCCTCACAAGGCAGCCTGAGCGTTGCAACTTCTTCAAATACCAGAGCCTCAGTTGCTACTCAATAAATGTTTAGCAATGAACACAATTTATTTACTGATATATTGTAGTGTACTTCTTATTGGATTTCAAGTTTTCCCTACCCAATTTTCTCAGTCTTCACATCGCAAGCAATGCTTCGGCGGCAATTTGATCTGTGACTAAAATCGAACAGTAGTTGCCCATTAACAACGGATGGATACTTTCCGCTTTTTCTTTCCCACTGCCGATCACCATGACTTTAGGAATACCCGTTAGGTCTTCCACCTTTATTCCAAGCATGCGTCTACTAATTGTATTGTTCACTGTTTGACCATTTTTGTCAAATAATGATGCTACTGCATCACCTTTGATGCTGTCTTGCTTGATGTTCAACATATTCTGTTCATCAAAATAACCTAACTCGTTCCAAGTTGAGTGCTTTGTTGGATTTCCCACACCAATAATTGCCAAGTCAACCTTCATTGCATGATTCATTGCGGTTTGCAGCATCTCACTTTTGTTTAGGACATCCGCCAACTCTCCACTTTCTGCTAATGCCGGAAAATAGGCATACTGACAACGACAATTCAGCTTTTCAGATAAACGAAAAGCCAAATGATTCGTATCATAGTACAAATGTTCACTGGATACACCGCCAACAAGCGGACACACATCAATCATTGGAAACGAATAAAAAGGCAGTGCATCGATCACATCTGCCAATGTAGTCCCCCAAGATAAGCCAATGGACATATTCGGTTCTAAAATGCTTCCCAAATAATCAGCAGCTACTTCACTGACTTTTCTTTTTATTTTCAATTCAGGACTATAATCATTGTCAGGAACAATGATCACTTCATCCAACTGATAGCGGTCAGCCAGCTCTAAGCTGAGCTTGACCGCGTATGCAGAGTCATCGTGAATCGATACCTTGACGATACCGTCCTCTTTTGCCTGTTGCAGCATTTTGGAAATCACCGGACGGGAAATGGACATTTTTCTGGCAATTTCTGCCTGTGTCAGTCCAGTATCATAATAAAGGGTCGCAACCTTCAATAATTTCCGACGATCTTCACTGATTCTCATGTTATCCCTCTTTCATCATTTGTCTGACTGCCTGAACAATCGTTTCTACTTGCGGTGTCGCCATTTCTTCAAGGATTCGCTGAGCCGGCATTGGGACAAATTCACCTCCAAGTCGAACAATTGGGTGAAGCAACTGTCTGCTGATTTCGGATTCAGCAATCACCGCGGCAAGCTCTGCGCTGAATCCGCTATTCTTGACTGCTTCTGTCGCAACGATTACGCGCTTATTTTTTGCGACAGAAGACAAAATCGTCTCTTTATCCAAGGGGACTAAAGTCCGCGGATCAATGACCTCCAAGCTCATTCCTTCTTTTTCTAAAATCGTAGCGGCCTCCAACGCCTTCTCTACCATAATTCCCGTCGCAACTATAGTTACATCTTGGCCTTCATGTTTAATAGCTGCTTTGCCGATCGGCAGAGTATACTTCGCTTCAGGTACGTCCATTTCTGTCTTATAAAGTAGTTTATGTTCATAGAACATCACAGGATTCTCGTCTTCGATTGCGGCATGAAGCAAGCCCTTTGCATCATAGGCATTCGACGGTTGAATCACCTTTAATCCGGGAATATGTGCCATCCAGTTTTCCAAACTTTGAGAATGCTGTGCTGCTGCACCGGTACCAGAGCCTCCGGCAGTGCGCATCACCATTGGAACACTGGCTTTCCCTCCATACATATAATGAATTTTCGCTGCTTGGTTAACTAGCTGGTCCATAGCAACCGTAATAAAATCAGAAAATTGCAGTTCCATAATCGGTCGCATTCCAGTCATTGCCGCTCCCACAGCTACACCAGCTATAGCACTCTCAGAGATTGGTGTTTCTCGAACTCGCTCTGCACCATATTTTTCTTGCAGCCCTTGAGTTGCACCAAAACCGCCACCATAAACACCAATGTCTTCCCCTAATAAAAATACCTTTGGGTCAGCTTGTAGCGCTTCATCTAGTGCTTCATTTACTGCTTCCAGATAGGTAATAGATCGCATCAAGCCTGACCTCCTTCTTTATAGACATCCATCCAAAGTTCTTCTGGAGTAGGCTCAGGGTCAGTCAATACAGAACGAACCATTTTATCCGTCTCATAACGAACAGTTGAAGCTATTTCTTCTAACTCAGCTTTTTCAGCTAAATTTTCTTTTACTATATAATGTTCCAATCGCAAGATAGGATCATGGTTTTCCATCCAATAGCGGCATTCCTCTTCCGAACGATAAACCAATTTGTCTGATTTTGAGTGGCCTTTATAACGATACGTGATTGCTTCGATCAAGGTTGGGCCACCGCCTCTGCGAGCCTTCTCAACTGCTGCACCGACCGCTTGATTGACTTCAAATAAATCATTGCCATCAATCGTTACTCCCTCGATTCCATAGCTCTTACTACGCTCAGATAAACGATCGATATTGATCATTCGCTCAATAGCACTACTCATTCCATACTGATTATTTTCAATCAGATAAACGACCGGCAGCTGCCAGATAGAAGCCAAGTTCAGCGCTTCATGGAAGCTTCCTTCATTGGTCGCACCGTCTCCGGCGTAACAAAGAACCACCTGCTCTGTATGGTTCATCTTTGCACTAAGAGCTGCACCGGCAGCAATAGGAAAGTTGCCGCCAACAATACCGTTCGACCCAAGATTCCCTACATCAAGATCAGCAATATGCATGCTGCCGCCTTTCCCTTTGTT
Organism: Enterococcus sp. 9E7_DIV0242; assembly: GCF_002140975.2. Classification (NCBI taxonomy): domain Bacteria; kingdom Bacillati; phylum Bacillota; class Bacilli; order Lactobacillales; family Enterococcaceae; genus Enterococcus; species Candidatus Enterococcus clewellii. The sequence continues at coordinate 784,721 of NZ_CP147247.1, forward strand.
TGTCCCGGTTTTCTTTCCAAGCATTTCGGCGAACATCGCGCGACGATCCGTTCCCTTGGCAATCGCATGTCCATGATTGCGATGAGTAGATAACATCCAATCACTCTCTCTTAACATCCCTGCTCCACCGACCGCAGTTGCTTCCTGTCCGATACATAAATGCATCGTGCCATACATTTTTCCTTTATCAAATAGTTCTTGAATAGCTTCTTCAAAAACACGTATTTCCCACATCTCTTTATATGCTTTCAAAATATTCACAGGATAGACATCTGCATTTTTTGATTGACCCATTAGATATACCATAATTAATCTCCTCATATTCTCTGACATTAAGACACTGTGACACCTGTCAAGCGGATGCTTCAACGCCCATTTTAGACGTTGTGACTAAGCAGCAATTCTTAGAACCCTCTTCTCCAGTCAAACAACGCCATCACATGAATAGGCTTTGTCACAAACTTAATGTCCTTTGATGTTTAGATAACCGATTCATCGCTCTTTTTGCGGCTATTACTCATAAAAGCTTCTATTCTGATATCACCGCATTTAAATCATAACGGCTTCATTTTTTTCTGTGCTATATAAAGCTCGCCAAATAAATGCTTTTTAACGCTCTTAACACAGATAGCTCTATTGTTAAAGTAACAAAATACGTCAGTCGTTTTTACATTTGTTCTCCATAAAATCATTTGTAAACAGTCATGTAAACATTTTATAACATTACTCTTGTACTTGCAACCATAAAAAAGCATTTAATCCAATTCTATGGAAAAAATAAAACTTTCTTTAGACTTTCTAGTTTTCTTACGTAACTTTTGCTATAAATAGTTTATAATAGATTACGGGGGTGGAAGCAATGTTGTTTCATGATGAGGAAGCAATGCTTTTTTGTATGCATTGTCAAAAAGAGACACTTCACGACATTCAGTATATGAATGAAGTCATTTCAAGTATCGAGTGTGAAGAATGTCATAGTCAAATGAGCATCGATGTTGATGCGATGAAAGAATTTTATCATTACTTGTATGAACGTCTGATTTCCAAACCTGGACGTTTATCCGAAGAAGCACGAAAAGATTTCAGTAAATTCCTTTCTTCAATGCCCATGAGACTCATCAGTAAACCAGTCCGGTTTACCAATGAGTATTCGCAAATGAATAAGGAAGTCAAAGATTATGTGTCTAAAGGCAAACAGGATGATGAACCAGATGAATGAATTGGCTCAGTTTTATTCTGAAAAAAATGTCCTATTATTGAATCAGGAACTTCTGACAGCAGAGGACAAATTAGCACCTTTTGCTTTAACAGATGCATTGGTTGCTTTTTCAGAGCAGCACCAGCAACCGATTTTGCATTTCTGGCAACTAGATCAGACTATGATATTAGGGATGAAGGATACCCGTGTCCCTTTTCTTTCTGATGGGCTATCTTCTCTGAGAAACAATGGCTATGATGCGGTTGTCCGTAACTCAGGAGGTTTAGGAGTCATCGCTGACAAAGGGACCTTGAATGCTTCACTGATTCTTCCACAGCCTTCCGATCATAAATTTACGATCGATGAAGGCTATATTTTTATGTGGCAATGGATTCGATTAGCTTTCGAACAAAGTGGAAAAGACATTGAGGCCTACGAGATCAGTACCTCCTATTGTCCAGGCACCTTTGATTTAAGTATCGGAGGGAAAAAATTTGCTGGAATTGCTCAACGTAGAGTAAAAAACGGATTGGCTATTATGGCGTACCTTAGTATTGAAGGTGAGCAGCAGCTCCGCGGAGAAACCGTTCAGGAATTTTATCGTTCAGGATTGAAAAACGAGTTCGGGACAAACGGCTATCCGGCTGTTGACCCTACTGTCATGAAAAATCTAGCAAGCTTGTTAGAGATACCTTTGACTATAAAAACAGCAAAAGAAAGATTATTGACAGCTTTTCAAGCCGCTGCCAATCTGACCATAGAAAAGCGAGGACTTTCTGACTGGATGGTTCTTCCTACATTCAAACAGGATTACCTCAAACAATTAGAAAAAATGCGCCAGCGAAATCAGCAGCTTAAGGAGGATCACTAATGACATATTCTTATAAAAATCAGTATTTACCGATTGAAAAAGTCTTTCGCGATCCAGTCCACAACTATATCCATGTGCAGCATCAAGTGATTTTGGACCTAATTGACTCCGCAGAGTTTCAACGCTTACGTAGAATCAAGCAGTTGGGAACCTCTTCTCTGACCTTTCATGGGGCAGAGCATAGTCGATTTGCTCACTCTCTTGGCGTGTATGAAATAACCAGAAGAATTTGTGATATTTTTCAACGAAATTATTCTTCTGAACAGCTAGGAGAAGATGGCTGGAATGATGAGGAACGGCTTGTTGCATTATGTGCAGCCTTACTGCATGATGTCGGACATGGACCATACTCTCATACCTTCGAACACATTTTCCAGACAGATCACGAAAAATTCACAGTAGCAATTATTACTTCACCGGAGACTGAGGTCTTTCAGATTTTGAATCGCGTTTCAGCGGATTTTCCTGAAAAAGTTGCCAGTGTGATCACGAAAGAGTACCCAAATCCTCAGGTTGTTCAAATGATTTCAAGTCAGATTGATGCGGATCGCATGGACTACCTTTTACGGGATGCTTATTTTACCGGTACAGAGTACGGAACGTTTGATTTAACCCGGATTTTGAGAGTGATTCGCCCGTATAAAGGCGGGATTGCTTTTACTATGAATGGAATGCATGCAGTTGAGGACTATATTGTTAGTCGTTATCAGATGTATGTCCAGGTCTATTTCCATCCCGTTTCCAGAGGAATGGAAGTGATTCTTGACCATTTGCTCCATCGAGCAAAAGAGCTTTATGAAGAACAACCAGAGGATTATCTGCTTCATTCCAGACTATTGGTCCCTTTTTTTAAAGGAAGCTATACACTTCAAGAATACTTAAGATTGGACGATGGTGTTTTAAGTACGTATTTCACTCAATGGAGTGAGCTTGGAGATTCTGTTCTGACAGATTTAACGAAGCGATTTTTGATGCGTAAACCATTAAAGTCAGCCAAATTTTCAAAAGAGAGTGATAAGAAAATCATTGAACATTTGACAACGCTCATTGAAAAAGTTGGCTTCAATCCAAAATATTATACCGCGATCAATTCAAGCTATGATCTTCCCTATGACTTTTATCGTCCGGAAAAGAACAGTCACCGAACACAGATAGAAATCATCCAGAAGGACGGCACCTTAGTAGAGTTGTCTAAAGTCAGTCAGCTCGTTGCTGCTCTGGCGGGACAAGGACAGGGAGATCAACGGTTCTACTTCCCGAAAGAAATGCTGCAGCCGACAAAGGAACAGCATTTGGATCTATTCGAAGAGACCTATAGAGAATTTCAGTCGTTCATCCGTAACGGCGCAATCATCGAACAGACAGACAATTAAGCACAGGAGGCAATTGAACATTATGGCAATTAAACTAGTAGCAATCGACATTGACGGCACACTGCTGGATTCCAACCGAAACCTGACTGGCGGCGTAAAAGAAGCGGTCAGAAAAGCAAACGAACAAGGTGTCTACATCGTATTATGTACAGGCCGCCCGTTACCGGGGGTAGAACCGATTCTTAAGGAACTGGATCTTTATAAAGAAAATGATTATGTCATCACCTATAACGGTTCATTGGTTCAAGCAACAAAATCTAAGGAGGTTATTTCTCAATACACGCTTCCTTATGAAGACTTTTTAGATATTGAATTGATGTCTCGAAAAGTTGGCAGTCATTTACACATGAGTGATGAGCACTCAATTTATACCTTCAACAGAGATATTGGAAAATACACTGTTCATGAAGCTTATCTAGTAGATATGCCGCTAAGATATCGCACAGTAGAAGAAATCACGCCAGATATCAATGTCATCAAAATGATGATGATCGATGAGCCTGAGATCCTAGATGTTGCTATCAGTAAAATCCCGGATAGCTTCAAAGAAAAATATACGACTGTTAAAAGTACAGAATTCTATTATGAAATTCTAAACAAAGAAGCAAGCAAAGGAGCCGCTCTTCAGAAGCTGGCTGCCCATCTGAATATTCCGATTGAAGAAACAATGGCAATCGGCGACAATGAAAACGACCTGTCTATGATTGAAGTAGCCGGTGTAGGAGCTGCAATGGGCAATGCAACAGAATCAATCAAGGACGCAGCAGATATCTTATTAGGAACTAATGATAAAGATGGTGTCGCAGAAGCGTTGAATAATTATGTATTGAACGATTAATAGAAAAGAAGGTCACGAAGTAAGAGGCATTTCGTGACCTTCTTTTTTTATAGCAAAACCTCAATCTTCACTATGCAAAAGCTCCGATTGTTTGCATATATACGCATAAATCTTCTGAGGATCACTCGTAGAATCCAGCAATTCATAGAAATGCTGATCATCTAATAAATTCACCAGTTCAGCCATCGCGTTCAAATGACGATTGTTTCTTGGCGCAGACAAGCAAAATATATATTTGACCGGATCGTTTTCTTTACTGCCAAAAATGATGGGATAATCCAATACTGTGATACTGATACCTAAATCCAATGCTCCTTCTTCCGGACGGGCGTGCGGTAGTGCTACATGCTTGGCAATAACCATGTATGGTCCCTCATCTTTTGCAGTTTGGATCATTGTCTCTATATAGTCACGACTGATTTTTCGATTTTTCAACAACGGAGCAGCCGAAAGTCGGATAGCCTCCTCCCAGTTTCCTGCCTTTACATTGGTCTGGATCATGTCCGGAGCTGTAATCTGATCTAAGCGTGGACCCTCATCAGGCACCTCTACTGAGGGCTCTTCCCCTTGAATCAAGTAATCGGCCAGCTCCTTTTCAAGCCCATCCCTATTCTCAATCTGGCCATATTTATCAATGATCGTCAACAACTTGTCCACTCGAGGTATTTTAAAATTGAAATTACCAATATGGGTATAGACATCACTGATTAATCGATATTTTTCTGTTGTGCTCATAATTGGGCTTACGACATACACCAACTTTTTTGTATAAAACAGACGCACATTCGGAACAGTGGAGAAAATCAAATCATATGAATCATCCAGAGTTTCTACTTTATTCGTCTCAACAGGTCCAATAAATGACAGCTCCGGAAACAGAGCTTTCAATTCAGTATAAAGAATGGATGAGCTACCAATACCATTGGGACAAACGATCAATGCGACCTTTTTAGAATACTGGCGGTCTTCTGCGCTTGAACAGAGAGAGGCAAAATGCATGGTCAAAAAAGCAACTTCATCTTCCGGAACAGGTTCTTCAAATAGAGAGGCAATCGGCTTCAACGCTTCCTCCACAATCCCATATAATTCGTTGTACTCTTCCTTGATTTTCACATTTAAAGGATTAATAATCGGCAGCTTGAACAGCAATCGATAATAGGCTGGCCGAAAATGAGCATACAGTTGACGTACTACCTTTTCTTCATCCGAAAAACGAATACCCGATAACGCTTCAAAACGGATACTGATTCGTTTAACCAAATCCATGATCGTTTCATAATCCTTTGTCATTTTATCCGGTTTTCCAATCGAAAGACCTAAGATCCACGAGCAAACATATAGAATAGCTTCTTGATTGGAAATGCCATAGCTTTTTAGCAGTTCATCGGAAAATTGGTATTCCTTCATAGGAATCATCGCAGCTGCTTTGTATTGCTTCTCAGTAACTAGCTCCTCAGAAGAAATACGCTGTTTCAAGAAAATGAACGTATAAATGAATTCCGTCAGACGGTTTTCTACAAATGTGATCGAGTACTTCTCCAGCTTTTCTTCTACCAACTGTTTCGTTTCCTTGAAATCTGCTAGATCATTTTTTTCAATAAATAGATCATAAATGAAGGTAGACTGATGTTCCGTGAAATCCCAAAGAATCATCTTCATTAGGTAATAACGGATACTTGCTTCACTGCCGACAAGATGGTACCCCATTTTCCTTGAATACTCGACTGAAATAGCTTGTTGGGCCAACTCCATATTCAACTTTTTTAAGTCATTGATGATCGTCGTTTTCCCGACACCGAAAGCATCAACGAAATGGTTCACAGAAAAATAGTCCTCATAAAAATAGAATAAGAGCAAAAATAAGTATTTGATTCGTTCTTCACTGTTCATCCAATAATCTTTGGCAGGAAGCCGTTTTTCAAGATGTGTAAAAAAATGTTCTCTGTTTTTCTCGGACACGACAATTCGATTATTCTCGATTTTGAGCGGCATCTCGCCATTTTCACTTAGCCATTCATTGATCTTGTCTAAGGAATACTCCAATTGCCTTCTGGTAAGCTTCGTCTGAGTTTCCAATTCTTCCACATTATGTATCGATCGTTCAAGCAAATAGTTTACTACCCTTCTCCCCCGTTCGTCACTAATCATTGGTGCACCTCCTTTGCTTTTTTCATTATAATCAGGGTCTACCTGAAAAGCTAGTCTTGATTTTGACTACTGGAAAAGAATGACCTCTCCCAGCAGCCCAATCGTATTTTCATCTAAGAAAAAGCTGCTTTCAGCGCTTTGGCATTCGCTGCAATTTCTTCAACCGTTCCCTTCGTTAATAGACTTCCCACGCCAATACAGTCGATGGCTGTTTCTGCCCAGGTTTTGACATTTGCCAAAGTGACTCCACCAGATGATAAAATCGGCATATACGGCAATGGAGTTTTTAGTGTCGGCACCAGACTTGATCCGTAGTAACCAGATATCGGAAAGGCTTTGATCATAGCCGCTCCTGCTTCCATCGCCTCAACCATCTCTGTCATACTGGTACAGCCAGGCATGTAAGGAATCTGGTACCTGTTACACAAGCGGCAAACTTCTTCCTTGTAATTCGGTGCAATCACAAACTTTGCTCCGGACAGTATCGCCAATCGGGCGGTTTCACTATCTAACACAGTTCCGGCACCTATTACCAACCGATCACCATATCGTTCGTTAAGCGCGGCGATCACTTCACCGGCATTAGGTAATGTATAGCTGATTTCCAGACAATCCACGCCGCCAGCCAAACACCCTTCCGCGATCTCTACCGCACGTTCAATTGTTTCTACACGGACGATTGCCATGATTTTCGTTTTTAAAATACGAGCCAATATGTTGTTTCGATACATCAAATCCCTCTCCTTCATTCGTTATTCTTCATAGTGCATTTTCATTACTGATTCAACCTGCTGAAGAGACGCAGGTGATAGTGGTTGAACGGGTAATCTCGCACCGCCAACATCAATTCCTCTTATTCCAACAGCAGCCTTGAGAACAGACGGGATCGTTCCTAGCTTCAGGACTGTTCGAAAAGGGTCGATTCGTTGTTGCATCGCTTCCGCCTCTTCTAATTCCCCATCCTTCCAAAGCTGGTAGATAGCCTTGTCAATTTCAGGAAGTGCATTAGATGTAGCTGCAACAGCCCCCGTAGCACCAGATTTTAATCCTGATAAAATCAGTGAATCCGAACCAGATAGAACATTAAAGGTTTGCCCTTTTGCTGCATGAATATAGCTCACCATATTCTCCAACTTACCGCTGCTATCTTTGATTCCGGAAATATTTTCATGTCTGGCTAGAACCGTAACAGCTTCTTTGGTAATATTCACTCCTGTATTTTTCGGGATATTATACATCAGAACAGGAATCGTTACCGCATCGGCAATCGATGTATAATGAGCCACTAGCTCATGCTCTGTTGGTGGAACGAAATATGGAGAAATGACAGATAAAGCATCTGCACCCAATTGCTCCATTTGTTTTGACAGAGTAATGACTTGCTTTGTACTATTACCGCCCGTCCCAACATAGACTGGAACCTGACCGCTGACTTCATCAATCACATATTGTGCAAATGTCAGCTTTTCTTTTTCCTCTAAAACATGAAACTCTCCGTTCGTTCCTAAAATAAACAATCCGTCGATCCCTTTTCCAAGTAAATAACGGATCAAGTCCTTCGTTCCTTGCTCACTTATTTCTCCTCTAGCATCAAAAGGTGTGACCATCGCTGTAATGATTCCCTTTATTTCCAACTGATTCCCTCCTATTCATTTTTCTGAAACGAGTGATTTCCCTAAAGTGCCGCCCGGATGCCACTGAACATATTCTCTTAACGTCAATTTTTTCGCTTCCTGAAGCAATATACTTAAGGATTGTAGAACAAATACTTCAATGATGATCGACGCTCTTGGCGGTTTATTTAAGCTATCGCCTTCCTGCTCAACTTTTGCAAACAGAACACAGTCACTGTTTTTTGAGAGCCACGACTCTTCGCCTCCTGTAACTGAAATAATTCTTGCTCCGTTGTTTTTTAAGGTCGTGATTGTTCGTTTCAGTTCTTCCGTCTCTCCGCTATTGGAAATGGAAATAACGATATCATTTGGCATAACCTGCCCTGATGATCCATGAATCGCCTCGGTCGCATCTAAAAAGTATGCCGGCGTTCCTACAGAGGAAAATAGGGAAGCAATATACTCTGCCACATGGCCCGGTTTGCCAATCCCAGTGATGTGAACGCGACCACCCTTTTTTTCGGCTTCCAGAACCATGTCTTTTGCTTTATGCAGTTGCTCCGCCGAAACATCCTGCATAAATCGTTGAATTTCTTCCGAGGTTGTATCAAAAAAGCTTTTCAGTGTTTGATCCATCGTTTTTCTCCTTTACTTGAAAGGCTGAAAGAATGAGGCTGTGACAAAGTTACTCCATATTGCAAGCTTTGCATAAGAATGAAAAGGTTTCTTTTACTTTAAAATGCTAAATCAACCGTCTATCACAGCGTTCATTTCTGACAGCCTTGTGGCTTTTAATCCTATTTTTCTTCCATCAATTATCTAAAATGAGAACAAGCTTAAAATCTTTTCAAGGAAAATCCCTACAACGTTATAGTCAATATTTGGGAAGGTAGAGCCCTCTAAGCCCATACTTCCATAGACTGGATAAAGAATGGTTGGTAAGAAGGCCAATAGTAAGCCGATGACAAATGAACCTACTACAGCACCACGCCAACCACCTGTTGAATTCCCAAACACACCTGCGGTCCCGCCTGAGAAAAAGCAAATGTGCGCAGCTGGAATGATCACAACCGGAAATTTGAAAATAACCATGATTGCTACACCTAGTAGTCCAGCAGCATAAGAAGAAAGGAAACCTACAATAACAGCCGTTGGTGCATACGGAAAGACAGTTGGAACATCCAACGCAGGACGTGAATTTGGAATGAATTTTTCAGAAATCGATACGAAAGCTGCTGTGATTTCAGCAAGAAACATCCGAACACCTGTCATTAAGATCGACATCCCAGCAGTAAATGTGAACGCCTGAATCATTGGAAATACCAGCCAATGTGTTGTTCCCGCAAGCTCCTGTGTTACATCACGCCCAGCCTTTAACGCAGAAACATAGAAAAGAATCAGCATGATAACTGCAACACCCATTAGAAAATCTCTGAAGAAGGATAACCATTTAGGGAAATTGATATGCTCTGTACTTTTATCTTCATGTTTGCTGAATAATTTTCCAATGTAGCCTGAAAGTGAATACCCAATCATATTAAAGTGACCGATTGCTGCATCGTCACTACCCGTGATCTTACGCATGAAGGGCTGACAAAGCTGAGGCAGCGCTGCTGAACAAAAACCTAAAATCAACCCGCCGGCAATAATTGCAGCAATATCAGAAATGCCATGGGACTTGAGAATCAAGGATAGGACACAGGCAAAGAACAAGCTATGACCCGTCGTGAAGAAAATATTTTTCATCGGTGTGATTCGTGCAAATACTAAGTTCATCACGAACCCTAAAATCAATGTACAAGACGTTACCAACGCATATTGATCCTGCGCCATGGCTGTTGCCGCCTCAGGTGAAGCTACAACACCAACAATATTGAATCCTGTCTGAAACAGCTTATTGAAATTCTGCAATGCGCCGGTCATCAAGCTTCCACCGGCACTAAACACCATAAAACCAATGATGGTCTTAAATGTACCGGTCAACACCTCTGTCCCGGTTTTACGCTGAGCAACTAATCCTATAAGAGCTACAATCCCTAATAAAACTGCCGGGGTACTTAAAAAACTAATAATAAAATCCATGGTGTTCCTCCTTGTATTTGTTGGCAAGACAAAGCAGCTGATGGCTTTGTTCTTTCATTTTGGTCATCTGTTAACTAAAGTAGATCAAGTGTGATGCTTTGTCTCAAGAATCCCAGCATAGTGCATAGCATAAAGACATTTATCTACTCTAATTGTTCAAAAAACAGGACTTCCTTTATGTTTTTGAGGAAACCACTCAAACGATTTACCGGTTTCCTCAAGCCTTTAAAATTTTCAAAATACGATCTCTTTTGCTTACACTGTTTAGTTTTGTTCAAGAAATGCAGATAACTTGGTTTGAATTTCATTTTTATCGACAATATTGTTGATCCCAATGATTGTTTGCTTCAGCCCTTTCGTACTCAGTTCTTCTGCAACATCTGATAATGTGATCAATAGGTCGCCATTGAACCCATGAACTGCATCCAATGAAGAATGCTCCACCTCGATAGGAAATTGATTTTCTTTTATTACCTGTTCTGTTTTGATCTTTAACATTAAACTTGAGCCTACACCTGCACGGCAGGCAATTAGAGCTTTATGCATAGTTGTCTCCTCCTTGTTCGTTACTTTTGATATACGTCAAGATTTCAGCAGGCGATTCCGCTGAATCCAATAGGTGATAAAAATCATCATTACTCAGTAAATCAACGAGTTCAGCCATTGATCCAAGATGTGATTCACTGTCAGTAGCGCTCATACAAAATAAATATTTGACTGGATCATTGGCTTGATTCCCAAAAGCAATCGGCCTTTTCAACGTTGCGATTCCCATCGCCAGATCCAATGCGCCAAATTCTGAAGGGGCATGAGGCAATGCAACATGTTTTGTGATGACAATATAAGGACCTGTGTCCCGAGCAATCTCGATAATTTTATCCACATATCCTTGTGTCATTTTCCCTCCTATTACCAGAGGTTCTGCGGATTGCCTGACTGCTTCTTCCCAGCTGCTGACCTCTATGTTCAGCTGTATAAATTCTTCGTTAATCATTTCACTTAACAATATGCAACACCTCTTTCAAAAATACTCAAGCGTACGACTTGTATCGAAATCCTTATAAATAATCGCTCTTCTGACAAGAGAAGCTTGAGTAAAATAATGTTTACTCATTTATTTAATCGGTTTCTATAGTTAAACTATAGTATGGAAAGAAAGCATTTTCAAACTGTTTTGACAGCTCTTTTTGTAGCTTGCTGCCACAAACATTGTTCTATAATTCAGTGGAAAAAGACGAAATTTTGACAAAAACAACCAAGTGATACGTAAATGATAAAAAAACATGTCATAATCGAACAATTCCTATACCTTCTACTCACTAAATGTTTTTGCAACTAATTGATGGTCGGTGTCAACTTGCTTCATTTTCTATTTATTTTCATTTTTTCTGAATCATTTCACTATCTCTTTCATTCTCTTTTTACCCTACTGCATAGACTCATTACATTTCTCCCGTTTATTTCTGTTTAACTCATAGAAGAGAACAACAAAAAAGACATCCATTCAATTATGAATAAATGTCTCTTTATTTTTGTTTCTCAATCATTTTTTATTAAGATTTTAACTGCTGTTGCCAGACTTTAACAGCCCATTTATGACTGCCGCGTTTTAACAACTCAATTCCTTCATCAATACTGACCCAACGGATCGTATTGCATTTTTCCAACGGCTCACAGACTTGAGTCCAACTGGCCGCAACAAAAAAATAGCCGGGGTTATGATAATCCGTCGCACGATGTCTTGAATGGAAGTATTCATCTGCCTGTCCAAGATAACAGTCGATCACAACTTCGATCCCAAGCTCTTCAAGCATCTCTCGAGCAATAGCTTGTTCTTTTGTTTCATCCTTCTCAATTTCTCCACCGGGAAGAAAATAAGCCCCATTTGGTGCCTGAACCAATACCATTTCTTGTAAGTTATTTCTGGTGACAATAATATACGCACCCAATCGCTTTTTATAGTCCCTTTGGTTTAACTTTTCTCCAAAAGTAGGGATTTCCATATGAACAACTCCTTTAAATCTCTTTAATTTTACATGAGAATATTCTAATAAACAAGTATAAAAAAAGAAGCTCCACTTTTTTATCCAGCAAATACAGCCTCTACTATTTACCTAGCACAAAATACTTATCATTTTCAATTGTCTATGCTAGTATTGAATGGAAAGATGTTCATTTTATATGAGCAGAATGAAAGGATGATTTATTGATGAAAATGGCACACACTTGTGTTCGTGTAAAGGATTTGGATGCTTCATTGACTTTTTACCAGGAGGCTTTCGGGTTTGAAGAGAGTCGCAGAAGAGATTTTCCTGAACATAAATTTACATTGGTTTATTTAACTCTACCAGGAGACGAGTACGAATTAGAATTAACGTATAACTATGATCATGAAGCGTACGATCTTGGAAACGGCTATGGGCATATTGCAATCAGTACAGATGAAATCGAAACGTTGCATGAAAAACAAAAAACTGCCGGTTTTAATGTAACTGATATGAAGGGACTTCCAGGAACACCACCTTCTTACTACTTCATCACTGATCCAGACGGTTACAAAGTAGAAGTTATCCGCACAAAATACTGAGCATAGGAATTCAAAGCTGGGGCAGTTATTTTGCCCCATTTTTTTATGACTCTATTTAGCTAGTAAAGCTTATCTATAGATTAAAAAGAAATAACTGCTAGAATAAAATCAGGATTTAGGTCCTACTGGTTTTTAAAGGAGCAATTCTACCCATTTTTAAGAACCATTATAACAACTAAAAAGGAGGACGATCATGTCTAAACCCATTATCGGAATTGCCGGAAACCAACTGGTACACGCCGTTGAAACTTTTAATGGCAATCAAGTTTCGTATACACCTCAAGGATTCGTCACAGCTGTTCAGCAGACTGGTGGAATGCCGCTGATCATTCCGATCGGAGCACCTGAAACTGCTGCGGATTATATCACTCAAATCGACAAATTACTTCTTGCAGGGGGACAGGATGTATCTCCGGACTTTTATGGCGAAGAGCCACATCCCAAGCTCGAGGAAACAAATAGAAACAGAGATGCATTTGAACTAGCACTGATTGAAGAAGCAATCAAACAAAAAAAACCTGTTTTCGCAGTATGTCGCGGCATGCAGCTGTTGAATGTTGCATTGGGAGGTACACTTTATCAGGATCTTTCTCAATATTCTGAATGGAAAGTGAAACACGGACAACAACCAACTGCACCAGGATTCCCGACGCATTCAATTACCATTGAAAACAACACGATTTTGAATCAGTTATTTGGTGACACCTATCAGGTAAATTCGTATCATCATCAAGCAATACGCAGAATTTCTACTCAGCTGAGCGCTACCGCCTATTCATCTGACGGTCTGGTAGAGGGTGTAGAAGCTAAAAATCCTGAACAACGATTATTAGGTGTACAATGGCATCCTGAACTGATTTTCCATAATGACACCAAAGAATTGGAACTGTTTCGTTATTTTGTTGATCAACTTTAAAAGCAAACAACCACTCCTCCTTACATTACATCGGAGAAGCGGTTGTTTATTTTTTAATTAAAAGTCGAAGCTATCAGGGTTTGAGCCTAATCGTTCATCACTGTTCAGCTGATTGATCGCAGCAATGTCTTCACTGCTTAGCTCAAAATCAAAAACATCAAAGTTTTCTTTGATTCGTTGTTCATGTACTGATTTAGGAATGACTATAATGTCATTTTGCAGGTGCCAACGAATAATCACTTGAGCAGCAGTTTTGCCATATTTATTTCCTATTTCCACCAAAACAGGCTCTTTGAGAATCGTTCCTTGTCCAAGAGGAGACCATGCTTCTACTGCGATATCTTCCTGTTCCAAATACGCTCTCAAAGGTTCCTGTGTCAGTGTCGGATGAATCTCAATTTGATCCACCATCGGTTTCACTTTAGCAGTAGTTAACAAATCTTCTAAATGATGCTTATGGAAATTAGATACTCCAATGGCTTTTGCTCGCCCACTCGCGTAAATTTCTTCCATCGCTCTCCATGAATCCTTATACTTATCTTTAACCGGCCAATGGATCAAGTACAGGTCAACATAATCCAAGCCGAGTTTGTTCAAACTTACCTCAAAAGCTTTCAGTGCAGAATCATAGCCTTGATCTTCATTCCAAAGCTTGGTTGTAACAAAAATTTCTTCTCTTGGAACACCTGATTGCCGAATTCCTTCGCCTACACCCTCTTCATTTTTATAGACAGCAGCTGTATCAATCAAGCGGTAGCCTGCCTGTAGAGCCCATTTTACAGAATCAATGACCTGATTGCCATCCTCTACTCGCCAAACACCTAATCCTAAACGGGGAATCTCATTACCATTTGCCAGTTTCTTTGTTTTTTCAAATGCCATTATACTACTTCACCCTTTCTAGAAATTCATTACTCTTTTATTATACGCCAAAAATAGGATTTCATGAAAAATTTTGTTTAATGGTTCTCACTTTTCGTCCTTCTTGTAATCAGATTACACGCATTTTCTTTTCCATATAAAAAGACTGATGACAAAGTGCCACCAGTCTTTTTTTTATTTAAACTTTTTGAATCCAGCCTTCCGGTGCTTCTACGTCACCAAACTGAATCCCAGTCAACTCATCATAAAGCTTTTGCGTCACCGGACCTACTTCTGTCTCACTATAAAACACGTGGAAAGAATCAAAGGTCTGAATTCCACCAATTGGCGAAATCACGGCTGCCGTTCCACAAGCTCCCGCTTCTGTGTACTGATCTAGCTGATCTAAGTAAACATCCCCTTCAATAACTTCCAAGCCTAAACGATGCTCCGCTAAATATAGGAGGGAATACTTGGTAATGCTTGGCAAGATCGATGGAGAAAGTGGTGTAACAAATTGGTTCTCCTTTGTGATCCCGAAGAAATTCGCAGAACCAACCTCTTCAATTTTTGTATGGGTTGCCGGATCTAAATAGATACAGTCAGAAAAATGTCTGTCATGCGCTTCTTGTCCCGGATATAAACTAGCAGCATAATTTCCACCAACCTTGATTGCTCCTGTTCCCTGAGGTGCAGCACGGTCATAATCTGAAACGATAAAGTTTGTCGGTGTCAAACCACCTTTGAAATAGGCGCCAACCGGCGTACAGAAGACTGTAAAGAGATACTCCGGTGCCGGATTCACTCCGACTCCTTCACCTATCCCGATCAGTAAAGGACGAATATAAAGTGTTGCCCCTGTGCCGTATGGGGGAACGTATTCTTCATTCGCTTTCACGACCTCTTTGACCGCGTGGATAAATTTTTCTTCTGGTATTTGTGCCATCAGCAGGCGTTCCGCACTGCGATTCATACGTCTCGCATTCTCTTCTACCCGAAAGAGATTGATTGAACCATCCTTACAACGATAAGCTTTCAATCCCTCAAAACTTTGCTGTCCGTAATGAAGTGCTGCAGAGCCCTCGTGTATATGAAGTGTATTATCTTCTGTTAGTGTGCCTTCGTCCCATTCACCATCCTTCCAGATTGATAGGTAGCGATATGGTGTTTTGATATAATTAAATCCTAGATTATCCCAATCGATCATCATGTGATCCCCCTTCATTTTTCTGATTATTGTACCATACTATTTCTTTAGTTGTTAGAATTTTTTGAAAATTTCAATGAATAATACATCAAAACTGGCTAGAATTCCATTTTTTAGGTAAAATAAAGGAAATGCTTTAAAAGGGTGATCATATGTTTTTGCTACAACAATCTACATCTACACTAGAATCTACGCTTGATTCCTCTGTAGGGGACTTAACTCAAGAAACCGTAAAAAAAGTCAATGCTTTCCAGCGTTATTGGGCTTCGATCAATTGGGATCAAATCACAACATTCATTATCGAAAAGGCCATTTATATTCTATTTCTATTCCTACTCTTTGCTTTGATTAATAAGATAGGGAAAAGCTTGATCAATCATTTATACAAAAGCCAAATCAGTAAACGGCAGACCATCAGTGACAGTCGCGTCAGTACGCTTCATCTGCTAACACGAAATGCTTTTCAATATACCCTATTCTTTTTCTTCCTATACTCATTGCTGAGTGTTTTAGGTGTTCCAATTGGTTCGCTTTTAGCTGGAGCAGGAATTGCCGGTGTAGCGATTGGTTTGGGCGCACAAGGCTTTATGAATGATATCATTACGGGTTTTTTCATCATCTTGGAACAGCAGATGGACGTTGGCGATTATATCCGCTTAATTGCATTGGATATTGAAGGGACAGTTACTTCAATCGGCTTGAGAACAACACAGCTGAAATCGTTGGATGGGACAGTCCATTTTATCCCAAACAGGAATATTACGACTATCAGCAACCTTTCACGTTCCAATATCCAAGTGATCGTTGATATTCGCATAATCCCGGAGGAGGGCATCGAGAAAATACAGGAAATTCTGTCAGAGGTCAACCAACGCTTAGCCGATAAACACAAAGAGGATATTCAAAGTGGTCCTACGCTTTTTGGAATGGTTGATTTAGGAAATGGTAATTTTGCTGTTCGAACAACGATGTATGTGCTCAATGGTAAGCAAGCGGTCATTAAAGAAGATTTTCTGGCCCAGTCCGTTACAGCACTTTCCGCTGAAAGTTTTACGATTCCCAATACACCGATTGTTATGCCTTAATTCAATTCTAAACAAAGCCCAGTTAGTACTATAAAAAAAGGTGCTATGTAACTACACGCTAAGATGTATTAGTACAAAGCAACCTCTTTCAAAACTACGTTTTTAAGTTATACTTTTTCCTCTATTGATCCTTTTGATTGGTCTTAGGTATGTTATCTAAGAGTAATCAAAAGGTTTTTTATTTGATTCTCGCCAAATAAAGTTTTGAACAAATGCATCATTTTTACACCATTAGTGGTAAGCGTACGAAAGTTCTTCTATTTTCATAAAGTAACTATCTTTCAAAAGTTTTTTTATAATTTTCCTATTGTTGCCATACTGCTGTCAACAATCTGTTGCTATAATGAACTAGTAATTATCTAACAATGAAATGGGGAAAAATTTATGTTTACAATCTATATTTATATTCTTGATACTTTAGCTGACTGGGAAATGGGGCATGTTATTTCAGAACTAAACTCTCGTCGTTTTTTCAAAAAAGAGGCCCAACAATTAACCATAAAAACAGTTAGCTACTCAAAAGAACCCATCACTACAATGGGTGGTGTAACAATCATTCCTGATTGCCTTGTTGATGATATTACAACAAACGAAACAAGCATGTTGCTATTGCCGGGTGCAGATACCTGGAACGATCCAAAGCATCAGGCTATTATTGAAAAAGCAGCTGAATTTCTTTCTGCTGGCTCTATCGTTGGTGCAATCTGTGGGGCTACTGTCGCGCTCGCTAGCTCAGGACTACTAGATAATCGTTCACACACAAGCAATGGGGCAGGATTTCTGGAAATGGTTTCTCCAAGCTACAAAGGGACCAGCTTCTATATAGACGAAGCATCAGTAGCGGATAATAATCTTATTACGGCAAGCTCTACTGGCGCTTTATTATGGACAAGACAAATTATCGAACAATTAGATGTTTTCCAATCGGATACACTAGAGTATTGGTATCAGTATTTTAGCACAGGCAAAGCTGAACATTTCTTTGCCCTGATGCACACTTTACCAATCAACGATGAAAGTAAATCTATTTCCTAAAAATAATGTATCACGTAAAAACAGCTAACGATTAATGGTCGTTAGCTGTTTTTATAGGATAGCAAGTCATTTATATCTGATTTGAATACCGCCCATCTCTATTGATTAGTCGTCCAAAGATTTGAGAAATGTCCCAACCTGTTCAACCGCAAATGGTAAAGCAGCTTCATCAGGATCAAATTTTTCTGAATGCAGGCCATATAAGCTATCAACACCTAACCAAAACATTGTTCCAGGAACCTTGGAGAGCAAATAGCCGAAATCCTCACCAGTCATCGCAACCGGTGCTTCTTCAAATGCTACGGCAGGATTCTCCTCCATAAAATGAATGAATTTTTCTGTTGTCTCCTTATCATTCACTACCGGCAGATAGCCTTTTTGATCCAGAACTACTTCTACTTCACAATTGAAGGAATAGCTGATTCCTTTCGCCAGCTCTCGGATTCTTCGCTGTGTCAGCTGATTCGTTTCCTCTGTCAACGTTCGAATGGTTCCGGTAATGCTCGCTTCTCCTGCAATAGCATTGTTTACTGTCCCAGCATTGAAGGTTCCAAAGGTTACAACTCCGCCCTCTACGGGATTGACGTTTCGACTAATGATCGTCTGAGCTTGCTGCACAAAGCTGACTGCGGCAATGATCATATCATTGGATTCATTCGGAAAAGCAGCATGTCCACTCTTTCCTGTGAAATATACCCGAACTTCACAGGTTGCCGCGAACAATGTCCCCGGCCTTGTTGTGATTTTCCCTACCGGAAGCTCCGGATTGACATGCAGAGCATAAAACTCATCCGGCAACCAATCACCAAAAGCCCCGTGTTCATACATCAGCATGCCTCCTGCTTCATTTTCTTCAGCAGGCTGGAACAAAAAGAGATAGTTATTCTTTGGCTGCTTCTCAGACAACTTCTCCAAGAGTCCCAAGCCGATCGTCATATGAAAATCATGACCACAAGCGTGCATTTGACCTTCATGCACAGACTTAAATCCTGATTCTACTGCCTCTGTAATCGGCAGTCCGTCAATATCTGCACGCCAGCCAATCGTTTTTTCCGGATCAACGCCTTGTACAAACACTAAAGTTCCGGTTTGCCAACATTTAATTTCGATATAGTCCTTTTTTATTCGTCCAATTTCATCCAATAAATAGCTTTGCGTCTTAACTTCCTTCAAGCCTATCTCAGGGATTTGATGAAGCGCCCTTCTTATTTCACTCAATCTTTCCTGTATCATTTCTTATGATCTCCCATTCCATTTTTCACTTTTCAAGTAGAATACACCAAAAAACCAAGAAAAGAAAGCTTACAAGCAAACAGAAACATTCTCTGGATTCCCATGATTTCACAAAGCCTATGGAAACTCATTTTTGCCTTATCGCTTGACTCTCTCATCTCAGTTTTTCACTGATTATAATTTACGTAATTCGTCCATCATATTGGTTTTGCCTTTTGTTTTTTCATCAATATCCTTGATTTTTCTAGCAGGCACTCCAGCAACCACAGTATTTGGTGCTACATCATCAACGACTATTGCCCCTGCGGCCACTACTGCTCCTTTACCGACACGAATTCCTTCCAATACAACTGCATTGGCACCGATCAATACATTATCTTCAATAACAACAGGCTCAGCACTCGGCGGCTCAATGACCCCCGCCAACACAGTTCCGGCTCCAATGTGGCAATTCTTACCCACAGTCGCTCTGCCCCCAAGAATAGCGCCCATATCGATCATTGAGCCTTCACCGATGACAGCACCGATATTGATGATAGCCCCCATCATGATTACCGCATGGTCGCCGATTTCCACTTGGTCACGAATGATTGCTCCCGGTTCGATTCGAGCATTGATCTCTTTTGTATCAAGCAATGGAATCGCAGAATTTCGGCTGTCGTTTTCCACAACATAATCTGCAATCACAGATTTATTCTCTTCTAAAAAAGCGTTGATTTCTGCCCATTCACCGAACAGCGTCCCTGTTTTACAGTTTGTAAACGCCTTAATTGATTCAGGATATTCCAGCCCTTTCAATTGACCCTTCAAGGTCACTTTCACTGGTGTCTTTTTTGTTGCGTTCCCGATATAACTAATAATTTCATATGCATCCATCGCAGTAACTCCCTTCAATTTCTACCAAATATAAATAAGACGAAATAGTTCACTCACCCAGCTATCTATTTCGTCGATTTATATAGCATATCAAAAATTCAGTAAAATGTGAACACAGGTGTTTTAAATCGCTTGGTTCTCCTGTGTTTCATCTACTTTTGGTAGAACAAGGTTGTGTTTTTCCAGCTCATGGGCCATATGATTGATGGCTTTCAGTAGTTCTTTTCTCGTAATGATTCCCTTGAAGCACTGATTATCATCAACAACTGGAAGAAACGGCGAATCTACAAGTAAATGCAGCACATCCTCCAAATCCCAATCCTCGCCAACAACCGTCACGCCCACTTCCATAACATCAGCAACAGTGAACTCCTGCAGTTTTTCTAAGTCGATTTCAGTCAAATCAAACATTTTATCTACAACATCCGCCAGACTGATCAGCCCAACAAATCGATCGCCTTTATCTAAAACAGGGATTTTTGAATATCTTACTTGTGATAACACCAGTAACGCATGATTCAACGGATTCAAACACATCACGTTTGCAACATTTTCAGCTGGTATCATAAATGTATCTTGTTTCTCCATTAATAATTCTTTTACAGCATTTCCAATCATTGGAGTGCCTCCATTTCGTTTTTTCACTACATTCTTTATTGTACAGAAAAGACGCTCGAATGTCTCTAAATTCGCAGTTTTTTCATAATAGTTTAAAAAATTTTACATTTAAGTTCGCCTTATTTTTCTGGGATAGTTAGTAAAGATGTTTCCGCTTTCATTTCCGCAGTAAAAAAGCCCCACACATGGTACAGAACTCAGATTCTATGCTCCATCTGTCCCTAAATCCAAATAAACGGTGGGAGAGAAGCAACTTCTTCGACAATAAGCTGAAATTCAGCAAAAATTTGTAATGAAGCAATTTTCGTGAATTCCAGCTTATTGCTTGAAGCTTAACGCTTCTGCCCCAACCTCAAGGAACAAATTCTTTATTTTGAAAATTTGAAATGAAGTTCTTTGACTGGTTCAAATGTTCGATCATAATATTGTACGTCGAACTTCTCCTTTGCGCTTTCAATGATCGCATAGGATTGTATTTGGATAGGACCACGCGGTTGGCGAATGCTTCCTGGATTCAAAAAGAGACATCCTTGATGCATCTCACAACCAATTTCATGTGTATGCCCAAACAAAGCAATTGTTGCACCCACCTCTTCTGCTTGCAAGCCCAGCTGTGTCAAACCAAAACGAACATTCGACAAATGACCATGCGTCATGAAAACTACATCTTCACCTGTATCTTTTACAGCCGTTTCAGGATAGCCTGGACCGTAATCACAATTTCCTTTTACAGCAGCAGTAAAGTCATCCCATAGATGATCTGTTGCTTCTAACTCAGAATCACCGCAGTGAAACATTGCATCAACTTTCCCTTTATAATGATCGACCAATTGTACCAGAATATCTCGATCACCATGATTATCACTTACAACTAGATACTTCATTCTGCCGCCTCCTGTCCATTCAACCAGCTTTCCCATTCTTTTTTCAGCTTTTCAACTGCTTTGCCTCGGTGACTGATTTTGTTCTTCACTTCTCTTGGAAGCTCGGCAGAAGTTTTTCCTTCTTCCGGAACGTAGAATAACGGATCGTAACCAAAGCCATTGTCCCCACGAGGAATTGTTCCGATAAGCCCTTCCCAATCTCCTTCGACAACGAGACTCTCTTTATGAGGAGCGGCAAAAACTAATGTACAATGGAATCGAGCGGTTCGCTCCTCTTTAGGAATTTCCGTTAACTCATGAAGCAACTTGGCATTATTGGCAGCATCACTTTTAGGTTCGCCGGCAAAACGAGCAGAATAAATCCCCGGCATCCCCCCTAACGCATCAACAATCAAGCCTGAATCATCTGCAAGAACAGGCTGTTGCAGGATCGCTGCAATCGTTTCAGCTTTTAAGCGCGCATTTTCCTCAAAGGTCGTTCCTGTTTCTTCTACTTCCGGCAGTTCAGGATAATCGAGTAAGGTTTTCACCTGATACCCTTTGGCACCAAAGAGCTCCTTGAACTCTGCTGCTTTCCCGGCATTTCCTGTTGCAATCACAATTGTATTTTCTTCTGTCTTATGTTCAGCAAAGGAAGCCAATAACGTATTCTTTTGCTCTGCAATCAATTCACTGATCCCACTCTTTCCATAAAACAGCATAGCATTCAATTCGTCTCCTGAAAAAGTCGCTTCTTCTCCTGTACCTTGGATTTCCACAAACTCTCCTGACTCCGTCATCACGATATTCATATCGACCTTTGCAGCAAAATCTTCTTGATAGTCCAAGTCTAATACACAGTCACCTGATGGCAATATCCCAACACTGACAGCTGCTAAGTGTTCCTTAATCGGATCTTCTGTCAATACGCCTTTGACCATCAGTTTTTCGACGGCTAACTTCATTGCTGTAAACGCACCTGTAATACTTGCTGTTCTTGTTCCGCCATCTGCCTGGATAACATCACAATCAACAACAATGCTTCGTTCACCAAGCTTCTCCAAGTCAATTACGGCACGAAGAGATCGGCCAATCAATCGCTGAATTTCCATCGTTCTTCCTGATAGCTTTCCTTTCGCACTTTCACGAATATTTCTAGTGTTCGTTGCTCGTGGCAGCATACTGTATTCTGCTGTGACCCAACCTGTTCCCTGACCACGTAAAAAAGGCGGAACCTTTTCTTCTACAGTTGCTGAACAAATCACTTTTGTATCGCCAAAAGAAATCACAACTGACCCTTCCGGATGCTTGAACACATTGGTCTCTATTGTTACATTTCGTAATTGTTTTGGACTTCTTCCATCATGTCTAATCACTAACATTTCCCCCTATTTTCGCATGTTCTACATTGATTGTTTCCAGCTCAAGCCAATCATTGGCTATTTCCTTGAACATATTTGCTGAGCCTGTGGTATAAAATTCATTGATCGGCGCAATCTTTTTCGGTTCTGCCGCCAAGTTAAAGTAGTCCAACAAAACACTAACTTCACTGATTGTTTCTGCGCCTGAATCAATTAGCTTGATTTGACTGCCCATTTCATTTTGAATCAGCGGTCTTAATAAAGGATAGTGAGTACACCCTAAAATAAGGGTATCCAATCCTGTTCTAGTTTTTAGTGGTCTTAGCGTCTCAGACACCACCTTTTTCGCAACAGATGAACGATATTCGCTACTCTCTACGATCGGTACAAACTTTGGACAAGCTAAGCTCTGTACCTCAACAGAAGGAACCTTACTTTTTAATGCTTCTTTATATGAGCCACTTTTTATAGTTCCTAATGTCCCGATAACGCCAATCTGATTGGTCTTCGTTGCTTTCAAAGCGGCTCTTGAACCAGGTAGAATAACGCCCACCACTGGTATATCCAGCCTATCCTTGATTTCATCCAGAGCAACTGCAGTAGCTGTGTTGCATGCGATCACCAGCATCTTAATATTTTTCTTCAATAGGAAAGAACTCATTTCCCACGTAAACTGAACAACTTGTTCTGCTGGTCTAGGGCCGTACGGGCACCTCGCTGTATCGCCTAAGTAAATCAGATGTTCATTCGGCAGCTGCTTTAATGCTTCCTTGACCACCGTCAAACCACCAACACCTGAATCTATAAAACCAATTGCTCCATTATTCACACTTATCAAACCTTTATAGTTTATTTCAATACACTTATTTTCTACTTTTTCTAAGACTTTTTCAAGTCTTATTCCTTTTCTTATAAACCACTTATCAATTACCTATACTCGCTAAATTAGAGTTTTTTACAAAAAACTAGCATTCGACCGAAACATATGTTATAATTTCTAACATTAACAAAAGAAAAGAATTATTATAAATGGATTAAAGTTTAGGTATAAATGTTTTTACAATACGAAAAACAAGGTAGATATTACTCAATTACTTGATTTATCTGCTATTCCTTTCGCTAATCCACCTATTTCTTTTATGAAAATAGGACTTAGCAATTCTATTTTTCTTTTTCCGACAGGTATTCTCTACATACTATAGCATATGATGGGACATAACCAGACATGTGAAACTTTTTCTCTATACAAAAAAATTTCATGTCCAAATGAAACAACTCATCATCATGCTTACCACCTAAACAGAGCATCCGCACTCTCCATACTTAAATGATGTCCTCTATCAGGAACATCCATCATGTAAATGAATGGTATGAAATCATTCACTGCACAAAATATGCTTGGACTCTCCATAACAATGATGGCGATTCTTTTCCTTGCTATTTTCGCGCATAAAATCAGCTGTTATCTTTACAAACAACAGCATTTCTTTTACTGATTTCATCATATTCATTTACCTTCACTATTCGTTAAAAGAGAACCTGCATTCCCTGTTTTAACGCTACAGGAATGAAACAATCGGATCATAAAAAACGAGGAAACCGTCTAACTGGAAAAGATACAGACTGGTTCCATCATTAAAAAAGGAGCGCGACTATGATATCTTTGGAACATGTAAACAAATATTTCGGCGACCACCACGTACTAAAAGACATCTCATTAACAGCAGACCATGGAGAAAAAATTGTCATTATCGGACCATCCGGTTCTGGTAAAAGTACCTTGATTCGCTGTATCAATCGCTTGGAAAAAGTAACCGACGGAAAAATAACGGTCGATGGTGTGGATATCACTGAACCTAAGGCACCCATTCAGCAAATCCGGCAAAAGGTTGCGATGGTCTTTCAAAATTTCAATCTCTATGCCCATAAAACAATTATTGAAAATCTGACCCTTGCCCCTATAAAGGTCAAAGGTGTCAGTAAAGAAGAAGCCACTCGCACAGGTATGGAATATCTGGAAAGAGTCGGTTTAGCAGATAAAGCAAAAGCCTATCCGGCACAGCTTTCCGGTGGACAACAGCAACGGGTAGCAATCGCTCGAACATTGAACATGCACCCGGAGGTCATTCTTTTTGACGAACCGACTTCGGCTCTTGATCCGGAAATGATCCAGGAAGTATTAGACGTTATGGTTGATTTGTCTAAGCAAAACATCACGATGATCTGCGTGACACATGAAATGGGCTTTGCCCGTCAAGTGGCAGACAGAGTCATCTTCATGGATGATGGACAAATCGTCGAAACAGGAACACCTGAACATTTCTTTACTAATACACAAAACGAACGTGCGAAAGAATTTTTGAGTAAAATCATCCATAATTCGTAGGTGGGAATATGCACAGCTTATAAAACTATGCTCGACTATAAATAAAATGACTATATTGGGAGGAAAATCTATGAAAAGCATGAAAAAACTAATTGGCGGGTTATCATTATTGGCAGTATTGGGACTATTTACAGCATGTGGCGGCAGCGAAGATGCAGCAACATCAAGCGGCTCAGCCCTTGATAAAATCAAAGAAGCCGGCGTTATAAAAGTTGGAATCAAAGAAGATATTCCAAACTTTGGCTACATGAATCCTGATTCAAATAAGAATGAGGGAATGGAGCCTGATATTGCACGTAAAATTGCAAAGGAACTGACAGGCAGCGAAGATAATGTCGAGTTTGTTGGTGTAACAGCTAAGACACGTGGACCGCTATTAGATAACGGAGAGTTGGATATGGTCATCGCGACATTTACCATTACTGATGAAAGAAAAGAAACCTATAACTTTACTACCCCTTACTATCAAGATGAAGTTGGCTTCCTAGTAAGAAAAGAAGATGGTTTTACTGATACTGCTAGCTTAGATGGAAAAACTATTGGAGTTGCGCAATCCGCAACAACAAAAGACGCAATCATTGCTGAAGGTGAAAAAATAGGTGGAATCACGTTTAAATTCCAAGAGCTTGGCTCTTATCCAGAATTGAAAACGGCACTGACTTCTAAGCGAATCGATGCTTTTTCTGTCGATAAATCGATTCTAAGCGGATATGTAGATGAAAAAACAGAAATCCTTGCAGACGGTTTCTCTCCGCAGGAATATGGTGTTGCAACGAAAAAATCAAATAGTGATTTAAATGATAAGCTGGATGAATTGATCAAAAAATGGGAAGACGATGGTTCTCTAGAAGAAATTTATAAAACTTGGAATTTGGATTAACCTCTCTAATTCTACTGTACAATAAAAGAAATTAGGAGGGATTTTATGTCATTTTTAGCTACGGCCTCCTGGCTAGATGAAGGGCCATTTGCTCTTCATCGCTGGCGAGCGCTTTTAACAGATTGGCGACTGTTCGCGGATGCTTTTCTGTATACGATCATGATTTCAATTGGCGCACTTGCGCTCGCTCTTATTCTCGGCATCCTTTTTGGAAGCATGTCTACCACACACAATAAGCTGCTAAAAGCTATTAGTCGGGTGTATGTTGAAATTTTTCAAAACACGCCACTCTTGATCCAGTTTGTAGTTGTCTACTACGGATTTCCATTGATTCAAGTTAACGGGCAACCAATTTTTGTTTTTTCAGCAGCCACAACAGCCATTCTATGTGTTGGTCTATACCATGGGGCTTACATTGCCGAGGTCGTCCGTTCAGGAATCGGTGCTGTACCAAAAGGCCAGTTTGAAGCAGCCTATTCACAGGGCTTTACTTACAGTGAAACTATGCGTTATGTCATTTTACCGCAAGCTTGGAAAATCATGTTACCGCCATTGACAAATCAATTAGTAAATTTAATTAAGAATACAGCTACTGTAGCGATTATCTCTGGTGCAGATGTTATGTTTGCAGCAAACAGCTGGTCTTCTGCTAATTTGAATTACATTCCGGCCTTCACATTAGCCGGCCTGCTCTACTTCATTCTTTGTTTTCCGTTGGCAACCTTTGCACGTAGAATGGAAGAAAAAAACAAGAAAGCCTATAGCAGATAAGGGGGTAAATGATGTCAGAACAAATCAGTCAAATTTTTACAGCAAATAACATGAAGTTCCTTTTTGATGGTCTGAAGCTTACTTTGTATATCTCATTTATCGCTATTGTATTGAGTACCATTTTTGGAACGATTTTAGCTGTTTTTCGAAATCAAAAGCGAGGCCCTTTAAAGATCCTCGCAAGCATTTATATTGAAATCGTCCGTAACATTCCAAACTTACTTTGGATTTATGTCATCTTTTTGATTTTCAAAATCAAGTCAACTCCCGCAGGCATTGTCAGCTTTACTGTCTTTACTTCGGCGGCACTTGCTGAAATCATTCGTGGTGGTCTAAACGGTGTAGATACGGGACAAAAAGAAGCTGCTCGTTCTCAGGGCTTCAGTAAATTTCAAATCATTTGGTACATCGTACTGCCTCAAGCAATCAGAAATGTATTGCCGGCAATCGTTTCTCAGTTTGTAACGGTTATCAAAGATACCAGCTTCTTGTACTCCGTTATTGCCTTACAGGAGCTTTTCGGGAAATCCTATATCCTTATGGGCCGTTATGGACAAACGGGGCAAGTATTTACAATCTACGGCATCGTTGCTCTTATATACTTCACCATCAACTTTGCAATTTCACAATTCTCAAGATGGTTGTCGCGTAACTGGGCAAAGGGGTATTAATAATCAATAAAGATGAATAGCTACCAAAAGTTGATTTCAACCTTTGGTAGCTATTCATCTTTATGCTATTTTTTCCTATACATTATGAACCTTCCAACATTTCTCTTAACTTTATAATCGTGTCTCTATCGATTTGATAATGAGCAACTGCATCCTCTGTCATGCGCTTTACATCTGTTGGCTGTACCAACAAACGGATAAATCCTACAGCTAGAGGAATCACACTCTTCCAATCCTTCCAAATCGGCGTTAACACTTCGGTGCTATCCTTTCTCTCTGCTAAATGAAATATACAGTCAAAAAAGGTTTTCAGAATTTTTCTTCTTTTTCCTGTTTGCTCTGCACAGCCCATAAGCAATCCTAAGGTGCTATGTGTTTTTATCCCCGATCGTCCGACAAGAAGATTCGGTAAGGTAGGTTTGGCGCGTGTTAAATCTATTAAAATCAGAGGGAAGTTAATACCCGCTGCTGCCGCATTTCCAGGCTCTACCATTCTAGGATTACATTCGATAAAATAAAAACCGCTTTCATTTTTTATGAAGTCAAACGTGATTCCTCCATTCCATTCAATAGTTTCCCCAATTTTACTAACCGATTCTATAAACGGTGAACTATCGATACTGATTCTGGCAGCTGCTGATCCCCCAACCCCTGTGCCAATCTTCAAACTTGAGTGTATTGCTATCAATTTTCCTTTTTGGAAAGCCGCTTGCACTTGGCCGTAATCTCCATCAATATTTTCCTGTACCATCAGTTCGTCAGGCGTTGCATTCTCAAAAAAATGCAATGCTTGAGCCATTTCTGACTCACTCTTGACCTTTAGAACACCACGTCCTGCGGTTCCATAGTTGGCTTTGACCCAACTTGGATATAAAGTGAAGTTTTTATTTTCAGGGTATAAGCACCAGCTTGGTTGAGAGATTTCCAGCTTGTCTAATAGACGAGCAAAAGAAATTTTCCCCTGAACCTGTTCATAGGATTCGGGGGAAGAAATCAGTAAGGGTAAAGATTTTATCCTTTCCTTTCCCCAAGATAACAGCCATCCTTCTTCATGTATTGGTAATACGACTGTATAGTTTCCCGTATCATTCAGCGTCATTATTTGATTAAGATAAGCTCTTATATCATTTGATGCATTTCCTTGAATATAGTTTCTACAAAATTTACTGAAACGACTGATCCCATATTTAGAAGAGCTGAAAATATCTATTTCACTATTCTTTCCTAAAACAGTCACTGTTTCTCTAGAAGTCAAACTTGCCCCATCTAATAGTAAAATCTTCATGCTGATTTCCTCCCTCCATGATCATTCTCTCACCAGATATGCATGTTCAAAAGTATCAACTAACACTGCTACTACAAGCGATGTATCTATCTCTTCTATCTCAAAAGAGTCGTATTTCTTATGGATCGTCAATCGAGAAATACTATCAATGACAAGTTCAACATGACAATCCAAGTGTTCTATTTTGCGGAAAACTGCATTGTCTATTTGTTTAGCGAAGAATTGATGCACATAGGAAAATAATTTCTTCCGATATAGCTGATAATAGTCAGTCATTTTTTTATCAACCTTCTGATTCTTTTCAATCAGTAAAAAGAATTTTCCATACTTATCCATGAGCCTCACAAGTAATTCAATGATTGACGCTAATTCAATGTTTTCACCTAATATTTCCCGTTCCATCAGCTGATCTATCTGTTGAAACTTTTCTAGAATTACTTGATGTTGTTTCGATATGTCGGAAAAATTGATAGGGTATTGCGATACCAGTAAATCTTTTCGTTCCTCATCTAAAAGTGCTATAGGTATCGTTATCCAAATGTCTTCTTTGCTTTGAAAATATTTATAAATTGACCCTGTAGCAATTTCTGCTTTCTCAGCGATATCTTTGATTTTAGTTAATTGAAACCCCTTAGTGATAAATAAAAAAGCTGCTGCATCAATTATTTCATCCAAATGATCTTTCTTCATGAAAAAAACTCCTTTCAATTACCGAAAATGAATGAACCGTTCATTCACAATTATAGATTAACATTTAATCGATTCCAAATCAACAAATATTTAGCACGAAAACAAAGGAAAACTAAAAAAAGACCATTCAAAATATGAATAGTCTTTCTTTAAGCATTTTCTGTTATTATAAGGCTATCGTCTCTTAACGAACCTCTGCACTTAATTTTTCAACCAGTGCTTTTTCAATTTTCTTCATTGCACCATTAATCTCTTCATCAACTAAAGTTGCTTCAGAATTAGCAAATGTCAGGCTATAAGCCATTGACTTCATGCCATCCTCAATGTTATCTCCTTGATAGACATCGAACAAATGCACCTGCTTCAAGAAACGTCCGGCATGACTCCAAATACACTCTGTCAGCTCTTGATTGGTCACGTCTTCCTTAACAAGCAATGCAATGTCTCGATTGACTTCCGGGAATTTCGACACAGTTTCGAAAACAAACGGTTCTTTCTCTCCATTCAATAAGCCATGCAGATTCAATTCAGCGACATACACTTGCGGAATATCGTATGCCTTTGCTGTCAAAGGATGGATTTGTCCGACAAAGCCGATCACGTCATCGTTCAATTTGATATATGCCGTTCTGCCAGGGTGCATTTCCTTCATCTCTTGTGTCGCTTCATAAGTGATGACACCTTGATAGCCAGTCGCTTCAAACAGATGATCCATGATACCTTTGATCGTGTAAAAATCAACGGCCTCGGCTTTTGTCTGCCAATCTTTCTCTTCGCGATTTCCTGTTAACGCTAAAGCTAGATGATTTTCTTCATATGGTAAATCCTTTAATGGATCATTGTCCTGATAGAAAACATGACCCACTTCGTATAAAGCTATATTGCTGTTTTTACGAGCAACATTGTAGTTCACATCATCCAACAAGCCTGAAATCAAATTCATTCTTAAAACAGAACGCTCTTCACTCATTGGCCAACTTAGTCTTGTAGCCTTACTTTTTCTCATAGAGAATTGAGCAGCTTTTTCTTCCGTAGTCAACGCGTAGCTGATAGCTTCACTGACACCGTAACCTTCTAGCATGCCTTTCATATTACGTACAAAACGCTGTGTATCTGTTAAACTTCCAGCAACAGTTTCTCCCTTTGGTAAAGTAGAAGGCAATTTATCATAGCCGTAAATTCTGGCAATTTCTTCAATCAAATCTGCTTCAATCGTAATATCCCATCTTCTTGAAGGAACTGAAACGGTATAAACACCTGCCGCCACAGTATACTCAAACCCAAGGGCTGTAAAAATTTCTGCAACGTCTGCTTCTGTCAAATCGGTACCTAAATATTCATTGGCACGATCAACAGATACACTGACAGAAACAGGAGAAACAACCAACTCACTTCCAGTACTTTCTCCGGAAACTACTGTCCCACCAGAAAGCTCCGCAATCATTGCTGCCGCAGCGGCTCCTGCCTCACTGACAGTCCCTTTATTGATACCTTTTTCAAAGCGACTAGATGATTCACTACGTAAATTGAACTGTTTGGACGTTTTTCGGATAGATAGACTATTGAATAAAGCTGACTCCAAAGCCACAGTCGTCGTCCCGTCGGTAATTTCAGAATCCGCTCCCCCCATTACACCAGCCAAGGCAACAGGTACTTCGCCATTTGTGATTACAATGTTTTCAGGTGAAAGCTTACGCGTTTCCCCATCTAAAGTAACAAGCTCTTCCGTGTCGTTACTGCGTCGAACCAAAATATTTTTACTACCAAGTTTATCATAATCAAATGCATGTAATGGCTGACCGAAAAGCAACAAAATATAGTTTGTCACATCCACTACATTGTTGATTGGACGAATCCCCTCGTTCATAAGACGCGTTTGCAGCCAAAGAGGACTCTCTTGAATTTTTACGTTTTTGATAATTCGAATTTGGTATGTCGGAGCATCCGATTCATCTTGAACCTCAACAGAGATATAATCGGTTGCTTTTTCAGTTGTGTCTTCCTGCAAATTAATTTCTTTAAATTTTGGTGTTTGACGATAAATCGCTCCTGCTTCGTACGCAACCCCTCTCATGCTCAATGCATCTGCACGGTTTGGCGTGATCGATAATTCAATAATCGAATCATCCATATCCAAATAAGAGAAGACATCCTCTCCATTTACGGCATCCTGAGGCATATAGTAAATACCATCAGCATATGCTTTTGGAATCACGTTGTCTGAGTAACCAAGCTCTTGAAGAGAGCAAATCATCCCATTCGAAACTTGACCTCTCATTTTGCCTTTTTTGATTTTTTGATTGCCTGTAATTCTTGATCCAGGAAGCGCAACAATCACTTTGATCCCAGCTTTTACATTAGGTGCTCCGCAAACAATTTGAGACAGCTCATCTTCACCGATGTCTACTTGACAGATCGACAGATGATCAGAATCAGGATGAGGCACACATTCCTTTACTTCACCGACAACGATTTTTTTCAAGCCTTCTTCCGGCACTTCAATTCCTTCGACTTCAATACCCGTCACTGACATTGTATCCGCCAGTTCTTTGGGTGTTACTTTTGACAAGTCTAAATATTCACTTAGCCATTTATATGAAACTAACATTCGTCATAACTCCTTTACAATTTTTGTTGAAACAAGGCAGGTAACTGTCTTGTTTCTTCTTTTTGGAGGTCCGATGTCCTCTATCTCTAGGTTCTTTTCTATACCAGAATAGAGGCGCTCCTTTACGTTTGTGGTAGAAACAGGTCAAGTTATTGTCTTGTTTTCCATTCACTCTTTGCTCTTTTATCTATCGTCTACTGCTCTTTGAACTGATTCAAGAAGCGTAGGTCGTTTTGATAGAAGTTACGAATGTCATTTACACCGTAACGCAGCATTGCAACACGATCGGGGCCTAAGCCAAAAGCAAAACCTGTGTACTCTTCTGGATCGATTCCTGACATTTTCAATACATCTGGATGGACCATACCAGCGCCTAGAATTTCTATCCAGCCTGTGTGTTTACATACGTTACAGCCCTTACCACCACATTTAAAACAGCTTACATCTACTTCTACAGATGGCTCAGTAAATGGGAAGTAGCTTGGACGAAGACGAATCTTACGGTCAGCGCCAAACATTTTCTTCATAACAACTTCTAGTGTCCCTTTCAAATCACCCATTGTAATGTTTTTATCAATAACCAATCCCTCGATTTGATGGAATTGGTGACTATGTGTCGCATCGTCGGTATCTCTACGGAAAACTT
The DNA here is from genome assembly GCF_002140975.2 of Enterococcus sp. 9E7_DIV0242. NCBI lineage: Bacteria > Bacillati > Bacillota > Bacilli > Lactobacillales > Enterococcaceae > Enterococcus > Candidatus Enterococcus clewellii. Next base: position 817,423 of record NZ_CP147247.1, read on the forward strand.
TTCCTGGTGAAATCATGCGTAATGCGCCTTTAGAAAAGTCATGTTTTTCCATTGTTCTTGCTTGAACCGGAGAAGTGTGTGTACGAATCAGAATCTCATCTGAAATATAAAAGGTATCCTGCATATCTCTTGCTGGATGATCCTTCGGCAGGTTCATTCGTTCGAAGTTATAATGATCAGATTCCACTTCATAGCCTTCAACGATTTGATAGCCCATCCCCACAAAAATATCTTCAATTTCTTCCATTACTTGTGACAGGATATGTCTTGTGCCACGCGTCATTTGTTCGCCTGGAAGCGTCACATCGATTGTTTCCTGTGCTAGTGAAGCATTCATTGCTTCCGCCTCCAATACTTCTTTGCGTTCTTCGATCGCCTGATTCAATTGGTCTCTGATCTCATTGGCAAAGCTTCCGACAACTGGACGTTCTTCAGCTGAAAGATCTTTCATCCCTCTTAGTACTTCAGTGATCGGCCCTTTTTTCCCCAGTGTTTCTACACGAATTTGATTCAGTGTTTTCAGATCATCTGACTGATTGATCTTTAAAAGTGTTTCTTCTTTCAACACTTCAAGCTGTGTCTGTAATGACATAATATTCTCCCTTTCTTTTTATAAGTCCTCTGTAGTCAAATACCCACAGTAATAATCCCTTTTTCGACTCATTTTCTTAACCAAAGCTGGCAAAATGATAGAGCATGGGGCTGTGACAGTAGCATGTCTCAGTCTCTTAAAAGCGGATAAACGGTGTTCCAGAAGTAACTTCTATCACAACCGCTTTCCAATAAAAACAAAAAAACCCGTTCCTAAAAAAGGAACGAGCTCTCGTGGTACCATCCTCATTCACAGTGAAAAAACACTGTGCACTCTATTTTTTAACGACAACTGCCGGTCAAGTCAACCAAGACGAAACAAACTCCGGAAGTGAAATGTTCATTTTTCGATTTCGTGACCTGCTTTCAGTCTATGACAGGTTTTCCCTTTTACGAATCAGCCAAATTACTTGCTTCCATCAACGTTCTTAATTATTCAATTGACTCTAGTGTACAAGAACTTCCGAATTTGGTCAACCGCATTCTTCCTCGGTCACCCATTTTTCTGCCCAAACCTGCAGCTGATTCATTGCCAGCTTCAAATCCTGACCTTTATCTGTCAGAAAATATTCTAACCTAGCTGAATCCTCACAACGTGCAGCTCTCGCAACGATTTGCTCTCGTTCCAATTCGCGCAACCGTTCAACAAGCAAGCGGTCACTTAACATTGGAATCTTGTTCTTCAGTTCACCAAAACGCTGAGGTCCATCTTCCAGCAACACATCAATGATCAAGCCGTTCCATTTCTTACCTAGAATGCTGAATGCTTTTTCAAACTTGGGACACAAAGAAAAGTTGGTTGTTTTTACTTGTTCCATTTTTCCTCACCTCATGGCATGAGTATAGCACAGAACTTACTATTTGTAAGTTCATCTGCTTTCTATTTTTCATTTTTTTAATCTACTAAGAATGCAATGATTCAAATTATTTCTTAATAGGAATCATTTCTCCAGTTACCATGTCAATAATTATCTCTGCAAGCAGTAACACCATATAAACATGAGTTACTGGTTTGTCGATCGTTAAGGACAACGCTTGCTTATACAGCTTCAATTGACCTCGATAACGTTTGACGATTTTCTCAAGCTCAGATGGATCATTCACATTTCTTATATAATCTGTCTTATAATCGAACAAAATACACTCTTCATCCAACTCGATATAGCCATCTATGATTCCGTGGATAAGCAGTTCATCGTCAGACTTTTCGGGATAATCTTTAATGATTTCTTCTGCATCAAGCAGCATCGAAAAAGGCTGCTCTCTTCTCACTCGATCAGGATGAGCCAAAAGCATTCGTCCTAACTCAGATTGAAAGAAATCTAAAATTTTAGTCAAATCGATACGACTTCCAGTTTTTTCAGCAATCAGCTTTTGAGAAACCAGTTCGTCTAAGAGCGCCTGTAGACTTTCCAAGGTAGGTTCTTTTGATAAATCAATCAGCTGTAAAAGATGGTGTGTTGCTGTACCGATCTCTACAGCTGCCGGTTGCTGAACTTCCTGTAGGAAGCTTGGTCTACTCAATTCCTGACTTGCCATACGGTGCACGATGCCTTGAGTACTTCGTGCCTGACTATCTCCGATTTCTAACTTACCGATTGAACGATCATCCGGATCTTCAAAAATGCGCTTGATCTCTGAAACAGATTGATAATTCGTTGTTTGAGCTGCAAGCTGATAAGGATAATCAAAATTCAATCGTTTCAAGCCTCTAGTCAATAATACCTGATCCTCTTTTTCAGATGATTGAACTGGAGCTGTTTCTATATCAGCACTTTGCTGAAGCATAGAAAAGCCGGTCTCCATTTGTTGATCATCCATAAAGGAAATCGTAAATCGACCTGGATGGTTCTGTAATTCTGTTACCTTAGATGCTTGATAAAAATCATTGAATTTCTCTGCATCGTTATGTCGAATCAGTGTCATACCGATCCAATTCATCAAGCTGCTTTTTCCTTGCAGTCGACTTTCCTGAGGCAGTACGAGTGTCTCCACATCTTTTGCCTTGCCCCATTCCTTCCAAGCTGCTTCGCGGTCATTATAAGAACCAATCAAAATCAATTTTTGCTCTGCCCGTGTCAGCCCGACATACAGTTTACGCATTTCTTCTGAGAGAAGCTTATTCATCTTGATTTGTTTTAATGCAAGATAAGGTAATGTATCATACAAAATACGCGTCTCTTCTTCAAGAAAACGAATTCCCGCACCTAAACGATCATCAAAAATACATCGTTCTTTCAAATCAGATAGATTAAATTCTTTGGTCATATCCAATAGGAAAACAACTGGAAACTCCAGTCCTTTACTGGCATGGATCGTCATGACCCTCACGGCATTTTCATCCTCAAGAATCACAGGCTCTGCTAAATCCTTATCTTTTTCCTGCATTTTTTCGATAAAACGAATGAACTGAAACAGCCCTCGGAAGCTAGTCTTCTCATAGTTTGCGGCTCTATCGACTAACGCATACAGGTTGGCCTGTCTTTGTTGTCCAGCCGGCATACCTCCAACATAATCAAGGTATGCTGTGTCTTGATAGATTTTCCAAATCAACTCAGACAAACTGACTCTGCGAGCCAGCTCGCGCCACAGTTCTAATTGATCAGCAAACGCTCGCGTTTTATCTATTGTTTTTTGGACATTGTTCGACGGTTTTGTCTGCTTATTGAATGCTAGAAAAGCTTCATAATATAATCCTTCTTTTTTAGCAAGACGAACGTTGACAAGTTCAGTTTCTTTGAGTCCAACCATTGGTGAGCGTAAAACAGCAGCCAACGGAATATCCTGATAAGGATTGTCAATGAGTTGAAGCAACGAAATCATCGTGCGAATTTCAGTTGCTTGGAAATAGTTCTGAGCATCATTGACTTGTAACGGAATATCAAAGCGTTTGAAAATATCTAGAATGGTCAAATTATTTTTCTTTGTAGGTGTCAACAGAACAATATCTTGGTAACGTACCGGACGACTTTCCTTTAGCTTTTTATCGTAAATTAGGTAGCCTCGGTCAATCAGTTCACGTATTTTCAGCGCGGTCATATGCAGTTCGCCTTCGGTTTTATCCTCGATTTGCAGCTCTGGATCTAACAAAAAGCCGTCTTCTACTTCTTGACTCTTTTTCTTTTCATAAATCAGCACTTCTGTCGTATAGTCATCTGCTTCTAAAAACTGATGAAAGCCGTTGACAAGCTGTGCATCTTTATCATAAGGAATCTGCCCAACTCGTTCATCCATCAACTGCTCGAAAACCAAATTGGTGAAATCAAGGACGTTGGAACGAGAACGGAAATTTTCTGCTAAAACGATGCGTTTCCCATCTTCTTGCTGTCCGTAACGCGTATATTTCTCAATGAAAAGACTTGGGTCCGCTAGACGGAATGAGTAAATCGACTGCTTGACATCACCCACCATAAAAAGGTTGCCCTCATTGTTTTCCGGACGACGCAACCAGAAAAGAATACTTTCCTGCAAACGGTTGATATCTTGGTATTCATCTACAAGCACTTCATCAAATTTACTACGGAAATAAGTTGATGCCTCTGTCGGAAGCCACTCACTACCTTCTCGGTTAGAAAGAATCGCTAAGGTAAAGTGTTCTAAATCGTTAAAGTCCACCAACCCTTTGCGCAGTTTTTCATTTCCGTAATCAGTCATAAACTGCTTGCCGACCTCGGCCATATTCCGAACGACAACCGCTGCTTGATCCATGATTTCTTTCATTTTTTTAGGAGCCAGAGTAAAAAGCGATGCGGTGATTTCTTTTAACGTTTTTTTATTCTGTTCACGAAGAGCCTTGATTTGTTCCATAACTTCTTTCAGCTCAGGAACCCTGACTGTCGGAAAACGATCAAAGCCCAGCACTTCTGTCAGCTGGTATGCTGCTTCTAATTCATTATCGGATAATCGTTGGCAAAATTGCTTCGTCCAATCCAGCTCTTTTTGGGCTAACGCAGCAACTTTCTCCATTTTTTCCTGACCGACAGAAAGCTCTAACATCTTTTCATATCTGTCAATGGTCATTTGTAAGCTTTCAATTGCCGGAGGCTTCAAAGTATCCTGATACAAAGACGACTCTCCGATGTCTCCATCGATTTGATAGGATTTAGGCAGATCGATCAACCATTCTTCCGGATCGGGATTAGCTTTGGCAAACTCATATAACGAGAACACCAGATTCGTCAGCCCATCATCTGTCCGATCATTGGAGAAGTTACTTGTCAATTGATAAAAGGATTCTTCTTCCTGCTCATAAAGTCGTTCTCTTAAATCATCCCAGACATCCTCTTTTAGCAACAGCATCTCTGTCTCATCTGTCAAAAGACGAAACACCGGGTCCATATCAATCAGATAGTAAAAACGGCGAATTACTGAGAGACAAAAGGAGTGCAGCGTACTGATACTGGCAGTTGGCAGTAACGAAAGCTGACGAACAAAATGCTGCTTCTGTTGTGGGTCTGTTTCTTGCGTCAGCGCCTTTTGCAGCTCTGCTTGAATCCGTTCCTTCATCTCTCTGGCCGCAGCTTCTGTATAGGTTACAACAAGCAAGCGATCAATATCCGTACCACTCTTGATTTTCTCAATCACTCGACGAACCAAAACCGTCGTTTTTCCGGAACCGGCTGAAGCAGAGACCAGTATATTCTGCCCCTCATCAAAAATTGCCTGCCACTGGTTATCGGTAAATAACTCATGGGGCGGTCTCAATGGAATATTTTTACTCATTCTCAGACTCCCCCTCATCCTCTTCGTTTCTCATTCGATCAAATATTTCTTGTTTCCCCATCGATTCTATCCGATGGTAGTCGTTTTCTTTTAGCATCACATCAAAAGTACAGACACTACGGAAGGGGCAATACTTACAGGCAATCCGCTCTTTTCCTTGATAGGCTGGATCAAGGTTCACTTCTCCACTGATCATTTTATTACCAGCTTCTGTAAATTTATTCCGATTATGTCTTCGCAAGGTATCAAATTCTTCGATCGTCACGAACTTATCGTCTTGTCTTCTTCCTGGTTTGATGATTTCCTTCGCAGATTCCTCAATAGGGAAAACGAGCGAGCTTTGCTTCGGTTCTAAAGAGCGATCCAAGTGTTCTAAAATTTTCGGATCATTTAACAGTAAACCATCAAACTGAAATTTCTTTAGCAGTTGCTTCTCTTGTTGCTCCTCCCCATCAAAACCCAAGATTGGATTATGAACATGGAGGTACAAGGAACCTGCTGCCTTGGCCTCTTGCCCGACTAAGTCGACTGCATCCATCAACGCGACATCGAGATATGTCAGCATTTGCATTGCTAATCCATAGTAAGCTTCTGTCAGATTGAATTTTCGATGACTAGATTTATAGTCAATGACACCCAGATAGGTTTCACCATCAATTGATAGCTGGTCGACCCGATCGATTTTCCCACGAACACTGATCTGTCCGTTATTTTGTAACGGCAGCTCCAAGCCGCGAATGCCCTTTTTCCCAGCAATTTGGCCAAACAAGACCTCTGTCTGAACAGTTGAAAGTCCACTCCGTTCACTTTGTTGCTTCAATGCCCAGCTCACCTTTTTAATGGTTTGACGCAGCTGATACCGAATAAAATTCATACGATGTGAAGAATCAAGAATACCAAATCGCTGATCACCTAGCACATTGATCAACACTTCTTCTGCTACCTCGTTCAGCTGTGCATCTGTCAATTCTGAAAGCTGCTGATTATTCTTTATCAATACCTTGAAAAGCTGATCCAACGCTTCATGGAAGAATTCCCCGGTCGCCGCCGATGAAAGCCCAAATACATCCCGTTCTCTTAGCCGCAAGCCAAACCTTGAAAAATACTGGTACTGGCATCTGTAAAAACTCTCTACACGAGAGACAGAGGTGTAAATATGCTTGCCATAGACCTCTTCAGCCAACTCTGGTCCCAATGATTCAGGAATGTTTTTATGATTTAAGCTTTCAAAAATCTGAGCTGCTAATGGAGCCAACGGCTGATTGCTTAAAGAACGCTCAAGCATGTGCCAAAAACCAGATAGTCCTTGCTGTGTCTCGTTTCTTTGTCGTTTCAGATTCGTTAAATCCCCGATCAAGGTGCGATAGGTTCCTACGTGCTGCAAACTAGTCTGTTCATCATCAGCAATACTCAAACTGTTTTTAAAAATAAACGATAGCTTTAAATTTTTCCGTAGTATCGATAAGTAGGAAGATGGCTTGACGTCATGTGCCGTATCTGACATCCTTGGATAGGTCAAATACAGCTTTTCAGAAGCGGATAATAACATGATATAAGCTGTATACGGCTCTTGTGCCATTCGCTGACCCACACCTTGCAAAAAGAATTTTCCCTCTGATAATCCGTCATTCATCCGACTTCTTTCCTCATCCGAAAGCAAGGTTTTATTCTCAACTTTTTTTGGAAAGACCTGATCTGTCAGCCCTAGAGCAAAAGTGATTTTGGCTTGCCCAGACTGTAGGGTGTCAATAGGACGAATTTGGACTTGGTCGATCGCTGTTGGTATCTTACTATAACGCAATCCTTCTAATCCACTAGAGAAAATTTCTTGAAAACTGTCAAACTCAAATACTTCATCTTTATAAATCATGACATATTCATCTAGTAACGCCATCAATGCATCCCAAGTCTGCTCGTGGTTTCGCGCTTCCTCCAGCTCACCTGCAGCGATCGCCTGATTCCGCCACATTCTCATCTGTTCCTCGACACCACTACTAATCAAAAATCGGTAAAAGATTGCCGCTGCTTCTTCTCCATTACCAGCTTCTTTAAGCGCTGAAAAAAGCGCTGGGAGAATGTCCCGTACGGCATGTCTGACCTCATTGGATTCTCGCTCTAATACAGTCGTCTCATCCTGTTTCTCTTCCTCGAAATCATAGCGAATAAACGTCCAATCCTTTTCTCTTGTCCAGTGACTACCTTCATAACCATACGCTAGAATGATATTTTCTGTAATATCTATTTTCCGTCGCCAATCATCCCGTTCAGCGCGCCAATCCATTTCATCTGAATAAATCGCTCCTGGAAGGAACAGCTCTGTTCTCAAAAAGCGCAGGACATCCCGGTACCGAAAATGATAATTGTCGATTGCGAATAGTGAATGGATCAATTCAACTAATGGGTGTTGCTCCATAGACATATCTTGATCGATATAAATAGGAATATCATGCAGCTTAAAGATTGGTTTTAAAATAGGCTGGTAGCTATCGAAATCTCTAGTTGCAATTTGAATATCCTTATAACGATACCCTTCTTCCACAACCAGTCGACGAATTTCCTTCGCTATCGAAGCAAGCTCTTCTTTTGGTGTTTCAGCACACCATAATTGGATATCCTCTGCTTCTGCTAATGAGGGGCCGTTCTTGTAAAAGTGTTTCCGTGTTTGCAGCCAAAAATCGCCAAGCTGTGTGATTTCCTTTGATTGAATCAACGGGTGGCTCTTTTCAACATGATCGTTCAGTACAGCTACTTGAGATTGTCTTGCCAGCTGATAAAGTTGAAAATACGTGCTTCCTGTTTCAAAAAACAAATCTACTCCTTCAGGCTTCCTATCTGGATAAGGATGGTCTAATGTCAACGCAATTTTTACTTCAGCACCTTGTTCCATAAGTGTTTGAAGCAATAACTGTTCCTTTGCGTTAAATCGATTATAGCCACTCAAGACAAATAGGACATTGCCTAAATCTTTCGTCTTCAAGTAAGAGCTCAAGACTGTCAAATACTCGGTTTCATTGATTCCATGTCTTTGAAGCTCCCCCTCAAATGCCGCAAAAAGCCATTGGATATCTTCCAGCTTTCGCGCCATATCTTGATCATCGGGTGATTGATCGTCAGTAGCAATAGCTGCCAGATCTGACAGCTCAACATTGCCTTCCTTCATCTCCTGATATAACGCATAAAGCTGCTGAATAAATCCGGATTTATTGATTTCTCCACGAAAAACAGTTAATCTCTCCTCGTTTTCACTCAAAATCTTCCGGAAGATCATTGCCGCACCTACCTCAGACAACTGGTCTTGCTGATAATAGTGTGTATGCTGTAAAAAATACCATGCAAGTCGCTGGAAACTGAATACCTGTAAACGCATCGTTGCCATCATGTTATCCGTAACAGTCATTTTTTTCTTGATTTCTTTTAAGAAAAGAACTTCCTTTTCAAACTTGATATTATTGGGAACCAGATAAAATACTTCATTATTCGAATCGGCATCTAACCATTCAGATGCTTTATCCACCAATATTTTCTCCAGATTTTTTTCTCCAGTTCCTCGAATAAATTGTAGCGACATGTTCCCACATCCTTTCCATTTCTTTTATATTCTACTGATAAATAGCGAAAGCTAACGCTTTAACTATTTCATAAGATACATACAAACATAAGTAAATTTTTTTTCTGGCAAAGTACAAGCAGCCTATTCTTCTTGAAGGGATCATCTATTATTTTTGAATCAACGAATCGGTCAAAGTATGATCTCAACCTTTTTACTCACTATAAATCATTATAATCGTGACCAACGATTTCCACCACAAAAACCTGTTTAATTTGGTTCTATAATATTTTGTGTTGGTGGAAATTCCTAAAGGAAAAACCACCAGCACTTTTTTGAGTGGTCAAACACAAAAAAGGAACAACAAACTGATAAAATGAAATCGACAAAAACCACAAATCATCAGAAAGGTTGTTCCTCTATGGATAAGAATACCAGATTATTGCTTGGACTAACAGATAAACATCTCTCCTTTGGAGAGGATTGGCTTGAATACAGTCATTCAAAAGGTGTTAAGGCTCAGGTCATCAAAGCAACACTTACGTATATACCTACACATTGTAGAAACTGTGGCATTAAAAATCAAGGACAGATCATCAAAAACGGTTACCATCGGACATATACTCAATTACCTGTTTTTAATGGTCGCTTGACATTATTGGAGCTGAAACGTTCACGCTTTCGTTGTCATGAGTGTCACGCTACTTTTCATGCTCAAACAGAGTTAGTTGAAGAGCATCATCATTTATCGAAGCAGCTCTGTCTCCAAATCATGCTTGATTTAAAGAAAAATGTTTCTAGGAAAGAGATTGCCCAAAAACATTTCGTTTCAGACGTGACGGTTCTTCGCTTAATGGAAGAGCTAGCTACTTCTTATTCTCCAAACTGGCGATTTCTTCCAAAAATTTTATGTATTGATGAATTCAAATCAATGAAATCTTGTGAAGGAGCCATGAGTTTTATTTGTGTTAATGGAGAAACCAACAAGATTCTTGAAGTCCTTGAAGACCGACGGTTAACACACTTAACCCGACACTTTATGCGTTACACAAAAGAAGCTCGAGAAAACGTAAAGTACCTGGTCATGGACATGAATGCGAGCTATGATCAATTACTCAAGTCTGTGTTTCCAAATGCCCAACTCGTCACTGACCGATTCCACATTGTCCAACAGATGAATCGAGCGTTAAATCAACTGCGGATAAAGACAATGAATGCCTTTCGGCATTCCTCACCGCTAGAACAGAAGCAATATCGTCGACTCAAACGGTATTGGAAGTTACTCTTAAAAGATTCCTCTGAGCTTGATAGTCAACATCGTCCCTATCATTCACTGTTCAAACGTCCATTAACTCAAACAGATATTGTCGATGAATTACTCAGCTATGATTCAACCTTGCGCATTGCTTACGATACTGTTCAGTTTCTCAAATATGCCTTTACTCATCGAGACGCCAAGCGTTTCTTTGAAGAACTTGATACACTAGATCCCCGACTGCCTTTCTGGTTCAAAAAGAAATTGAGATTCTTCAAGAAGCACAGACAAGGAATTACCAATGCTTTCAGTTTTTCTTTTTCTAATGGCATTACAGAAGGGTTGAACAACAAGATTAAGGTAATCAAACGAGTGGCTTATGGCTACCGCAATTTCTATCATTTTCGTTCACGTATTTACATTGTTCAAGGTCTTGTTTTTTCTCAAGATTAAAAGGGGGCTCACAACCAATATCTCTGCAGCTATAAAGGTAAATCGGGAATTAGTAGCTGTTATCCAAGTACATGTACAGCTACTTTGACTCGATTTAGGAATGGAATTGGCGCTTTTTGCCAAGTCGCTTCCGGCCAGCTGCCCAGATAATTGGCAGAAGTCCTCCTATTTCTAAAAAAGAACTTGAAACAAAACCAGAATGTCTCTGATTTTTATTCCAAGTTCTACGATTTTATTCAGTTTTTTGTCCTACCAACACAAATTGACATAGAACCTTTAATTTCAGCGTAACGAACTTTTTTTCAAAAAAATAAAAAGCTAGGACATGCTATCCCAGCTTTATTTTTTACTTTATCAGAATTTAAATTGTGCCAAAACGATCTAAGGGCCATAAAACAAATTTGACATCACCCAAGATTTTATCTTCGTTGACAAACCCAATCATTCGTCCGTCTTTGGAATTTCTGCGGTTATCTCCCAAAACAAAGTATTCACCCTCTGGAACTTTTTGAGCGCCTATTTCCTCTAAAGAAAAGTTATAGGTCAGCGGACCGCCGTCCGTCAACGCAGCTTTGAACTCATCTAAATAGGGTTCATCTGTTTCTTTTCCGTCAATATACAATACATCATTTTTATACTCAATCGTTTCACCCGGTAAGCCGATTACCCGTTTGATGTAGTTCTTGTTTGGCTCATCCGGAGCTGGAAAAGTCACAATATCAAAACGTTCGATCTTCGTATTTTTAAATGCGATTACTCGTTCTCCATCAGCCAATGTCGGGTCCATAGAATGTCCCTTCACGACTACCGGAGTAAACACAAATTGTCTAAGTAAAAATAGGACTGCGGCAAGTCCGACAAAAAATAGGATAGTTTTTAACATCTCTTTTGATTTCAATAGTATTCCTCCAAAAAGCTTGCTTAATACAGTTTACCACAACCAATTTATCTATCCAAACATAATTGATCGTATTTATAAATAATTAACTTTGAATAGACGCCTAAAAAATCTGCTTTTTCGATGATAAAATCAATCAATAAGATATTAGAACATACAATACGTGAGGGAGCGTCTCTTTACTTCTAAATAGTACAGCTATTGAAATGCCTTGATTGCTTAGCGTCATATCATTTCATTACTATATAAAAGAAATACCATACATTTTTTTCTTCTATTAGCCAAGCATTTTACTAAAATGCTTAAGACTTTGAAATTTTCCTGTAAAAAGGATGACGGAAAAAGAAACATTTGATAAACTGTATAAATACGAATAAAGAAGCAAGAACGAAGAGAAGTACTATTCCTTTTTGCTCTATATAAAAAATCAAATGACTAGGGAGGTCACCATGTTTATATCTTTTGGCCAGTACATCGGGCTGATTATCCTAACGATCATCATGATCGGTTTGATTATTTACTTAACCTTAACTGGAGATAAGGATCAAAAGCAATCAAAGCTCAAAAAGAAAGTCGAAGAGCAAATTGCCCAGACTGCTACACCAGCCACATCTCAAGATCAAAGTTTTGTTTATCTAAATAATACAGATGCATCGTCCACTCAGACAGAGGAATCAAACACTTATTCTTCAAACCAAGATGCTTACTATACAAATCAGACAACAAATAATTATCAAGATACTTACGGCGAACAAAACAATGGCTATAACTACGATCAAAACTACCAAGAGCCAAATTATTATCAAAACGACAATCAGTATAACGAAAATCAATCGCAAGATAATACCTATTCACAGCCTGACTATTATCAAGAAAATGCGAATGGTTATCCTGTAGAAAACAATTCGTACACAAATAATCTGGAAAACTCGCAACAGAACACATACCAAGATCCGTCAACTGACTATTATTCACAAAATGAATATGCCAATGACTACACGAATCAACCTGAGTCCTACACAGAGCAATCAACTAATACGTATCAACAACCAGAGCAAGCACCAGAGCAAGAAAGTGCTTCTTCGGAAGAAAAGAATACGCAAGATAATAAAGAATGAAAAAATCCTTGAAGCCGCACAGCTTCAAGGATTTTTTCATTCTTTATTATACAGACTTCGACCATTTCCCGGTAATTCCTCTTCAAACCCACAAGCGATGACAACCTGCCATCCTTCCTCTCGTAAACAACAAAATAAACGAGCAATCATTTCCTTATACTTTTTGACAGATGCTTCTTTAGGGATATCAACATCTAAGAAATAAGGAAAATACAAAAAATCAGCACAAGGTTGTGACAGAAGCGGTTAGCTTCAAGCACTAAGCCGGAAATTCACAAAAATTTATGAAGCAATTTTGGGAATTTCCGGCTTAGTGTCGAAGGAGCTGCTTCGGGAACACCGTCTATCCAATTTCAAACGGTTGATTATCGTAAACTATCAAATGTCCAATTGAACCACCGACTGATTTTATCAGCAATGACTCTTTTAGATACTGAGGTTTGAATAAATATTTTACACTAAAAATCCATCACTTCCCCCTTAATTGCAAGTAGGCAATCGCTTCTCAATAGTCAAAAGTAGGAACTACAATAAAGCCAATCCGCTGCTCCTCCAACTTTTCTTTGACCGCTAGTACCTCTGTTGCCAGCCCTTTAAAAATTAGGTACTCGCTTGCATCACATGTTTTTTTCACTTGAAGAACATTCATTCCGGAAATTTTCGCTACAACAAGAAGCTGTTTAAAGTGCAACTGCTGGTCCTTCTCCAGATATAATGTGTAAATAGTCGTATCTTCTTCAAGAGATGAAATGGACGTTGTTGCTACGCTCCATTCACAGCTTATACAAGAAATTACATATGTTTTTTGTCCTTGAATCCTTGCTTTTACTGTACCCCCGCATTCCGGACAAGTCATCTTTTCTCCATCGCCTCTCATCAAACATTAAACACAAAGTTTCACTAATTGCTGAATACGTGTATCTAAAATTTCCTTGTTCGCAATAACTTCCAACCATTCTTTAGGGATCGCCTGATAGGTATAATACAGACCAGCAAGACTTCCAGTGATTGCACCGATTGTATCTGTGTCTTCGCCCAAATTCACCGCGACCAATACAGCCTCTTTATAAGAACTCGTCGTTCCCAGACACCAAATTGCTGCTTCTAAGCTATCAATTACATATCCACTAGAACGAATCTGATTCTCTGGTATCTCAAAAAAGTTCTCTTGAAAGATACGTGAATAGTGCACCAGTTCTTTTATATAGTCATCCGTCTCAGAAAGATACTCTGAGAAACACTGCTCAACAAGCGGCAATGACTGTTTCAATGAATGGCCGGCACTCATATTTCTCAACAATTCGATATAAATGAGTGAACCGACGATTGAGCGAGGATGGGCATGAGTGATTTCGGAATAACTTTTCACCACCTCTACCCTCCTTTGAAACGATTCTTCTTTCTGTAAAATAAAAACAAGAGGAGAGATTCGCATCAATGCTCCATTGCCATTTTCACGTTCTCCTGTTCCACCGCATTTCTCGGCAGGTACGCCTTTTTTGAAGCGTTCGATCGCTTCAACTGTTGTGATACCAATATCAAACATTTCATTAAAAGGTGTTAGATACCCTTCATCTCGGTAACGAACAAACTTATCCATTAAGGTGCTTATATTGCCTGACTCTACCAAATTTTCAATCAGACAAAACGTCAACGAAGTATCATCCGACCAAGTCCCCGGCGGTTGATTATACGTGCCATAACCAATCATTTCATTGACCAAAAACGTCCCTCTTTTTTTAAACTCGACAGGAACACCTAAACAATCACCAACGATAAACCCATACAGCACAGATTCGATTTGATTTTTTCTATTCAGATCCATTTTCTTGCTATCATCTGCAACTCTAATCAACTCATTTTCCATTCCTTTTCCTCCTCTATAAAACATAGTTAGTAAGCTTCAACTTGCGTATAGTTTCACTCTCTTTTGGTATACGCATCAGCCAATAAAAATACGCAGCTCTTTTTCAGTGAATATCTCTTCTATCGCTTTTATGACCTGATTCACACGCAAACCCAACCATTGCGCCCTCTCTTGATCAGCAATAGTAGTCAAGAACCACTCTTTCACTTTTTCGAGTTCTTGTATGATTAACGGTCCCTGTTCATAACCGAACACTACCCCAAATTGAAAATGCTGTACCCATTCCAGCTCTAGCTGTTTTGCTGCATTTTGCCATTCGTCTTCAAAAGTTCGTTCAGTAGCCACAGGTACATAAAGTCGATCCTCAGCATCCGTTCTCGGATTATCGATCATTAATGCGACGGACATTTTCCAGGTCTCCTTTAATTAGTAACTTCTCTTTCCTTATCATTTTTCTTTTACAATTGGCTCAATCTCTCTAATCATAGAAAAAAGGATCGGCTCAAAATGCTTATCCCAGAATAGGCGAGCATTTATATTTGCTGTGCCATGCTCAACATGAAGCCACTCTACACCAGCCTCCATACTATCTGCTTCTGCAAAATGCAGCAGCCTTTGAGCAACACCCAAATTACGAAATTCAGGTTTCACGTAGATATCTCCAACATCGTATAGCATCACCTCAGAGAAAATAGGGTCTTCATTCTTCGAAGCATCAAGCATTCCAATGATTTCACCATTTGCTCGTGCAACATAAAATCGGCTTTCTTCTGTCAAAATATATGCCATAAAGCTCTCATCTGTAAATTCTGTTCCTGGATAAAAAACAGGCGAGCTTTGCAAATGTCTTATTAGCTTATGGTACATGGAGAGGATCGTTTCTTGTTCGTTTTTGATTTCATTTGTCGAAAGTCTAGTACAAATTACATCGGGATTCTTAGAAAAATCTACATAGTTGTTTTTTCTAATTGCTTCAAGGCTGATTAAACCAAACTGTTCATAGAAAAGAGCCTTCACTAATTCAGTGTCATTTTCAAAAACCTTCATTTCATAATTTGTTTTTAGATTCTCAGAAAGCTCCACATCCAAATGCTTTTTTAGCAATAGCTGCAACACAGTTATTCGGTCACAACCTTCTTTTATACCTAGACCAAACGCAGGGATATATACATGCTTGACAGCGTCCTCTTTCCAGATGTGCCCTTCAATTAAAAAACCTAGAATTTCATTCTCTTTTTCTGCTACATATCCTTTCCCGCTTTCGCAAATCGAAGTCAGTAATCCTATCACTGCGGTTTCGCTTGTCTCAGGATACCCCACAATTCTTTCTGACACTCCTTTTTTAAAAGAAGCTTGAGCTATTTCAATACATTCATTTCTATCTGAAGCTGTTATATTACGAATAATCATTGATTATTGTCCTCCTCGCTTAAAACAGAGATTTCTTCTTTTTATACGATTTAGCTGAAAAAACTAAATCTTCAAACCAAATTGATGCAACCGCTATCTTAAGGAAATAACTTCCACATCATTTACTACTCTGTCTCTTCCATTTTACCAAAAAAAGCCGGGAGTGGACGATCTTTATCCCACTCTCGACTAACTATTCTAACGTGAAAAGAACGCTTTCCGGTCGTTCTACTTTTCTATGTTCTTTCAAATTTTCTTCCCAATAGTCCTTTTGACTATCGCTACCGCTTCCAATGCCTTGAAGGAATGAAGGATCAAGAAAAATATGTTGCCCACTTCTCAGCCATAAACTCAACGCAACACAGGTAATTTGCACTTCTGAAACGTTTAAATCATAAACAACTATTTTAATGATTTCATTGGTTTGACTATCTGGGACATCCAAAATCAAGTCACCAGCTCTGGAAATCCCCGCAAACATGTCCTCATCGATCTCAAAGTCGTGTTTGACTGAGTCAACGATCTTAAGCTGTAATCTCGAATATTGTTCAATTGATAGGCATTCAAGAAATCCAGAAGCAAACTCAAAATAAAGGAACCGTAAGTCTGGACAAAATTCCAATTGACCATCCACTTCATCAATAAAGCCCGTCAAATAAACTTCTTTAAGCCTGTTGCCTTTCACTAACTGTATGATTCGATCCATCCTATGAACCACCACTTTTCTAAAATTTAATCATTTCCTTGTAAATGAGAACTAAGGCAAACTTTGTATTATCTGCCTTGCAATAAGCTTCTTCTCCGCTTGACTGTTTGAGATACCAAATGCAGTATTAAAAATAGTGTTTATTGCTTTGTCCAACTCTTGCTCACTAATGTCAGGCTGCTGTTCCAATACTTTCATGATTCTTTTTATTTCAATACTATACTCATCCTCCGGTGCATGAGGAAGCAAGCCGATTGGATTCCACTCATTGATGACTTTCTCAATTTTTTTGTACATAAATGCTCCCCTTTCTTTGTTTTCTTCCTTCTCATTTTCTACATCATTTCTTTTCAATTGTATATTACTTCTGTTTTCCACTCTGGGTGCTTGTGATTAAAATCCGCCAAAATTCGTTTAAGATACTCTGCTTCCTCAGGTAGGTTTTGTACAAACGCTTGCCAATTTTTAAAAACTATTTTTTCCGGCAGCTCAACTAGTCCTGTGATTGCATCCCAAAAGGCAGCCCAATTTTTACCATAGAAATCGGGAAATGCCAACGCTTCTTTTAGAGTTACATGAAGTGCCACACGACTAGTTATTTTTTCAACATCAATAAAAACGAGTTTTTTTCTAGCTTCCATTATCTTTCCCCTATCTGCATGATTAAACAGCAGAAACAGTTAGCTAGACCATTTCTGCTGCACTCCTTTTTTACAGGGCGCTCATTTTCACATTCTCAGAAAAGAGTAGGTTTTTTTGTTTGCTGTAGACGCCCTTACAAGACACACTTTGTCTATTTTAAGTAGATAGATTGGTAGTTGGTTTGCTGTTTGTGTCTTTAAAAGTAACACAGGAATCGAACCTGTAAGCTGTTCCGTTACCGTCTCAGCTTGTTGACCAATAAACAAGTTACCTGATGAGTCTTATTATAGGAAAGATCCACTCATTCATCTTTTAAAAAAGGTTGCGCAAAGTCGAAATGGCAAAAAAAGACGAAAAAAATTGGCTGTTGTTTCCCAATTCTTTTCGTCTATAGGCTGAGAGATCAACCGACTATTACTATTTAGTAGTCAATCTGGCTTGGTAAAAACAATATTTACAGTGATATCTAAAGCTCAACGATTATAGATGGCTCATTGATCTTTTTCAATAAATCCGAATAATGCGTATAATTCAATTGATCATTACAGATAAAAATGACTTTTTCTAACTTACTGGTTTCATTGGCGTACCTCACAACTGTTTCTATTGCCGTTTTTGCTGCAAGGTCCAAAGGAAAGCGATACCTCCCTGTACTGATACATGGAAAAGCAATTGACTGAAAGCCATTTTTTTCTGCCAACTCCAAACTATTAAAATAGCAATCCCGTAACAGCTCTTTTTCCCCCTTACTTCCACCATTCCAAACTGGTCCAACAGTATGAATGACGTGTTTAGCGGGCAGGTTGTAGCCCTTTGTCAGCTTCGCTTCACCAGTACGACAACCATTCAGTGTTCTGCATTCTTCTAATAATTTCTTGCCGGCAGCTCGATGAATCGCTCCATCGACACCCCCACCGCCTAATAAGGAACTATTGGCTGCATTCACAAGTGCATCTACTGATAATTGAGCAATATCTCCTAAAAGCACTGTTATCTTCATCGTATCCCCCTTACTTTATGTGGCGTTCAAACCCTGACTTGACGTTTCACTATTGACTAGATATTTTTGCGCAGTCTCAGGCGCTTGGCAATTTTTTCGATTAGAAAGAGAGCTGGCAGCTGAGAGGTCAGCTCGATCGTCTTATCATGATTGTCACTTGTTTTATAAATCGTCTCTCGGTTAATCGTATAAGGAATATTCAAATCAGACATGCGACTAATCGTTGAGCTGTCACTATTTGTAATCGAAATAATCGGACATTTTTTTGTATTTAATCGTTTGATGTAATGGATGATTTCCTTTGTCTCTCCAGTAACGGATAGCGCAATGATACAGGTATTCTGCAAGACATCATCCGGAAACCATTCGATCGGATAGTTTGATGGGTCCTCAATCCGCAAGGCTGTTTGAGATAAATTCGTGAAATATAAGGTGCCATATCCAGCAATCATTTCTGACGAACCGGAGCCAAGAAACAACACCAGCCCTTTGTCACAAAGAATATCTACAGCTTTTTCTATCTTATCTCTCAAGAAGGGCTCATTCACTCGCTCAAGAAAATGAATATATTGTGTCTCATCGACATCCGCAACTTGGGCTTTATGAAGCGAATCTGCGTAAAGCTGTAATTTCACTTTGAATTCCGCAAATCCACTACATTCAAATTTATGGCAAAAGCGCTGAATGCTGGCTGTACTAGTGTGTGTTTCCTCGGCAAGATCCCTAATTCGCATATAAGAGACTGATTTAAGATTTGTTGCGATATAATGGTAGATCTCGTATTCTAACGGGTTCAATTCAGGAATGTAATCTAAAAAAAGCATGCTCGTCCCCCCTTGTCACAGGCTGTGACAAATTTGTCAAAAATATCAACCTGTCGATACAAATGACAACAGATTGTAAGCGCATAACATTATGAAATCAATGATGCTATACTCCATTATAGAGGGCGCTTACACAAACTGCAATACACAATCAAGGAGGAACAACATGACAATTGACTTTCCGAAATCCTTCTTCTGGGGAGCTGCCAGTAGTGCCACCCAGGCTGAAGGTCGAGAAAAAAATGATGGCAAAGGAGAAAACATCTGGGACTATTCATCCAAGGAATTCAACTTCCGTTTTTACGATGGCGTAACCACAGAGCATACCTCCTATTTCTATCGAGATTTTAAAGAAGACATTCAACGAATGAAAGAGATCGGCTTCAATTCCTTTCGAACCTCTATTTCCTGGTCCAGATTATTTCCTGACGGAATTGGGGAACTCAATCAAAAAGGCGTCGATTTTTACAATCAAATGATCGATGAACTACTAGCACAGGGAATCGAACCCTTCATTAATCTTTATCATTTTGACATGCCGATGAAGCTGCAGGAAATCGGGGGCTTTGAAAATCGCGAAGTCATTCAAGCCTATGCCATCTATGCAAAAACCTGCTTTAAGCTGTTTGGTGATCGGGTAAAATACTGGTTTACATTCAATGAACCAATGATTCCAGCTGAAGCCGGCTATCTCCATGACCGTCATTACCCTTACATCGTTGACTTCAAAAGAGCCGCAACGGTACTACACCATATTGTTCTCGCTCATTGTGAAGCAGTCAAAATATACCGTGAGTTGAAGCTTTCAGGAAAAATCGGCATCATCATGGATGTGCTCCCTGTCTATCCACGCAGTCAAAACCCTGCGGATTTACAAGCCGCAGAAATGGCGGATCTTTTCTATACGAAAAGTATCAACGACGCCATCCTAAAAGGGCAGTATCCGGTTCAGTTAAAAGAGATCCTCCAGAAATATGACCAGATGCCTGAGGTGACAACGACCGATACTACTCTTATTGCTTCAACAAAAATCGATCTTTTGGGGATCAATTATTACCGTCCACGTAGAGTAATGGCGAAGGAGTGTTTGCCGAATCCGAAAGGGGTCTTCTCACCGGAATGGTTCTTTGACAATTATGAAATGCCGAATCGTAGGATGAACACGTCGAGAGGAATCGAGATTTATCCAAAAGGAATCTACGACATCGCTAAGAAAATTCAAAATGAATATGGCAATATCGACTGGTTCGTTTCTGAAAATGGGATCGGTATTCAAGGGGAAGAGCAGTTTATCAAAGATGGTATGGTACAAGATGACTACCGGATTGATTTTCTTAAAGAGCATTTGACTTATTTGAATCAGGCAATGAATGAAGGCGCTAATTGCTTAGGTTATCATATGTGGACCTTTGTGGATTGTTGGTCTTGGGGCAATGCGTATAAGAACCGCTACGGCTTCTACCGCTTAGATGTCGAAACAGGAGAAAAAACCTGCAAGAAATCTGGAAAATGGTTTAAGCAAGTCACAGAAGAACATGGATTTGAATGAAGTAGTATAACGAAGAGAGTAGACAACCATACTAGTTTCTTCAATGATTAAAAAGAAAGACTGTTACTCTTTTGTAGGAAGCTTTAAAAGTAATGAATAACGAACCACCAAAACGAGGAAAGTAGGCGAACCTGACCACCTTCCTCAACAAATAAAAGGAGGACCATTACTCTTTTATAGGAACCTCTAGAAGTAATGGATAGCGGACCTCTAAAATAGAGAAAGTAGTCGAACTCGCCTACTTTCTACAACAATCAAAAGGAGCGATACCACATGATGAACGTTTTTGATAATCTTGCTACAAAGCTGTTACCAATTGCAAACGCTATTGGTAACCAGAGACATTTGCAAGCAATTCGAAATGGACTGATTTCTATTCTGCCACTAACAATCGTCGGCTCATTTTTCACGATATTGCTGAATCTGCCCATTGATGGCTACTCAGAAATGATTGCCCCCTATATCCAAGCGCTGGATGTCCCCTTCCGTTTTACGGTTGGCTTGATGTCTCTTTATGCTTCATTTACAATTGGTGCATTTTTAGGAAATACCTATAAGCTGGATAAAATCACAAGTGGATTTCTGTCCATGCTTGCCACATTGCTGATGGTGGTTCCAGTGAATATCCAAGAAGGAATCGATACAGTTGGCAATGCAGTTACTGCCGGTCGTTATATCCCAATCACACCACTAGGCTCTCAAGGCCTTTTCGGCGCAATTGTCGCGGCACTTATCTCTGTTGAAATTTATCGTTTCACGAAAGAAAAGAATTTGGAAATCAAGATGCCTGAAGGGGTACCACCCGTTGTCGGTGAATCCTTCGCGGCGCTATTGCCAACATTGATCGTTATTCTATTATTTTGGATTCCCAGACATTTCTTGAATTTCAACTTGAATGAATTACTGAGTTTGGCAATTTCACCGCTAAAAGGCTTTCTTACCGGAAACAATCTGTTTGGCGGCGTCATCACTCAGTTTATGATTTGTCTGTTCTGGGCATTAGGGATTCACGGCCATGCCGTACTTGGTCCAGTGATCCGTCCTTTTTGGGATCAAGCGATCATCGAAAATGCAGAACTGTTTCAAAATGGCGTGAGTGCTTTTGACTTACCTAATCTTTTTACTGAACAATTTTACCAATGGTATGCTCAAATGGGCGGTACTGGATCAACGCTTGCCCTTGTTGTATTATTCCTGTTCTCTCGCTCAAAATACTTGAAGCAATTAGGACGACTCTCTATCCTTCCGGGAATTTTCAACATCAACGAACCAGTGATTTTTGGCGCACCAATCGTTATGAACCCACTCTTGGCTATTCCATTTATTTTGGTTCCTATTGTGAATACCATCCTCGTTTACATTGTAACGATTCTTGGTTGGATGCCAAAAATGATGGTCAAACCACCCTTTTCAATTCCAGCTCCGCTGGGTGCTCTGATTACTTCAAACTGGAACTGGGTTGCCTGTGTCATGGTATTTGTCTGCTTCGCTGTTTCTTTGATGATCTATTACCCTTTCTTCAAAGCATTTGAAAAAATGCAGGTAGAGCAAGAATCAGCAGCAGATACAACACTTGACTAATTGCCTTGGCATTGCTGAAAATGTCGTATGCGCTAAACTGAATCTTTCAAATCTATTTAATAAATAGGAGGATTTTCTATGAATTATTTATTATATGCCAGTGTTATCTTTCTAGCTCACTTTCTCTTCAATCGCTATCAAAAACGGATTACACTGTCTTTTGGTAAGATTTTAGGCTTAACGATTTTGCTATTACTTTTCTCAGCAGTCATCAGTACAATCATCGGAACACTGGTACCGATCATTCTCAGCACTCTTGTGACTGCGGTGCTATTACAGAATACTTATCTACGCAATCTCAAAATAAGTAAATAGTCATCATAAAAAACCTGTGGCATCGTTCTTCTAAGCGCCACAGGTTCTGCTTTTTTATAGAGATTTTATAGAGCTGTACTCTTTCCTCTTTGTATGTGTTTCCAAATCAGCATAGCGAGTGGTGATAGGTAACCGACTTTCTTTCTCGACAAAATGCATGGTGATTGCTTTTGCTGTTTCTAACTCGATTCCATTGCCGCAGGAAATATAGATAGGTTTGACATTTTTTCTGGTTCTTAACACCAAACCATATTCTTCTCCACCAACTTGGATAGATTCAGATGCACCAACCTCATCCTTCGGCATATTAACTATTGCCTTTTCAATTTTAAAGTATGTCTTAGCTACTCCGATCGTTGGCTTATTTAAATAAAAAGATGCGTGCGTTGCTATGCCCATATGTCGAGAATGCAGATACCCATTTCCATCAAACATATATAGGTCTGGTGATTGTTGAAGCTTTTCAACTGTTTTTAAAACCAACGGCAGCTCTCTAAATGCTAAAAATCCAGGAATATATGGGACCATTATTTCTCCATGATAATCGACTTTTTCAATAATTTCTTTCGTCTGATAATCTACAACTACGATGCAACATACACCATACTCTTTTCCGGCTTCTGTCCAATAGGCAAGATCAACTCCCGCAACTAAGCGGAGAGCATTTAATTTAAATGTATTTTTTAACGATATTTCTGACAACCACTTTTCTTGTTCTTTTCTAAATTCACTCTCTATATTAGACATCTCTACTCAAACTTCCTTATCATTTTTGTCAAACTAAATAATTTGTTTCTAATGTTTCCGCCCAAAGCTAAACATTCTGCAGATTCAAATCATCTTATTTGCTCACAATTTCCTTTTAACTCGCTGATTAACTTCGTCTTCTCAGATCTCAAAAAATCATAGAACCTATTTACCATATCTTGGTTTGTCGAAGCAAATTCTTGTGGCATATATGGGATAAAGCTTGCCATTTCTTCTGGGTAATCATGGTCATCATAAAACTTTGTAATCTCTTCTAACAGTTCTTTTTCATCTAGATTTTTTTCTTTTAGATCAGTTAAATGGATCAAGCGCAGTTTTCGCTCTTCTTGCTTTATCTCTTCCACTTTTAAATTCGGAAAAAAACTATTTTTTATGTCAGACAATACCTGATCCAAATCATTAGAATCTACTTGCCACGCTAAATCGCAAATTATTTCGCTATCGTCCCCCTTTTCCATCAGCTCTACAGCGTAGTCTGAAATGGCTTCTTCGGTAAGAAAAAATTGAGTGATACCCACGTAAATAGTCTTCCAACTATACTTTAGTCCTCTTTTTCTAAAATCTGCTAATTTCAACGTATTTTCCTCTATCTTTCTATAGTTAGCATTGACTCTATAGTGATCTCTATCCAGAAAAGAAATTTATATAGCCAATGCAATGTTTTGCTCGTTAACCACTTGATTACTTTATAAAACACTCGTTATTCTAAATCTAGTATTTATTATTTCTCGCCTGTTGTCCAGCATTTTTTTTGGGGGAATCTCTTGTAATTCTTCTCTATATAACCACAAATGTTTACTTAAAACTTATTTCAATACTTCACTCTCTATGGAATATAAAAAATGGTATCAGTTAATGCAACCAATACCATTCCGTAAATCTATCCATTATTTTTCATTTTCCTCTGGTTCATTTGGCTCTACCCAGATAGCATTTCGTTCTAACGGTCCACCACATTTTCGACAGCATACTTGTTCCAATTTGCTTGCTTCTCTCATAAGTTCAATATCGTTTGATAAAAATTCGTATAAATGCGGTAGTGTTGGGTTCGCTATAGTTCCAAGCCAGTCGCAATTTTTGCAAACTGTATTTTCTAATGCTATTCTTTGCCAACCCTTAGGTAACTCATAAAACAATATTGGATCCCAATAATAGGAATCTTTTCCAGATTGTCTTTTTTTAATACCACATATAAAATCATCAGCTGCTTCAGCAAACCTTACCTTACCATCAGTGAGCTTATACATAAAAGACTCATAGTTTATACCCTTGTACTCTCCTAGCTGTAGTATTTCTTCCCATAGTCTTAAGTCCAACAATTCAAATTCTTCGCTACAATTTATAAACTTCCTAGTTTCCATTTTCTTTTGCTCCTATTCCATGAATAATTAAGTATTCGCTCTCTGTTGATCCAGATAATGTCTGAAGAAGTAAGTCTTTCTTCGGAACTTTAATCTCAAAAACTATTCCATTCTTACCTGCGTAAAACTGAGCCCTACTTTTATCTGCGGTAAAAGAGACCATGCTTTTCTCTAAACCAAATCCTGTTCTTAATTCTGTTCCAAAAGCCCCATGTGCTTGAATATACTCACCTAAACTACTATACCATATCGAATGTTACCGACCATAAACCGTTTAAAAATTTCTCAGTATTATATCTGCATTACAATTATTATTATATTAAAGACAGTTTGATAATTTAAAGTCTAAGAAATGGTATCAGTTGATGCAACCAATACCATTTTGTAAACCTATCCATTATTTTTCATTTTCCTCTGGTTCATATGGCTCCACCCAAATAGCTTCTCGCTCTAATGGACCACCACATTTTGGGCATCTTACTTGTTCCAATTTACTTGCTTCTCTAGCTAATTCAAATCTATTTGGAAGAAAAAAATATAAATCTACTAATCCTGGATCAGCAATCTCGCCCATCCAATCACAGTTTCTACATTTTGTTGTTTCTAAGTTTACTCGTTGCCCCCCTTGTGGTAGATGATAGAACAATATCGGATCCCAATAATAAGATTTATTTCCAGATTGTCTCTTTTTTATGCCACATAAAAAATTATCATTTCTTTCAGAAAATCTAACTTTATAATCCGTATATTTACACGTTACAGAATCATATTTTACCCTCTTGTACTCTCCTAGTTGTACTATTTCTTCCCATAGTCTTAAGTCCAACAATTCAAATTCTTCGCCACAATTCATAAACTTCTTAGTTTCCATTTTGTTTTGCTCCTACTTCATCTTCACCCGCTTCTTCAAAGGAAGAACCTTTACCCGGTTTTTGAAGATGTTTCCATATTCTTTCCAATTCAAGTTAACCATATTGTCACTTCAATCTTAAAATCTTTACTTTTTTTTCAATATGTAAGCTCTGTAAAAAATGGTATCAGCTTAGACAGCCAATACCATTCCATGAATCTATCCATTATTTTTCATTTCCCTCTGGTTCATATGGCTCTACCCAGATAGCGTCTTGATTTAATGGGCCACCACATTTGGGACATCTTACTTGTTCCAATTTACTTGCTTCTCTCGCCAACTCAAATCTATTTGGAAGAAAAAAATATAGATCTACTACTCCTGGATTTGCAAGTCTTCCCAGCCAATCACAATTTTTACAAATCGTGTTTTCTAATTTCACGCGTTGCCAACCTTTAGATAGTCGATAGAATAGTATAGGCTCCCAAGTATACCCACGTTTTACAAAACGCCTTTTGATTATACCGCATTTGAAACCATCATATTTTTCTGCAAATCTCACTTGCCCATCGGTAAAATCAATGACAAAAGACGAGAAGTATTCCACACCTTTATATTCTTTAGTTACTAGAATTTTCTCCCATAACTTTATATCTAACAAATCATACTCTTCCCCACAATTTAGAAAAGGTTCAGCCTCACTCATTTCATTTCCCTCCAATTCCATTTATTATCAAATATTCGCTTTCTCCAGCTCCATCTAATGTTTGAGGAAGCAAACCATTTTTTTGAACCTTAACCTCAACAACTATTCCCTTTTCTCCAGCATAAAACAAAGCCATATTTTTATCAGCAGTAAAAGATACCATACTTCTTTCTAAACCAAAATCTTTCGGTAGTTCGATACCAAACCCACCATGAGCTTGAATATATTGATCAAGATCATTGTACCATATTGGAAGCCATTGCTCATGAACAATTTGAGAGTTTTTTATTGCTATATCTATATTAGAATTATTTTCAAGATATGCTCTTATTCCAGCATCACTCAAGATTACTCCAGTTTCTTCAAATATCTGCCTTTCCATCATACGATCCGTCCCCCTATACAAAGTCATGTACTCATCTGCCATAATCGACTGCTTTTGCGTGGTAGGGGGTGTTTTCTTGTTCCCCCCAGAATAGCCATACTCATATCGAGCACCATAGTACCCAGCAACCATATATGGTGTTATCCAACCTGCTAAGGATGACAATCGATCGTACCATTTCAGTTCTTCTCCGGTAAAATAATTTTTCCCGGTTATCGCCTGATACATCACTACTTCTTCGTACGAAGGGATCTCTCCTGATTTTTCAAACTGATACTTACTTAAGACATCTCGAACAAACTCATTATACATTCGAGTTGCTGTGTAATCCTCACCAGTAGCTCCCGTCCCTTTTAGCCACATCCAGATAGTCTCATTACCGGCTATAGTAATGCTACCGTATCTTTTATCCGCCAAATATTCATAAATATCTGCAACCTTTTGCAAATCACCAAGACTGCCTAAACCACCAGTCTGTCCATTGGAAGTTACCGTTATTGTATCAGGTTTTCCTGCCTCTTCACAAGTCAAGCGACAATTGGCGTGAAGCGCATCTTTCGTTCCAATTGTCGTTTTACTGTCTCCACCTGTCCATTTGTCTTTGAGTTTTGGCTTGCACTTTCCTTGTGCAGGACCTGCTTTTCCTTCTTTTTTCAGTTTTTCTTTTTCTTTTTTTAATAGCTTCTCACAGACACCAAAATCTTTTTCCTTGATTTCTGTATCATTTATAGTCAAAGTAATATCTGACCCAACAGAGTTTCCAGCTCCACTACCCGAGCTTAACAAAGTGGCAGGCTTATTACCAAGCTCACATTCCACTGTTGCTCCATCTACAACTAACAAAGCCGCTTCTAATTGTTGCTTAGTAACTGCTAAGTCAAAGGTTTTACTAAAACTATTCATCGCATCAGTCAAATTGACCAACTTCTTCACTCCTTATACACAACTACACCTTTATACAACAACTCGCTCTTTTTACTGCTATCTATTAAAATAATTATTCATCCTACAACGAATATTTTCTTCTAGTAATTCTTCTAAAAGTAAAATCCCAAACTCTTCTAGTCCACTGATCCCCTGCTCTGGAATAATTGCCAGTTTTAAATCAACTGCCTCTTCATTCTCATATTCTTTTGCGATATTTTTCAAAAAGAAGCGTTTCGCAAACATTGTCAGGAAGATGTTTTGTTTCTCAAAAAAAGCTAGATTGTTTGATGATTCTAATGGATTTTTTTCTAAAGATGCCTTTGAGAGCTGGATAAAGGAAAAGTGATTTAACATGCCTTTTACGTTGTTAATAGAGAAGTTATTAGAATAATTTTCTTGTGCTGATGGCTGTAATTTTTGATAAGAGTAATAAACACCTGTATTGGGTAGGTGTACTTCCTTTACAGTTTTCAATGCACATCCTATGATGACAGCTTCATTCTCCAGCATCTCCTTCCTGAAGATCTCAGTTTGATTTCCTTTGCCATCTTCAATGTAACAATTACCAATGGTTAGATTGTTTTTCATAAGTAGTTGCTTCGATTCATACTCGCTACACCAATGGATTATCTCCATTTTATTTTCTTCAAGAATGACAATTTCAAAAATTATTCGATCTTGAGCCCAGACATATATTGACAGCGCCTCTGCAGAATATACTTCAATTAACCGACCGAAGCAGTCATATTGGAATACAACAGGTTTATTGTTTTTATCATCTGCAATCGAGAGTAATCCCGATCCATAAAACACTGGCTTTTTCAATGACCTCTTCTCCAATACCTTTTCTTGATTTTCCGGTATAACAGTTACTGTTACTTCTTTGCTCTTATTCTCCAAAACATAATGACTCGATTCCGTATCTTTAACTTGAATTTTTATAGGTTCGTGCTTAGTTGGATTGCTTTTCACTACTCTTTGTGTCCCTTGCTTCCAGTAGTATTCTTTCAGAAGTTGCCCTATAATCAATGTATCTATGTTATCGTCTCTATCATATTTATAAAAAGTTGGAACCTTCATCATTTTTAAATCTTCAAAAGAGATTCTTTCCCCAGCCATTTGATGCGATTGATTGTAGGTCATTTCTAATTTACTCGATAGATTAGCAGCTGAACGTATTTGGCCAAACGCATCATATTCATACCGTTCCCAGGTCTTATCGCTAAAAATAATTTCCAGAATATTTCCGAGATGATTGTAATCTGCAACTAGCCACTCTTCCTCCGAATAAAGAACTTTGCTGACTCGCCCCTGCAAATTATACTCAAATTTCCGATGCCCGGATTCCCTTGAAATCTCTTCAATAATCTGTCCTGCTTCGTTTCGAATAATACTCAAAACCGTTTCATTACTGTCTTTCATTCTGAGAAGTCTGCCATTGAAATCGTGGGAAAGACGAAAGGTCTTATGACCATTTTTAAGCATTGTAACCTTGCCATTTTTATCATAGCTAAGCGAAAGAACTATATCTGGTGTTGCAAGTTCCACAATTTGATCCGCCGTATTATACTTATATTTTCTAAATAATTGATTATTTCTATTTATTACAAGTAACCGATTCCTTTTGTCGTACAAGTACGAAAAGAACTCTTCCTTATCTCCACTAACCCTTCTTTTCTGAATGATTAACCCTAAAGAATTATAAGAAATCGAAACCTCTACATCTTTTTCTTTTACATAACTAACTCGTCCAAATTCATCTGATTCAATAATTTTAGGCTGATAAAAATCACTTCTATATTTCTCTTTTTCATCTGGTGGCGGAGCAGCTAAGGTCCCGTCCTCTTCGTAACGATAGCTTTCCTTCTGACCATCGTTACTCTCTTTCTCAACTAACCAACCACGCTCATCATAGATATAGCTCATGATTCGACCTTCAGCTGATTGAAACCGAGTAATCAAGTTCTGCTTATTATAAAAATAACGTTCGAAACCACCTTGGGCGAAAGCGATTTCTTCTACAAGCCCCATTTTGTTATAACGGTACTTCGTCTGCCCGCCATAATAGTCCGTCACAAGATTATAGCCTTGATCTTGGTGGTACTCGATCCATCCTTCTTGAATATGACCGTCTCCCCAGGTATGTGTTACCCGTCCCAAGTCATCATATTGCCAATGGAATTTCATCCCATTTTTATCTTTCCGTTGAACCATCAGATAATTATCATCATAGGTGAATGTCACAGCGTATCCATCTACATCTGTTACAGAGATCAAATTCCCCATTTCTGAATAATCATAGTAGCTTACGACTGAGTCATTTACTGACAGAGACTGAATAAAGCCCAATAAATTATAGTTAACTATAAAAATTTGCTGATTCGAATCAATAAGTTGTTTCAAGCGTCCCTGTTCATCGTATAAAAGTTGCAGCTTAAATCCTGATTGGTTGCTGATTTCACTCATGTTATATAGCATTGGATTCTGTTTGTTTGGAACAAAACGGCATATCTGCCCTTGCTCTGCTTTTTTTAAAATATATTCCTTTTGTTCACAAATTAAGTGTAGTTTACTTGCTGTATCGAAATGTTCTAAATCATCAAATAACCATGGAAATTCTGTTTTTTGACCGTTTCCATCAATATGAAAGAGCAATTGATTTTCTGCATCAATTTCCAAATGTTCATCATAAATAAACAGAATCCGATTACCTAAAGAGCCAACCCAGTTACTATTACTTGTCCATTTCCAAGACCAATTGAGAGGAATTTGCCCTTTCGTTTCAAAATCTGTTTGATGGTACGTATAAGCCCCACTTATCAAATCAACTGGATCAAATCCAAAATGACGTTGTTCAGATTTTAGTTGATGCGTGCTAACTCTTTTCTCTTTTTTTACCGTGTCATCAAGAAAACGAAACCCTCTCTTCAGTTCTTTATACCTTTTACTTTTTTCATTCTTACGCTTCATTGTTACATTCCTCCTTTCTTAAAAATGGATTTTCGCCAACAATCACTCTTCAAGCCTCACCTCTTCTCCCACAAACCCATTCAATCCTCGTCTAAGCAGACTTTCCATAACGTCTAAACTGACGATCCAGCAATCTTCCGGCAGACCTTGAACGGAGAAAAATTTTTCGTAGATGATGCGTTCTTTCTTTAGCACCAAGGTCTCTACTATTCCTTGATTATCAAAAATTGTTTCGGGATGCAGACAATCAACTCCCCTAGGCTTGACTGCCCAATAGAATAAGTCTCTTTCCAGTTGAGAGCTACTCACCGTCACAAACTTTTTTGGTGGAGTCTTTGTATAGATGTTTATTGTATTTAGAAATTCCTCCGATATTATAGGAAAGGGTTCATGAAAATAATCGGTGATGCTCTCTATCTGTAAAGTTTTGGTAATAGCATTAAGTCCATCTTTGAAAATAATCTCCTTATAATCTTCCGGTAGATAGTCAAAGCTCAGGATATTTTTTTTGACTTGTTTTGGTTTGATTTGATAATAGATCATCGACTCACCCACTCAATTTCAGCTCGTTGTTTTTGTGACAAAGCAAGATACTTCTTCTCTGACTCAAAGAATTTCGTCCCATTCATTTTGGCACCCAAAAACACAGCTCCCTGTATTTTTGCTCCTCGAAAATCTGTATTCGTAAGGTTTGCGTAAGAAAAGTCCGTACCAAAAAAGCAAGGAATTGCCTCTATCCCCAAAGCAACAGCTCCTTTTACAAATCGAAAATCAGCATTGGAACAATCCGCTGAACGAAAGCTTGCGTCTTGAAGGTAGCTCCCGCTGAAATCACTATCAGACAAGGAACAATGTTCGAAACGACTCCCTACTAACAGACTCTCTCTAAACAATGCTTGTTCAAAATGACAAGATTCAAAATGTGCCCAAGTGATCACTTCTTTACTAAAATCAAATTGATCAAAAATAATCTTCTGAAAAATTTTATATTCATCAAAATCGAGTTGTCCCCCGACTTTTAATTGATCTACCACTGTTTGTGAGAGACCTTCTTCTTGCCATTCCATAATGCGTTCACTCGCATCCTTATACTCTCCTGCATATACATAGAGACTTTTACCTGTGACGATACCTTCGAATAACTGTTTTCCTCTCTCTCGAAATAGATAACGGAGTAAGGCAATAAAATACTGATGAAATACATCGTAGTAGCTACTCAGAAAATAATTTGTTTGCTTCTGTAAATGAGGATTTTGGCACGCATTGATTTCTTCTTCTAACCGACTTTTGAATGCTTTCAGATAGGGAGATAACCAATCGAATTGAATAACTGATTCTGCCTGTTTCGGACTGTAGTACCATTGTTTTCCATAGCTGTGGATTTCATAACAAAGACGCTCGTCAAAAAGATATGGCGCTCGTAACCATGAGAATACAAAAAAAGAAGTTGGCGATGCCTGTCCTACTCGTTGCTGCTCTTGAAGATCAGTAAAGAAAGGTTGCAGCTTCTTCTCCAAATATACGATCAACTCATTTTTTTCCTGACGAAATGCCTCATCTAGTTCTTGGATAAGTGATTTAACTAAAGGCTCGACAAACTCTAATTGAAATACTTTTATTGGTTCAGTCACAATCATCTTTGTTCTCCTAATTCATTTTGATTTCGCTACCATTCAACACGATTTTGTCATTGACAGAAATCGTATTACCGCCAGAGCTGATATTCACACTATCTGAAGCATCCATGACAACATTTCTCCCCTTCAAGCTCAACGCGCCACCAGCAGTCACACTAACATTTCCACTACTTGTGATATTGATTCCCTCACCATCGTTCAGAATGATCTCAACACCATTGCCGACGATCGTGATTTTGTTTGGTTCCAATGTAATAGTTTTTCCAAATTTATTTCTTAGCGTTTTGATTGCCGGATCTAATCCGCTTGCTGAATCATCGTCTGTTCGAACTGTCGACATCGCAACGGCATCTTTTTCATCTCGAGTTGGATAATATAAGCGAACCAGTTCGCCCACTTCGGGCATCATATACCAGCCTACATTGTCATCAGAGGTATAGTTTGTAGAATAAGGAAACCAATATGCTGCTGCATTCCGACCTTGGTCTATCGCTAGATCCAACAATACTTTATCTCCTGCTACAGATTTCACTGTTCCATTGATCGAACTACCTATCAGCTGTTCATTGTATTCCTTTTCTACCAAAACACCTTGAGCCTTTGTCAAGATATAATGATTCTGCAACGCGCCTCGTTCAATGACACGTATCAGGTCAATAATCTGCCATTCTTCATCTAGAAACCTCACTTTATCCCCTAAAATAAAAACTTGATTCGTTTTCACTTTATAACGAAGAAATGCTTGTTCGTTCGCAGTTATGCCTTGATTGTCTCGAATCTGACGGTAACCAGCCAAGTCTTTTTCTATTTGAAAATCTGCTGAATGTACTTCCCCGGCGACAGAAGCATTAGGTAAACCAAAATAGAATTTCGGGGTATTGTATTGATCAATCGCTACTAATTGACGATTAAAATGAGAAGCTAAACGCTTAATAAAAGCCCAATCTGTCTCATCAAACTGTGTCAAAAATTGATTCACAGTCTGTCCATTGGAGACTGTATCCAGAAATCCAGCGCCATTGTAGCTCCCTAATACCTGACTGACGATCTGTTCATAGCTCTGCGTCTTGAGTTGAAATGAGCGTCGTTTTCTTTTGATATCCATTAAATAGGTATGAGAATAGCTTTCCCCGTGGATATAATAGACATCACCTTCATTAATCAGCTCTATAGAAACAGCAATTCCTTCATAAAAAGAAAAGGTCTGTCCGGCTTCAGTTCGTTTGGAAATACTGATAGGAAGTAAACTGTCTTGCAACTGCAAAATTCGGTTCGCTTCTTCTTTAGAGACAACGCCTTTAAACTCAGCTATGCCATGCTCTCCTTGAGAGTGACTGATTTTCAGCTCCAATAAAGAAAGAATTTTGAAAGGCTTGATCTGAATGTTTTCGCTTAAAATCTGATCTCCTTTTGTTGTGACACGATAGAAACGCATGCTCTTTTCAATCATTTGGTGCCCTTCTACTCCTGACGTTGAAAATGCACTAGTAGGTCGAGTGAGTTGTTCTTTTACTGAAGAAGTTGGACGTTTCACCTTCTCTTTATCCTTCGTTTTTTCTGCTGGAATGATTCTATATGCATCTTTACTGTCAAAATTAAACGTTGCCATTCGATTCTGTTTTAACGGATTTCTGTTATTACTGTTCAATGGTTTAGCAGGACTTTCCTTCGTTTTTATTGGATTCGGTATTATTTCAGCAAAAGTACTTTTATCTGCCTTGAAGGACTGACTATTCATCATAGAACGGTCATTCCTATTCCTCTCACTGCTGTCTACCTTTTTCGTTTCTTGTTGATCTATCTTTTTCCATAGTTTAGTTTTCTTCGTCATCTACTCTTTCCCCCTCTAATGTATTTTCAATCGTCCGTAACATCGCTTCACAAACTGGTCCCCACACTTCTCCGCCATCCTTAGGACAGGTATAAGAGAAAAAGGCAGGTTCGTTTTGAGCAAGAACGATTCCGAAAAATAAGTACAATTCTCCATCCAAGCTAACGGTTTCACTATCAAAATAGCTGTAAAATAGACCGTCTTCTTCTCCGGTTCCCTCATTTAACAGAACCATTTCCGGGTGTATTTTTTTGAGTCCACTGATGACACCATTAGCAAATCCAGCAAACTGAGATTCATCGATTTTTTCGTCTAAACGGTTAAATGTAATATCATGAAGTCCAAAATCAATAGTAAAAATATAGTCTGGTCTCTGCGTATACGGATATTTTTGTTCTATTTCTTCTTGGTCCATCAAATCATATTCTTCAGGAATAAATACAAGAAAAGTATCTAGCTGCATTCTCTTAAAAGAAAATTGCTGTTCGCCAATATGAATAGATGCACCTTCTTTAAGCGTTTCTATAAAATTCTCCACATCTAATTGTTCACGCCATTGCTTTCGTTGTTCTTGCAATACCATTAATTGTTCCATTAGCGCGATCTCACGATCCTGTTCCATCCTTTTCCCTCCCTCGTCTTATATACTCTTCTTTCTAATGTGAAGATCTATTTCCAGTTCATCCTGTTTAAAAATCAGATAGGCTCCTTGTCGAACACTTAAGGTGACCCAAACCCCTTTTGGTATTTCTCTTCCCTGTTGAATCCCTTCAACAGAACCTCTAATTCTCATTTTTAATGTATTTTCTACACCTACCTGAAACTGGACCTTTTTACTGTCAGGCATTTTCTCACGAATTTCTTCTTCATAGAGCAAATCATAAAGAGTGACTGTTTTTTGCCTTTGAAAAATATTAGCCGGCCAATTCTGAATCGGAATATCTTCTTGATCGAATGCTTTCGTGAAGCATCCTTCCAGAGCATCTGCAAAGAAATATTCTACTTGTTTTTCCTCAGTAGGATGCTTACGTTTGAATAAAAAGAACATGATACTTCCTCCTATAATCAAGCCAATCGCTACAAGTATGCTATAAAAAAGAGTTTGTTTTTCCAGAGGCTTCTTTTGTAGTTTTTTCTCGCTTGTATGCAGCTTGATTTTAGTCGTTGCTTCTGCTGGGTTATTGGATTCGGTTTGATAGTTGAATACATACTCCGTTTTTGTTGGATTCCTAAGAGTAATGACTAGTTGATTTCCCTTACCATCAATCGAAACGTCTTTTTCTTCTTGTGTATTTTGCTCGCTTGCTTCAGCGGTCTGCTTGATTTCAGATATCTCGTCATCTGCTTTCAGAGTAACGACAATCTCTTTTATTGGCTGTTTTTGATTTTTAGGTACTGGAACAGCTAATGTAAAAACTTTCTTTTTTTGCTCCAACTGTTCGACTTCCTGCTGATACTTTTCAGCAATTTTTTTCGTCTGCAGCTCATAGATTTCATTGACTACTCGTTGTAATTCTTCAGTAGTCTGAACACTATATGTCCGTCCACCTGTTTGACCGGCCCATTGATTCATCGGCCCCTTATCACGGTATTCTAGCTCACTATATTGGATAACATACAGTGGACATTCCAATGTATCCAAAGCTTGACGAACATCTAAATTGATTGCCTCCTGATTACGATTGGGGTTTCCACTATCGACTTCTGTGTCTCCATCAGAAAGAAGGATAATCATTCCTTGTCCTGTTTTTGCTTGCGACACTTTCATGATTCGCTGTGCTGTCTTTAGACCTAAACCGACATCCGTTCCTTTGATAGGTGTTACTGCCTTGATTTCCTCCATCCATTGATCTAAAAGCTCTGGCTTGTTGAGCTCAGTCAGATTTTGATCCTTCACAATACTATCGTTGTAAAGAACATACCCTAATCGATTTTTTCCATTAATACTCTTTGAGCCTAGTAATTGAATCGCTTCAAAAATATGCTTTTCAGGATCATGGGAAGCCATAGAGTAGCTCACATCTGCAACAAATAGAATATCTTGTTCCTTCTCCTCACCATACGCCCACTCATTTCCAAAAATTAATCCGGAAATCAGAAACAAAAGAACTATTATTGCCTTCTTCATTTTCATCCTCCTTACATGTGCTACTGAATTTTATGCCTTAACGTCTTCAAAATAGTTAATCAACAATCAATTTACGATTCTTTCTCTGCTGATTGACCTCTTGGTTTCGATTTCTTTTTATATCTAGAAGAATACGGTTCAACTGGTGATGGACTACTTCTGCTGTCGTCTTTTCAGTTGTCTCTTTCAACCGCTGTTGAATATAATACATAAGTGCTTTCTCGCCTATCACGCCATTATTTTGCAAAGCCTGCAGGCAGAAAGATTGATCTAACGGATGCTGACTATTCAATTCCTGAACATAATGACAAAATAGTTGAATCATCGTTGGTGACAATGCGTACTCCTTATGACGTGCCACGCATTGATAGACTGTATTCACTGTATTGTATTCTGTTACCAAGTCTTCAAAGCTTTGATACTCTTTTCGCAAATACGCACCTTTTTTCAGCTTAAATCGCATCAACTCCCAGCTAGATTCTCGATTAGCTTCCTGACTTGTTAATTCAATAGCCGCTTCTTTAAGGGAAATATCCGTTGACTCCTGATTTTCAGGTACGGTTATATTTAGGAACATCAATCTGTCTGTAGCAAAATAGGGAATTGCTAGTGCTTCATCCAATACAAGGATATATTTGCCTACTTTCAATATTCCAGGCTGCACAACAATTCGTTCATTTTCGATCAACAGTTCAAAGCCTTGAAGAATACCGGAATTATAGCCAACAAAAGAGGTCTGAATGAATGATAGAGGGGTGTCTCTAAGCGCCTCCAACATCGCTATTTTTAAAATTCGACCTTTTTGGAAAATAGGATACTTTAGTTGAAACATGGTAACCTCCTTAAAATATGTCTGTGTATTTCTTTAGCAGTGAATAGATAAAAACACGAAATAGATACATTTACAAAACTAAAAGAAATAAATACTTTACTATAAAATACCAGAATTAACAGGCTAACTATCTACATAGCTCCCATTGAATTCTGGAATCACAATTTTTTTTGTTTCCAGCAATGAAAAAAAGACAAACTTACGTCAGATTTCCCAATGGAGCTACACATTTTGATAATCAGCTATTTTGGACAATAATATACGGTCTTTTTGACTGTAAAAATCCATCAATAAGCAAAATTTATTTCTGTCTTTTTGCAGCCAATTTTTATCCTTCTCTGCATGATTTTACTTAACTGATCTATAGCTGCTTTTGTATTTGCGCTATACTTATTACACTATTTGAAATGAGCATATTCCTTTGACACTTTTTCATAAGGTGTTTCCTCATGCAGGTTCATGGAAGCTTGATTATTGAAAATGGGGAGCTTCCAATCAACCTCTATTACCTCTGTATTCGATAAATCCAAAGGTCGTACCATTCGATTGTGTGAAAAATTTGATGAAACAGATAGCTGATCTGTATTTGTACTGCCGACTGCTGCGAAAATTCCAGTAGTAGAAGACGTAGTTGTCTTGTAATCTGTCTTATTTCCTAAGGCAGCTCCATTCATAGAGGTTGCCATTCTATTAAACGGTTGCATATTTCCCGGTTGTACAATTGTGTTTGTACTAGAGTTAGCCTTATTAGTTCCTATTGCAGTGGTGGATAAGCGATTAAATGAAGCTTGCCTTGTCAGCAATCCCTTAGTTGTAATATTCTCTACGTACTTCTTGCTTTTCTGTTGGTTACTTTGCTTCACAAATTGCCCCGCTTTAGCTGTGATTTGTGCAACAGGACTGATAGATGAGCTGGCACCTTTATTTACGACACCAAAACCGCCACCAGCGCTTGCTCCACCACTTCCACCAGCACCGCTTTTTGCCAAAGAGCCATTTTTAGCTGGTCGAATAGCATTCATTGTTGCAGATTGGTTACTTTTTATTTTTGTGTCAACCTTTTGCCAGCTAGCTGCTGAGGTTTGAACGGCTTTAGCTAGTTGGTTTTTATCAGTTTTAGAAGAAGCGACTTTTTTTGAGCTGATCTTCGGTCTCTGATCAGCTGTTGCCAGTTTCTTTTTCAACAGAGAATTACCAAAAATACTTCTATCTGATGCAGATGAATGTCCAACTGGCTGACTATTCTCTGTTTGTAGCGAAAAGCTATTAGCTGATACCTGATTAACTGCTACCTCTTTGTTGTTTTTAACTAATCGATTATCAAACGACTTAGCTCCTTGTGTTAACTCGGAGCGATTGCTAGTTCCTTTTGGTAGATTACTTTGTAAATTTGCAGTAGTACTTGATGAATTAAAAGGTTTAATGACTGATGAACAATCACTCATCCTATCAATCTTCGATTTATTTTCAGTCTGTCGCGTTTCTCGCGTCATTTGCATCCGATTTCCATTAGGTGTTACTTGTATTGGCAGCGGCAGCTTATGAAGAGTTCCTCTCTCCCATGACTTAGCCCTTTTCTTAGACGGGTTAAGTGTTTGCTTCCTCAAATTGCCACGGAAGTTCCCAGTGTTTTTTATGGCTACTTGTTTATTTGTATCTTTCTCCTTTGATCTTGATTTCATTGTTTTTGTTGCACTAACACTTTGAAAAACACTAGTGGCTATAAGTGTGGCACGTGATTGAAATTTCTTCTCAGGAGCTCCTTGAGAACTTAATAGAGGTGGTATGACACTAAGGGCTTGTTGCGTAATAGCAACTGCATCCACATCTTGTATTGACTGAGTAGCAACTTTTCGTTTTTTCCGTCTATTTTTTCCATTTCCCTCTAATGATTTATGTACTGCCTTTACGCCAGAGCCTCCTGTATATTGCAAATCAGGACTAGCTAGCTGAATATCTGAGGCAATAGCAATCGAACTGATACTTTTCCCCTGCAACGTGACGCCACTATCACCAGTCACCGAAATTGATTGTCCGCCCGCCAAGCTAACATTTCCTGATGCATGCATATTGATAGAGCTGGGACTACTTATAGCAATGTTGCTGCTATCGGTCATTGTGATTGCTAGCCCTTCTTTAGAAATAATTGATAGATTATTTGTTGCTAATGAGATGTTCTTTCCTTGAACATTACTTAAAATTTTTGTGGACGGATCACCCATTTCATCACTGTATGAATCGGGATTCACACGGATACCTTGTGTCGCCATTGCTTGACTCTCGTCTGTTGTTGGAAAATATATCTTGACCCGTGAACCGATTTCCGGCATATAATAAGAGATGTTGCTTCCCTCTGTCACATAAGGCAACCAGACTGCTTCATTTTTTCGTTGTTCTTTATCAATGGATAGATGAACCTTAACCATATGCCCCTGAACCGCCAACACTTGCCCTTCAAGTGTCAAGCCGACGCCTTCAATTCGCTCCAGCCAACGATTTTTTAAAGAAGCCATTGGAACGGCTCGGTAAGAAAACTGTAGAATTCCCCTTTGGAGCTGAGCCTTCTTTTCCATAACGATGTAGTTTATTCCTTTGTAATTGACATAATCGCCTAAAAAAGCTTCATTCATAGTGGAAAATGTCAGTTCCTGAAAATCCTTAAGTCCAATTGCTTCAAAATTCTGATTATTCTCTTGGAAACTTCGATAACCTTTTCCCATAGTAAATTGCGTTTCAGGCAAAGATAGAGGCTTTCCATCCTTCAATCCCGTCCAAAAACGAGGTCTTCCTTCTTCAACATCCGGAACCAAAAACGTCTTATTTCGAGCCGCCAACCGCTTCAGCAATTCCCAATCCGTTTCATCGTATTGAAGGATCATCTGACCGGTTGTCCGACTAAGGCTATCCACATTGATCATTTGACTATTCGCATAGCTCTTCAGAACACTCCCATACAAGCGTTGATACGACCAGCTGATATTCTGAAAAGAACGTTCTTTTCGTTTGATATCCAGCTGTTTTGTACCGGAGATCACCTTTAGGCTCGCACGCCAGACTTGATTGGTTTGAAAAATACGGATTGTATCGATCATGCCAACAAACAACGAGGCCTTATTCTCACTGTTTTCAAGACAAATCACTTCGTTTTCTATGGAAGTATTCATTAGTTTTCTTGCAGCAGCTTCCTCAAGACTGAGGTCGATCGTCATTGTTGCATGTTGGTTGATTGTTTGAAAATAGGTCACTGCTTCGATGTGCAGATACGGAAATCCACACCTCAGTTTCATGTTCGAAAAGCTGATTGTCTGACTCATAGGCTCACTCCTCTGTATGGCATCTTATTAGTGTATTTATCGCTTGTGATTGGTTTACGATCAAGGCACAGCTTCCTTTTATCTCACCAATTATTTTTTAAGAAAAATCTGATACTCGTTTTCATCAACTGCTTCAACTACCTCGTTTACCTCATGCTTCGATCATATCCAGCTTATTCCACTTGCTGCTTGACTTTCTGGTAACAAAAACGCAGCGAATTAGTCTGTTGTTTCTGTTTGAACTGGATATACTTCCTTATCGAAAAGATGAAAATATTGTTTCGTTTCTGTTTTTGGTAAGCTTACGCCAAACCAAAGCAAGCCGGCAGCACTGATGGCTGTTTTTGCTAAAGTAGCCGGGATTCCAAAAATTGCTAATTGAAGGATGAATTGTAAAATATTTAATCCGTAAACTACCTTTAGTCGTTGATACATCGCTGGTGTTTCTTTCAGGAGACAGGATTCTCCAGAAAATTTAATAATGATAGTAAATAGTAAAAAAAGAGCTCCGATAATACTTACAGAACCATATTGGATGCCATCAAAGATAGCCCCTCCTAAAGCAATGATCGTTATGATTCCGTCCAACGCCCACCATAAGCTGACCAAGCGAATCCCTCTCGGCAATTTGATCCTAGCTACTTCTTCATTCGTTATCTCTTTGTTTGTTTTTTCCATTTCCATAAACTCCTTTTATTTAGCTGACTCCTTTTTACATTTTTCTTATTGGATAGTTTACTGACAAGTCATCACAGGTTTCCTTTTTTAATTGACCCTTTCTGTCAGAATCAGCCCCAGCTTTTACCCTTATCACTTCTAAAAACCTAGCTTCTTCAAAGCATCCTGGATTTGCCTGTTTCTTTGAATTTCTTCTTCATTTCAGATCTATTTGGTTTGCATATCCAAATTTTTGTGCTTATTTTACACGTATTGAACTGCTTAATCGTTGGATCGAGCTGAAATCAAATGGAGCCTGTAAAAAGGATAGTTTCTCATTTCCTGCCATCAAAAAAATTGATTTCCCAGCTTTCATTTTCAAAGGCGAAAAATTGTTCTCCTCCGCGATACAAGCTGCCCTCTTTGCGCGTGATCGGCAAAACATAAAAGCCCCAGCTGTTTTCGTTGGCATAAACGAAAAATTTGATTTCCTCATTTTCGATAGTATCGACGTCGTCCTGACGAATGTAGCGGGTATAGCTTGTATTGATTTCCTGATAGGTCACTGGTACGTAGCGCTCTGTTTTATTGTGGTACAAGAAGCTAGTATGGGCCTCCTCTCCATCGCTGCGAAGGTAAAAGCGAACCTCTTTCACGTTATAGTCTTTAGAGATAAAGCCGCTGACTTGCGTGAGCTTGTCCTTGCGTAAAAGCAATTGAATGATTTCTCCGTGATGATCCAAAGCGTAGACTGTATAAGGAATTTCTGGAATCGCATTGATCAGCTTCGGCCGAATCACAGCTGTCTTACAAGATTCCAAGTAGCGGATCGAGCCATTTAAGCAAGATAGCTTCAGATCCATCAACGGGTTCTCCTTTTGGCGAAACTCAATGTTTTTCCCAGCAATGAATTCCTTCAGCGCTTCTCTGAACAACGGGATTTTACAGGACTGTCCAGTCATTTTGATGATAGAAAAATTCTGCAGCTCCCCCCTTTCATACAGCTCTTCAAAGAATTTTTTGACAATAGAATAGATGTCTCCTCGAATCAGGCTATTGATCTCATTTCGATTGATACTCATTTCCGGAATCTGATACACATAATCCAGCCTGCCCTTGTCAAACAGTGATAGCTTGAAGCTTTTACTATCATCCACTATTGATTCGCCAGAGTATTGTTTCGAGCTCCCCATATTCAGCTGCCATGTATCTGACAATTCAAAAAAGCGATGTTTGATTGTTTCTGCAAGCTTCCAAAGGAAATAATAGTTATTTTGTACTCGTTTATACATGTCGTAATTTTGGTTGCGGTAAGCACTGAATTGAGTTGGAAGCAATTGTTCGGCTTCTTGATAGATGGCTTCAAACTGCTGGTAGAAAGCGTCACGTCCATACCCATCAATGTAGCGATAGCTGTCATTCATATCTCCCGGAAACCACTCATCGACTCGAGCAAATGCTTCCTTTTGGTAATACGCCGCAAATCTAATTTTCAGAAGTTGCAAAATACGATAGGTTAGATTGTTCCCGCCAAAATTGACATCCCCATTTTCAAAGGTCGTTTGAATCGTCACCTCATAAGAAACTCGACTGTCTTCAATTTTGAAAATACAAGAAGACAAATCTGTAGTTCCCCCTCCACAATCGAAGATCAACGCTTGGTACTCTTCTCCATCCATAAAGTTCTTTTGATCGATCTGATTGGCTATCGTGTTGTAAAGCACTGAAATGCCTTCGTCCAAGGCTTTTTGGTGCTCGATTTGATACGTTGGAAACAGTTCACGAAACATCGTAATAAATTGATGCTTCATTTTTACCGGGCTAGACACATGAAGATGGGTAAAGCGGCACTTGAATTGCTGCTCAGCATGCTGGATCATATATGTAATAAATGCTTGGATAATGGCTCCTCTAGTCACAGATGCGGTGTTTCCAATCAGGTCTACAACAGTCTCTGTGCGATCGTACGAGTGGACCCAACGTTTCAGCTCATAAAATGTCGTGCCAAAATGTTCATCGATACGTGAAACGCTGTCCCCATTCAGTGCCTGATAGCCAAACTGATAGGTCACGTCCTTTTCGGATGAACAGCTGCTTATCCCAGCAACAGTAGGCAAAAGCGGAGACCAGCTGCTTTCACTTGCATAGGTCGTGCTAGTTTCAAAGGTCACATAATTGATCTTATCCTGTTGCAAGCTGCCATTTAACAGCTCATGCGTGTTCATCAACTCTTGATAGTCACTGCCGATATAAACACCGGCTGTAGAATTACTTGTGCCAAAATCGATAGCCAGGACTTGATCCGTCTGC
The DNA here is from genome assembly GCF_002140975.2 of Enterococcus sp. 9E7_DIV0242. Classification (NCBI taxonomy): domain Bacteria; kingdom Bacillati; phylum Bacillota; class Bacilli; order Lactobacillales; family Enterococcaceae; genus Enterococcus; species Candidatus Enterococcus clewellii. The sequence goes on from NZ_CP147247.1 coordinate 860,577, forward strand.
GGTACCTCCAGAATCTCTAAATCCAGTAACGGGACATCAAAATAATCGACCGGGGCATTCAACATCTGTTCATGCCCCATATATACATCAAAGAGATACTCTGATTCCAACGGTTTAAAATAAAGCAAATGGTATACCTTATTTCTTGAAGGCTCGATTTTCATTCCTTTGTTCATGCATAAAGCAAACCGCTGATTCGTCTCATCCACTGCACGCAGGTTGAAAATGCCGCATAGCTCTCGTTGATCATTGATCAACAAAACATTCGATGTCTGCAAAAATGGCGATGACGTTTCGACAATATATTGATCTCTTGCCTCTACTGCCAAGCATTCATATACAGTTAGCTTTGCCGGATTAAGGATGGTGTCTCTCTTCGTCAGCTCATTGCCAAGATGTCTGTCCACTAGCTTCTTTACTCGTGAATAACCAGCCTCATCAGGGGACAGAATCAAGGTGTCTTCATTCAAGCCGCGAAAATGCAGAATGGTTTCGATAAAACGCTCCCGGTCTAAGGTACTGGCAATTCCCTTGACTAATTTTTCCTTATAGCAAATGTCCCGCAGCTGTAAAGTCGTTAGGCGTTCAAGAGACTGTCTTGAATAACGATTAAGGTTTCTTTTTTGATAGACTTTTTCTAAATGTGACTGATACAAACTCATTGCTTACACCTCTTGGATTAGTTGATTAGAATAGAACCAGTTCGTCGATTTTCATAAAAGCATCCACGGCTAGAATACCGATCATATGCTCATAATAAATGGCTAAAGAAAATTTAAAGGGCAAAAACAACTCCTTCAGCACAGCAATTTTCTTCTCCTCTAGTGCCGTTTTCCTTATTTGTAAAAAAATCGTCAGCTCATTTTTTTCGTTCAAATGAACAAATTGAATGGCTTTTGGGTAAACATATTGAATGGTTTCCTTAAAAATTAGAATCCCTTGATTGGTCTGGTAAAGTCGTAACAAATTTTGGGCAATATGCTTTTGTTCCAAAAAGGAAAAATGCGCATAATTTTTTTGAACCAGATGCCCAAATAAACCCTTACGGATATCTTCCTGAACAAAAGAAATCTGATATTCTTTCTTATTCATTCCCTGATTCGCATCTAATCGAGCTATATAATGGAAAAACAAGTCAAAAAGAATACGTTTTACTTCTTGATTGTCATGATCATCTGGTAGAAACATCTGGTTAAAGATCTTAGAAAAGCGATAATAGGGATTGATTTCAACTTCCTGATCGATGTCGTGCCCATTTAAGTGCTCAAAATTCACCTCTAGGTAAGGAGAAAAACGTTTCGGGTAGCAATAATTGATCTCCGCTTCAGTTAGTTGATTTTGATTGGCTTTAACGACCAACTCCCACAAATAATTCATAGCAGCTCTCCCAGACAAGTAAACTCCGGAAAATGAAGCTGGATTTCGGAGACTAAAAAGCTCAACTCATCTCTTGTCGTTAGGCCTTGTTTTTTTGTAGTAAAAGATAAGAGCATCGGTGTTCGATGGACTTCTTCTCGGATATAATCCTTTAAAAATGTGTTCACCTCATAGGTCTCTTTTATTGGCGGCAGCTGCTCCAATAGTTCAATTTTTTCCAATGAAAAATTTGCCATCATAGAGTATGTGTTAATAATTCTGGAAATTTCACACATCGATCGAACGGTAAAATTTTCTCTTCGGGCAAAACGATCCGTGAAAAAATCCTGCTTATGATTGCTTTGTAAATCAAGTGCTTCTACTCGTTCGCCCAGCTGTAAGAATTGGTAAATCTGCCAACTCAATACCTTTTCATTTGGTGAGATGACCGTCAATGAATCGATTGATTTTCTGACATAATTGATGTTTGCTGCCTTAGTGTCCACTAGATAGCCATGATTGATGCCATATTTTTCAATATTTATGGTATGTTGGTAATTGATGTGGTCTCTCGCAGGCACTGCGAAACTCTCATTACGTATTTCCAGTAAACGGACATTCCACAAGGGTACATGATCAATTTTCTGATAAGGCTCCATTTCCTGTAGATCAAAGCTGATTTTTTTGACCTTTTCCCCCTCAGCTAAGGTCAGATTTTCAATCAAATGAACCCCAATGAACTTATAAATATATGGATGAAGAATGGTCTTCCATGCTAGACTATTATCTGTAAAATTGATGTACATCTGTTCGAGCTTCTCTAAGTAACCACTGTAGGGCTTGATTTTAAAATCGACAGGGTAGGTTTCTTGATTAGTTTCAACCGTTCCTTTAAATACTCGCTCGCGACACTCACGCATAAATTTTTGAAATTGAAGATAGTCACACGCAAGATAAACCTTGGAAATCAATACCTCCGGCGTAGACTGGATCGCTTCTGTCAGCTGCTCCATTTCTTCAAACTCTCGTAAATCATTTTCGTCTATCGGAAAAAAGAAATCGGCGATTGGATCTACCTCATCTTTCGGGAGAATGTGGTAATACACATCAAATTGATCCGTATGGTCTTCGATTTCATTGAAAACCTGCTGCTGAATCGCTTCAAACTGATCCTCGGTATATTCCACCAATCCATTGAACACACCATTGATTATCTGTTTTAAGAGCTTACGGTCATTCAAATCATCGATTCGATCCAGACGACTTTTCAATAAATCCTTCATTCACACATCCTCCTTCTTTAGAAAATTGACGACATCTTATTTTGATGAAAACTTGCCTCTTCATGGGTCAATTGCTCCATGCTCCGGCATTCTGGTTCTGTTGCGGTTGTGCTTGAGCGGCTTGAGCCGCTTCTGCTTCCTGCGCCGCTTTTTCAGCCTCTTCCTGAGCTGTTTTTGCCGCGGCTTTCAGCCCAAGAGCTGTCTCGATTTTTCGTTCTACCTGCAGCACTCTGGTATTATTATTTGCCTCTTGGAAAATCAGCTGTGCCCCGCGATAGTACTCGACAGCTAAATCATATTCTGATTTTCCTAAGGCTGTATCGCCCTGTGCTTCCAGACTGATCGCTACATCTTCCTGTTTGGCATTCTCTGCCTTGCTTTGCTCCGCACGAATTTTTTCCGCCTGCGCACGCATTTGACTGGCTTTATCCGAGAACCCGGCAGCATCATATTGATCGGCAATACCATCATAGCGATCCGCTAAATCTTTATCTTCGCCATTTTCTCCTGCTTGCTCTGCTTCGCTCGCTGCTTTATCTGCTTCTGCTTTCGTTGCATCCTTATTCGCTAAATCTTGCTTCGAACGAGCAGTATCCAGCTTCACGTTCAGATCCTTGACCTTATTTTGATCCCCCAATTCAACAGCAGCCAGCTTCGCTTCCTGATAAGAAGCGATTGCCGCTTCATACTGCTCTGCCTCCAGCTGCGTATCGCCCAGCTTTTCAAGGTCGTTGATATAGACCTTCTTTTTGAAATAGTCCAAATGCGTGTTCACGTATTCCAAGCTAAAAATGCTTAGCACTTTTTCATGATCGACTAAGTAATCTCGGGCAGATGTATAGCGTTTTTTCGCTGTATCGATATCCTCTTTTTCCGCACTGGCATCGCCATCTACTAAAAACTGAGACATTTTTTCTTTTTTATCCAAACGTTTCAACGGATAATTATTGACCTTTTCCCGCTCCTTAATTGCGGCAGCATAGCTTTCTAGCGCCCGTTTGTAGTTTTCCTCTACAACAAAATTATCTGCCTTTCGTTCAACAGAAAGCACCTTTTGAATCTGCTCCTCACGCTTCACTCTGTTCCGATGGGCAACAAATAACAGGATGCTAATGACGATGACAATCGGTAAGGCTATGAGTAAAATCTTTTTGGCTTTCTTCCACCCATCCTTATTTTTCACAAACAGCTTGTTGATCATCACGATCGCTGCTGAATAGTTACTTAACTGGTCTGGCTGTTTACTCAGAAGCAAGTCTTCCAGATTGTCGATTACCTCCTGAGAGCTTTTGGCTTCATGAAGCGCGTCTAAAATCTCTATATCTGTGATATACTCCCACATGCCTACAGTCGTAAGGACCAGAGTATCCATCTCGTGCAATTTTCTTTTTTCAGATATGAACGGCTTCAATCGTCTGGCCATCCCCAAATAGCTGGTTAAATTATTTCGTTCTTCAAAACCAAGAGAGCGATCCAACGGAAAGACTTCCTGATCAACCAATTCCTGATAATAGCTTTGATCTTTACTGGCAAAACGAATTTTTCCGTTGTAGACACATTGCAAATGAACATTACCGGCACTGGCCCAGCGAACATTCATATAATCCGAAACAACGATCATGATGCTGGCTTGAAGGTGATCGCGAACACTGTCACTGATCAGAACATCATGCGCTTCTTTGATCAACTCCATCATTATTTTTCTCGACATACCAGGGTTGATAATAAAGGAATTTAAAACAGATTTTACTGCCAGTTCCGCACTATTCGCACTTTCACTATCATCGATTCCTGAGGCCATTACCCAGCAAGCGAAATCATTTTCTTCTACAAAAGCGAAATAATCCTTATTGTCCAGCCGTCTGCCTGATTCGGATAAATAACAGGTTTTAAAATTACTATTTTCTTTCCTCACGATTTAACTCCTTCACTCTTTTCCCAGCTGGTGGTTCTTTTTTACCTCTCACCATCCAACGACCTACTTTATGAAAACCATCTGAATTTTTCGATTGCTAAAAATTTCACCGGTTCTGTCTTGTTGTGTTTTTTTTGCAGGCTCAATTGAATATCCACAACGATTTCAGTTAGTTTCTTTGATTGGTTCAACAACGCTTCCTTTTCGATTTGCGAAAGCAGCTCATCTACCTGATGGTTACACAAAAATAGCTGATCTCTACGTTTCAACGAAATCGCCTGTTGACTCATTTCGATTTTTTTAAGATTTTCAAAGCCCAAATAGCTCGTTAATTCATTTCTCAAGGTATTCCCTTGAACTCTGTTTTCTGAAATCTGACCAGATAAAATCTTCTCTCGTAAACGGTACTTATATAAATCTCTTTGGTTCAGCCTGGTCAACTTCTCTCGATTTAAGTAAATAGAGATATTTCCTGAGCTAGCCCAATAAAGTTTTTGATTTGTTATGTAAACAAGCCCCAATGAACAGCCGCCGCTCTGTGCATTACTATGTTCACTAATTTTTTTATGGCTTTCTAAAAAACAGCGTTTTATAAAATCCTGAGGCGCTTCAAAGCTTTCCTTCTTTTCAAAAAAATCCAAAATGATTTTTTCTGCTAGCTGAGAAGATTGGTCTCCAACCCCCGTTGGCCCCACACCAGCTGTTAAAAATGCTAAGAAACCCTGCTCATTTTCTACAAAAGTTGTCACATCAACGCTTTCCTGACTTTGAATAGAGCGACCTGCACCAACCATTTTTTTATGCTGGATACGAGCCAGCCAAATCCTAAGAAGAAGAAGTAAGCCAATGAGTGAAACCAACAGCACTAATGGATCATTTAGTTTCATCATTTGTTCAATCCTCTGATTTCAAGCTTTCCCATTCAAAATGTTCTCCACATAAAGGAATAAATAGAAACTGGCTGTTTCCAAGCTGGATGACATCATATGGATTCAACTCCACCGGTGTATAGACCGCTTCATTATTCAAATAAACCAGTCCTTGTGAATCCCCTGGTAGAATCAATGTACTTCTTTTTAAAGGATCGTAAGCTACGATGGCATGGTTTCTCCGAGCAATGCGATTGTCTCCCAAAATTTGGATTTGCATATCATCGGAACGACCAATAAAGTTTTTCTCTGCCATGATACGGTAGTCTCGTCCCATTTGAGGTCCCTTGATACATACCAACCAGCCCACGACCGGATCGATCAACTCAAGCTCATCCATGTATTCGCTCTCTTCATCAAATGTGGCATCCGTGGCATCTGCCGTCTTTTTCGATGTGTCCTCCTTTACATGCATATTGCAGTAAGGACAAATATTCCCATATCTTCTGGAACTAAAAATGTGCCCATTTCCACAACGAATCAATCCACCCATTCTCTCCAACTCCATTCTTCTTTGTTCTTTTATTGAATAATCAATTTTGTTTTTCCAATATAAATCCAATCGTTTTTCTTCAGCTTGTATGGTTGATTTTTCAATTTATAGATATCTGCTTCTATTTCTGATTTGACTCCTGTCCCATTCCGACTCCCTAAATCCTCCAAATACCATTCCCCCTCAACAAGGTTCATAATGGCGTGTTCTCGGGCAATCAGTACAGCATATTCCGTCTCGCCTAAATCAATATCTACGGACTGATTCTTATAAGTTTTTCCAATAACCAACGATTGCTCTCCGGCGATATGCCAATTTTTTTTCACTTCTCCGGCATCATTGACTAGCATCAGATGGTTGACTGCTGCTCTTTTCGGAAACAGCTTTCTGTTCTTAAAACCGTACCAATAAATAAAAAGAATAATAGCAAACACTGTACAGCCTAAAAGAGAAAATACTGTCCACGATGGATACTTGTAGTAAAATGCGATGAAGCACGCTGCTGATAATAACAGGAGAATACTGATTTCTAAAATGACTACTTGTTTTTGTCTCATCACTTACCTCTTTTTTTACCAGTAAAATAATTTTCAAACATAGCGGCAGCATTCAAGGTTTCCTTGGATGTTGCCTTCTTTATTTTCTGACCATTTTCTCGAAAACCAAAAAACTGCTCGAAATCTGATGTTGCTCGGTAAAAGCGTTCACGTTCTTCTTGAGAAAATGAGTTGTCTTCTGTTTTTGTTTGTTGTTCAGTCCAATGCTCCGCTGATTGTGTATTACTTTGACGCATCCGCTGCTGGTCATACAGCTTTCGTTTTTCTACGTCACTCAAGACTTGATAAGCTTCAGATACCTGCAAAAATTTGGCTTCTGCTTCTTTATCTCCAGGATTTCTATCTGGATGAAGCTTTTTTGCAAGTTGACGGTAGGCTTGCTTGATTTCCTTTGAATCCGCCTGTGGTGAAACGTTTAATAGTTGATAATAGTCCAATCCCTTTTCTCCTTTCAGCAAATGAAGAAGAGGCTGAGACCAAACTAGATCTCAGCCTCTCAATCAGATCAAGCCTTGCTCATACAAGCAGCAGCTTATTCTGTTTAGGATTACATTCCGTATCCGCCTTCTAGCTTCACATTCGCAATCTTATCTTTCTTCTGTTTCACACGAAGTGTGAACTCTCCAATTCCTTCTGTGTTGCCGAAGTCCTCAATGTAATCTACGACAAATGCATTTGGGAAATTGATTTGACGGACAACTTGCTCCGCACTGATCACTGATACAACTAAATTACGGTAAGAGTCCGCTGCCTCTGCAGGTACTACAGACCATTTAGCAATATTTAACGTACTGTCAGCAGCTTCGCCACCGATGGCAGTCAAGATTTTCCCACGAATAACCAGGGATGTCCCAACATCTGTACTACGTGCATTTGAATCATTTGGCGTATCCATTTCAAATTGAACAGATAAAATATGCTCAATTCCTAAATCAATTTTGTCCGGTCCTTCGACCATTAGTTTGAAACCCATTCGTTCCAACTCCTTCTATTTTTATTTATTACATTATCGAGAATTTTCTCTCAAAGTAACCATGATCAGACTGCCGCATTGACGGTTTTATTTACTTCAACTTCCAGATTTTTCACATTTCCATTGAACATTAAATTGACACGGCAGCGATTTGTTTCTTCATTGATCAAGTAGTCGACATCATCGCCATCTTGAATCACTGAATTGACAAATCCTTTTTGTTCCATCCAACGACTTCTCGTACTCTCAGGATTGTTACTAAAGAAATGCATGATGTTATCCATCTTGAAGTCATTACTTTGGAATCTTAACAATCGCTCGACATACGTACTCACCAAAGTCTTATATGTTTCTTCAAATCCATTAGCACCTTCGTTCAAGCTCCTCGCCTTATAGACAGTCACATTGTTGATTTCTCTATTTTTATAGCTGGCATTTTCAGAAGCAAAACAGAAACCAAAGTTTGTTCGATTGATTTCATTTTTCACATTGTTAGTAAAGCCACTGATTTCCTTGGTCAATGTTGTCAAGGTATGAAGCGAATGATCACGTGCTTCGATGTCATAACGAACACCAGGCATATCCTTCAACACACGATCAAAATGGGTATTCAGATAACTTGGGCATTGACATGCGGCAGTGGTTCCTGCAGCAATATACGCAGCACCAACATATACACCCTCTAACCAAAGCTTCATCATGTCTTCCTTTTCTTTAGAAAGCATCGCGGCATTTTCACCTGCAACCACCATCTTGCTATCAAGAAGAACACCGGATTTATTTTTTGGTATGATCGTGAAATTCGGATAACAAGGAACCGCAAAGGCACTATACTCTTTCTTCATTAACGGCTTACAATGCTCAATGTATTTACTGACTCCATTAGTTGCTAGATCATCAAAGGTCGTTTCTTCTCCGGTCTCAAAGCTGAAATACAACTGGACGTTGTAGTCCTTCAACAGATTAAGCAGAATCGCAAGAGATTCCATCGTATTATCATTACTTTTCTCGATCTTCGCATTCCCTTTAAATCGGTGACGTGACAAATTGACTTCGCTACCACTCGCTAAAGCGATGTTTGCAGCAATCCCCATCCAGATTGTATTTTCAAAATCATTCTTGCTATTGACGGTATTCAAATATTTTTCCAGACGAACAATATTGCTGGATTTTGTCAGCATTTCCAGTCTTGTATTCGTTATTAGTAGCGTCGGCTGCATTTCTTTGTTCTTAGATTGGTACTGGTCAAAGAATAATTTCACTCCAACGATTTTTTCAATCAATGGTTTTACTACTTTCACAAACTCTGATTTTGATTCTTTATAGAAGTTGAGGTAATTATTGAAGTTATTTACTTCAAGACCATAATTGATTTCCGCTTGAGCATCCATAGGTAGTGGACAGAAGGTACGAACAACTAAGTCCATTACATAATCGTTACTTTCTTCTGAAACAGCTTCGTAATCCTCTTTAAAGAATAGAGACAGCTCTTGAGAATTATTTCCTTCTGTAAGGGCAAGCTCTGTGGTTTGCTCTTTTGGCGCTTCAATAATTTTCAATTCTCCATTTTCAGCCATCGTTAGTTTTCCAAGCGTCACCTGCTCCGGTTCACCACCATCTTCGGGCTGGCCCAATAGTAACCGTGTTTTTATATCTTCGATTGCTAACGGCAGCATCGCCATAACATTGTTGTAATTTCCGGAAGCCATTTCAAACTTCTCATTCAATTTGTCGCCAACATCCAGCTTCTTCGGATCTTCTTCCTCTAAGCCTTCATACTGGTCATATAAATAATGAATTTCTTTCCGTACCTGACGGATGTCATCCATCACTTTTTTAGGTGAAATCATGGTTGTAATATTTTCGAAATTGAAGTCGCTGTTTTTCAGGCCGTTCGCATTTTTCGCATCTAGCATCGTAATGATCATTTTGACAAAATCATTTTCTTCGTTAATGGGGATTTCCGTGATACTATCCTCAGGAATTCCTTCCGGCTTTGTTAACGTATAGATGATTCGGCCATTGGCACTATTGAAGAAGGAGTAAACAGTTGGTGAGAATTTTTTCATGAACTCATCAAAACTGCTGACGACCAGCTTCTCGTTAATTTCTTTGACTTTATCATCGCTTAAACTGTCAATTCCTTTTACTTCACCAACTAACGTCAGCAAGTCAGGTTTTTCAGGGTTGATTTCCTGAAAATCAATGGTTCTATTGGTCTGCTCAATAATCTTCATTTTTTTCCTCCATTATTGATAAAACTAGTTATAATTTTATGCCTTTTTATAAATTGAAGATTATCATATTTTTAACAAAAAAAAACAAATTTACCCTAACTTGTCATCTAACAGACCTAAAATGCATTTTCCTACAAAATTACAATCCACGTTTCTCTTCTAAAAACCCTTTCTTCCTACATTCTTTATTTATTCAATTTTTTTATGATTCCAGAAATGCACTCGAAACACCCTTAAATGCACTTTATCCGCTTTATTTTTTATAAAATGTCATTTATAATAATAGAAACATCATAATTTTATGCGATATATATATAAACCAATCTCTAATGTAAAGTTATTTGTTTTTCCGGGTGAAATAGATAAATCTCTTTCTTTATTTTCAAAATAAAATAAGAAAAATTTCATTTATTTTAGTTGTGGTACCTAGAGGAATGAGTAACAAATGAAAAGTAGCAATTAGAGGCTGACTTTAATTATTAGGTCATGAATAAAAAAATAGTGGGCAGATACTTGTGGTTAAACCCTTAGGAATATCTGACCACCCTCCCATGATAAGAGCTGGTTGTCTTTTAATTAGTGTGTAAAATAAGTTTTCTGGTTCGTTGTACGCTACACTCATCTACCAAAAACTCCTCTTATCTTTTTAGATATACCTAGTATTGGAACTATATTTCGCAAATAAAAATGATGTTTGGTTTGTTGTTAGAAATAAAAAGGAGAGAAATTTACATGAACATTTTAAAACACCTATTGACCCCTCATCACAAAAGGAAAAGTAACTGTCACTTCGCAGCTAAAAACATAGAAAAAAACTTTTCTATAGTTGGTATTTGTTCCTTGCAACGTAAAAACGAAACAGTAAAATGGATACAACATTAGCCATTCTGCTGATAGAATTATGCTTGGTTTATCTATTTTTTCCTCGAATAAAATTATTCGGCTATTCACAAAGAAATACACTCATCATATACTTCGGCATCCTACTTTTCTCAAACCTAGGACTTATTGCCGTTGATGATCTTTTAAGTATCTTTGTACTTTTCTTTGCTTGTTTTCTCTTGAATAAACTTGGCTACCTACCGCATTCCTATGTACACTTAGGATTAATAGTTTTTTGCATGTTCGTCTTGTTGCTGATTCTATCTTTTCAAGTGCATAAGTTTTTATCGTTTATTTGGGTATACCCAAATAAACTAGCTAATAGGTATATTATTGTACTCACTAGAATGAGTGTAGGTATTATTCCGCTTTTGTTCTCTCTTGTACAGTCAACAAAGTATGGTTGGATTCGTCGTTTCGAGAAAGGACTCCTACGGGTTGTCCGCACTCTTTTTTTGAGTCCGTTTCACTTGTTGTCTATCTCGTTAGTCGGCACAGCACTTTGCTCGCTTTTTTCTTTTGCCAATAAAATAACACCAGTTTTCTATCTCTTTTTTTTATCATTGCTGGTGATAGTGAGCTTGAGAAGTGATACAAAGAAAATACAGCATGATTCTGATAGAAAAAGGATAGAAACAGATGGCCTTAAGCTTTATTCAGCAACTTTAGAAAACTCACTTTTAGATTTACAAGGATTTCGACATGATTATTTGAATATATTGTCTAGCTTGGAACACGCAATCTATGAAGAAAACATGGATGAATTAAAGCATATTTACGAACAAATTATTTTACCAACAAGAAAGCAACTCACTGAAAACAAGGACTTTCTTTTACAACTCAATGTGCTTGAGCCTGAATTAAAGGCACTACTTGCTAAAAAAATAGTCGAAACAATCGAAAAAAAAATAACGATTAGACTTTCTGTCTTAACCGATCTAAAAAAATGTCCCATTGATTCTCTTGATCTCATCAGAATTTTTTCTATCCTACTGGATAATGCGATTGAAGAAGCTGAAAAATCGGAAAATGGCTCTATTTATTTGTCTTTGTCAGAAAATAGCTGCGGCTATCAACTAGAGATTACTAATAGCTTGCATAGCGACATCACAAATATTCAGTTACTTGCTTCAAAAAATTATTCTACTAAATCGAAGCATTCAGGTTTGGGGCTAACCATTTTAGCTAACCTATTGAGTAAATACCCTTTCACTTCTTTAAAAACAAGTATTTCTGATGATAGATTTACGCAAAGTATTTCAATTTTTTTAAAGGAGAATTAATTGTATGAACGTTTTCGTTTTGGAAGACCAGCTCTATCACCATAATCGGATTGCGTCTCTCCTCAGTAAACTGCAGAGGCAGATGAATTTCATGTTTTCCAGCTTAAACTATTTTGAATCTACTGAAGCTTTTCTTGCAAATAAAGGACTTTTCACAGAGTATGATATTTTTATTTTAGATATAGAAATCCTAGGTGACAAAAAGGCTGGTCTTAAGTTGGCAGCCACCATTCGCAGAGAATTTAAACAAGCTACCATTATCTTTTTAACAGCCTATGGTATGTTAATGAAAGAAACCTTTTTATACCGCATATTTGCCTTAGACTTCATTGAAAAAAATTTATCTGATGAGCTGCTCCTACAACGCCTATGTGATTGTATCCAGTATGTAAAACAGGGGCAGGATAACACCAATGCGGAAGAGCTTTTTATCTTTTCAAATAAATATGCACAAATCAAGTTACCAAAAAATGATATTCTTTATTTTGAAACACTGCCTTATAAGCACAAGATTCGATTAATCGCTAAGAATGAGGTTCTTGACTTTACAAGTAGTCTAAATGAAATAGAAAACCTCGATTCCTCATTTGTCCGTTGCCACAAAGCATTTGTTGTTAACTGGGCGAACGTTGTGACCCTTGATAAATCAGAAAAACTACTTTATTTATCGGGAAACCACAGCTGTCCAATCTCCAGAGCCAACTACAAGAAAATCGTGCAAATGTTTTGAAAGAAAACAGCAGGCACAAAAACTAACATTTTTTTATCAGCTAAAGCTATAAAGGAAAAACAATCAAAAAAAGCAGGAATGATTATTTTCATTCCCTGCTTTTTTGATTGTTGCTCGTTTGCCTAAGTTCAACACTATTCAAAATTGCTTATATCTTTCCTGTTTCCTTCCAAAAAACGATTTCTTCAGAAGCATTTTCATTCCACATTGCCTTCTTTCTTAGAAACCGATACAATCATCATAGAGGAGGTTGATCACAATGAAAAAAGCGATCATCAACAAGGAGTTTTGGGCCATTTTCCCAGAAGCTCAAATCAATTTTTTAGTTATAAAAAATATCGATAACCATATCAAAGAAGCAGACACATCGTATTTTACCGAGTTACTAAGTCATGCTGGAAAAGATGCTGAACAGTTTCTAACGGAGGAGACTTTCAGTGATAACGCTGTTGTCGCTCAGTGGCGTGAGGCATTCAGCAAATTCAAAACGAAAAAAGGCGCACGGTCTTCCATTGAAGCCTTATTGAAAAGGGTAAGTCAGCAACGAGAGTTCCGTCCAATCAATCCTCTTGTTGATATCTACAACAGTATCTCTTTAAAATACGGCGTGCCTAGCGGTGGTGAAGATATCGATAAAATAGAAGGAAATTTATCTTTAGGAAAAGCTCAGGGCGGTGAAAACTTCTTTCCGCTTGGTGCTGAGAAAGATGCGCCAGCCTTACCAGAAGAGCTTATTTACTTTGATGATAATGGTGCGATTTGCAGATGCCTCAACTGGCGCGAAGCTCAACGGACGATGCTGACTGAGGAAACGAAAAATGCCATTCTTGTCATCGAATCTGTGAACGAAGAGCAACGCGAACGAGCAAATCAGGCAATCGAAGAACTGAAGAATCTAGTAGATGACTATTTCAATACAAACAGTATCGCTTATACTGTATCTGAACAAGCAGCAGAAATTGAAATCGGCTAAAGAAAGCAACGAGCACAATGAAAAAAATCCCCGTTAGACGTCATTTTTACAGCTGACATTTAACGGGGATTCTATTATCTGGAAACACTTATAGAAACAGGTTTCCTACTCTTTCTTCTCTTTTGTATCGGTGCCTTTTCGCTTTTTGACGGCCTCCGTTAATAGGTATTCTATTTGCCCATTCACACTGCGGAATTCATCCTCCGCCCATGCTGCTAACTCGTTATATAGTGCGGTAGAAAGGCGCAGCGGTACTTGTTTTTTTGTTTTCTGCTCTTTTCCTTCCATGATAACAATCCTCTCCGCAGAAGCTGTAACAATTATATCATAGCTTCCAAAATCTGACGAAACGGTGCTCTCAGAGCCGCCGCTTTTATCACAACTTCCTAGTACAACGAGCCACTATTTACGATAGGCTGAGCATCTCGATTCCCACAAAGAACGACCATTAGATTGCTGACCATCGCAGCCTTACGTTCATCATCCAATTCGACGATTTCCTGTTCACTCAGTTTTTCTAGTGCCATTTCTACCATTCCAACAGCTCCTTCAACGATCAGTTGACGAGCATCCACAACAGCAGAGGCTTGTTGACGTTGCAGCATTGCAGCCGCAATTTCAGGGGCATAAGCCAAATGAGTGATACGAGCTTCGGTGATTTCCAGACCAGCTACAGTTACTTTTGACTGGATCTCTTCGGTTAAACGATTACTGATTTCCTGACTTGAACCACGAAGACTTTTTTCATTGGCATCTTCATTGTCTGCCGCATCATAGGAATACAAACGTACGATATTTCTCAGTGCTGAATCACACTGGATCGACAAATATTCCGTAAAATTATCAACATCGAACATTGCTTTTGCTGTATCTGCCACTCGCCAGATAACGACAATACTGATGATAATTGGATTCCCCAGTTTGTCATTGACTTTCTGTTTGTTGTTGCTCAATGCCATTGTTTTTAATGACAGCTTGCGTGATGCTCGTTGTTGATGGGCATTGGCGCCTTTAGCTGTTGTTTCCGGCTCTAGAGCAGGTGCATTTTCAGCAGAAGATAAAGCTGTTGGCATTGGTACAGCAGTTGTGAAAGGGTTGACGAAATAAAAACCTTCGCCCTTCAATGTCCCAACATAGCGTCCAAACAACGTCATGACCATTGCTTCGTTAGGTCGAATAACTTTAAGACCCATAAACAAAAGTGGCATAGGTATACACCAGTAAAAGATACTCAGTCCCAACAACGTACCACCTAATGCAAACGACTCACTATCCAGATAAACAACACTGAATATAAACGCAGCAATCGATAAAACAATGCCTAAAAGATTCAATAACAGCATTGGCATACCACTCATTGCTTTTAATCGAACCTCCTGTGAAGGTGCTTTACTTTCCAATTTTTGATTTTCCATTTTTCTCCATCCTCCTAATGATATCAAATTGATATCACTTAAATATTACAATAATATTACCAGATAAATAACTGAATGTCAAAGAAGTGTTGTAACTATTTTTTTCTATATGAAAATCCGTTGCTCTCTAACTGATCAATCACACCAGCTTTATAACAACGGATTCTTTTCTTTCTATATATGTTCATTCAATGGAATACTTTTTTGTTCTCCTAAATTACAGCCCGGAGATCCTTCATGTATTGTGCCTGTTGCTTTTTTAGATAGGCTTTAACAAAGGGCTTCATCCACAGTTTTTTCGCTGTCACATTTTCAGTGAACACAATTTCAGTTTTCTCTCCTTTTCGGGAAAACGACCCTGTCCAGCTCCCCTTAATGTTGTCGTTTTCTAAATCAAAGGACCAATAGTTAAGATAGTCTGTTGCAGTAATCGTGAATGTTGTTGTATAACCTTCTGGTGTATATTCAATGAACTTCGTATTGCTGATAATTTCTACTCTATCTAAATCACTTCGCCAGGAATAATCCGTAAGCGATGTAACGATGGACCAAATCTGCTCAATCTCACAATCAAAAACGGCTTTCACTGTAGCTGTTGCCATCTTGTACCTCCTATAAAATTATTTCTAAATACGAATACTTCTATAAATAACTTCTAACAGTGTAATCAGAACACTCTGTCTTTTCAACATGCCTCAGCTAATCATTATCCTTGAATAATTTTTTCAACCATTCCTTTTTTCATATAGGTTTTCTCAACTAGCTCGTCTACAGTCAGCCCCTCATTATACAGGCGTTTGACCATTACTTTCAAGTCTTCCCCCACTTCAACAATGTGTCCATCTGGATCATATACCCGAACGACCTTCTGGCCCCACGGCATAATTAAATCTGAACCGACCATTTCAACATTTTTTGTCTTAAGTCGTTCTAAAAAGCCATCGAAGTTCTCTTCTTCAAAGTACATTTCCGTGACATTGCCGCGATAGCTGAAAAAATCCTGTTCACAATTGGTAAAAGCCATCCATGAGCTTTCGGTTTGAAGTCCCATTCCTCCAGTTAATGTCACATTTTCTCCCAGATCAGCGATCACTCTTACTCCAATAGTCTGTGTATAAAATGCTTTTGATTTTTCTATATCCTTTACAACCAGCATTGGTCCTCTAAATTTCATCGATTTTCCTCCTATATTCCTATTTCCATCTATTATACCAAAGGAAGAAAAAGCAAATCGCACACTTTCTGCCCAAAAATGAATGGTACTCATTCCTATGTCATACAGCCAGCTTTCATTGCTCCTGTTTTAGAACAGCAACATCGCTTAATTGTTCTATGACTTTCTACAAAACTCACGCAAGCTAGAAAAAGGTACTTTCCATCCCTTGAAAATATTGTATGATAAAAGAAAGACAATCGAAAGGACTATCCGTATGAAAAATATTCTACTATTAGAAGACGACAGTGCACTAAGAAAAGGAATCGTCTTATCCCTATCGGATGAACGCTATCACTTTATCGAGTGCTGTACCATTCAAGAAGCACGTGAGCATCTCCAACAAAAAAAAGTGTTTGACCTTTTTTTACTGGATGTGCAGTTACCAGATGGAAATGGTTTTGACTTCTGTCAAGAGCTTCGAGCTGCGCTGCAAACGCCCATCATCATGCTGACTGCCAATGATTCCGAGTTTGATATCGTCACTGGATTTGCTTCAGGAGCAGATGATTATATTACAAAACCATTCAACCTCTCCATCTTACGCGCAAGGGTTGCCGCGGTGTTGAGACGGACTGGTGGGATGGTTTCTATTTATGAACAAAACGGTTTTGTGTTCGATTTTGAACAAATGATCGTGAAAAAAGACTCTGTCTCGATGGACTTTAGTAAAACAGAGCTTCGCTTGCTCAAATTATTTGTTAGTAATCCCAATCGAATCTTGACCCGAGAGCAGCTAGTTGACGCATTATGGTCGATCGATGCCAATTTTGTAGATAAAAATGCCCTATCAGTGACAATCAACCGCCTACGAAAAAAGCTTGAAACAAACACGACAAAACCAACGTTTCTAAAAACTGTCTACGGTATTGGCTATCGTTGGGAAGTGAAGCTATGAGCGTCCTTTCTCTCGGTGGAATGATAACTCTTTGGATCCTCGCAAGCGCTATTGCTGTTTTTGGGATCGTTCAACGCTATCAAGCAAAAAAAGTGATGGCACGTTTGGACCACACATTAGAAAAAGCAATCGCAGGAGAACCACTCCAAGCTCACTTTAATGAGGCCTATACATCAAAAATCGAGGAGCAACTCCAGCAATTTTTAGCGATTCAACAGCAACAAACTGAAAAGAGTCAGACAGAAAAAATCGCTGTTAAGCAGTTGATCGCCAATATCAGCCACCAAACCAAAACACCATTGGCTAATATTCTTTTGTACAATCAACTGATAACAGAAAAATCACAGGAACCCCAAATACAGGCATTCTCAGCTGAAATCATGCGTCAATCTGAAAAAATGCAGTTTTTCATTGAACGTTTGACAAAAGCTGCTTATTTAGAAGACGACCTGATTCAGTTAACGAAAAGTGAACAAGCGGTGATGTCGTTATTGACTGAAGCTGTAGATTCTGTCAAAGCGAAAGCCGAAGAAAAGCAAATCAAGCTAGACTTACAAGCGACCTCCCTCTCTATCTTCTACGATTTTCGTTGGACTTTGGAAGCTGTCGTGAATGTCTTGGATAACGCGATCAAATACTCCCCACCCCACACAACTATCACCATTAACTGCGAAAGCTATGAGTTTTTCTTCCGAATCACAATCTCAGATGAAGGGCCAGGCATTCGGGAAGAAGAACAAGCGCAAGTCTTTGAACGATTTTATCGCGGAAAAGCTGCTCAAGCATCAGAAGGTCTAGGCATTGGTTTATTTCTGGTAAGAGAAATCCTTTTTGGTCAAGGAGGCTTTGTCAAGCTGGCAACGAACAAAAAACAAGGAACCGCTGTTAGTTTATTTTTGCCAAAATAGAATCTTGCATGATTGTTAGATTTAAGAAAGAAGTCTGAAAGAATGATTCTGTATCTTAGAGTTATCAAAAGTTAAGGAGAATGAAAAATGGATAGTTTAAGAGCAGAACATCTAAAGAAATATTATGGGAATGAGAAAACACGGGTCAAAGCATTGGATGATGTCTCTCTCGTTGTTACTCAAGGAGAGTTTGTTGCGGTCGTCGGAACATCCGGTAGTGGAAAATCCACACTCCTACATATGTTAGGCGGACTGGATCGATTGACAGAAGGAAAAATCTGGATCGATCAACAGGATATTTCTCAGCTATCAGAGGATGAGCTGACTATTTTTCGAAGACGGCGTATCGGATTTATCTTTCAAAGCTTTCATCTGCTACCTCTAATGAACGTCTACGAGAACATCGTTTTACCTATTGAGCTAGATGGCGGGACAATTGATGAAGCATACATTGATGCAGTGTTGCATACATTGAACTTAACTGAAAAGAAGTTTGAACAGCCAAACAATCTTTCTGGAGGACAGCAACAGCGTGTAGCGATTGCCAGAGCGTTGGCTGCCAAGCCTTCGATTGTGCTGGCTGATGAACCAACAGGGAATTTGGATAGTAAGACGACGATCGATGTTCTCGGTCTTTTGAAAACAACAAGCGAACGTTTTAATCAAACCATCGTCATGATCACCCATGATGAAGAAATTGCCCAGCTTGCTCATCGTATCATTCGTATTGAAGACGGCAAAGTGATTGGTGGTGTCTAAGATGATACAGGTGAATAACAGAAAAATCATCCGTAAGCTGGCACACGATCAATTGAAAGGGCAAAAAACTCGTAGCATTCTGTTGACCCTAGCCATTTTTTTATCGGCATTTATGTTGACGACCGTCTGCAGCTTGGGAGTTACCTACTATACCTCGCTCACAGATTTTAACCTCTCAATCAATGGCAGTGATTATGATGGCTTGATCAGCGGTCCTACGCCAGAGCAAATTGAAGCAGCTAAATCATTGCCCGAGGTTACTCATGCCGGGATTATGGTCGGCTGTGTAACCATTACCGAGTATAATGAAATGCCTGTATCTACAGCACTTGCTTGGTCAGACGAAACCAATTGGTCCATCCAATTGAAGCCGGCCTTTAAATCGTTGGAAGGAAACTATCCGGAAAAGCGAAATGATGTGCTCCTTTCCAAAGTCGCGTTGAAAAAAATGGGTATCACTGACCCAAAGCTAGGAATGTCTCTTGATCTAACATTTGCTGCCTACGATGGGATAAAACAGGAAACCTTTGTCTTATCCGGCTATTTTAACGATTACTCTAATAAAGATCGCGGCTTCATTTCAAAAGTCTTCAATGAAGCTTATGGTACTGCTACAGATGATTTGGATCGCGGACGTCTTTATCTTAATTTCACAACCCCTTTTATCAGCGAAAACAGAGTGCGTGAGATGGAAAAACAATTGAAATTAGGTGATTACCAAAGGCTTTATACAGATACTGAACGCGGTGGTATTATAATGCAAATGCTACTGGCCCTTGCATTGGTCGTCTTATTGATCATGTTGACAGCTTACTTGCTGATCCACAACATTTTATTGATTTCTATTAGCAAGGACATTCGATTCTACGGTCTTCTAAAGACGATTGGAACGACCACTAAACAACTTAAGCGAATGGTTTATCGTCAGGTCTTTGTGTTAACTGTTATCGGGCTTTCTCTAGGGTTATTCTTAGGTGGGCTAGTCTCACAGCGACTTGTACCGAGCATGTTGTCAGCTTTGTCCGTCTATGATATCCCCATGACAACCAGTTTCCATTATTCGATCTATCTTATTGCAGCATTATTTGTATTACTTACTGTTTTCAGCAGCAGCTATCAACCTGCTAAGCTTGCCGCCGCCATTTCTCCTATTGAAGCAGCTACTTATGAAGGCAGCCGACAACGTAAAAAGCAGAAAGCATCTAAAAATGGTAGTAAGATCTGGGGGATGGCGCTAAACAATATTTTTCGAAACAGAGTACAGGCTTTCCTTGTATTCTTATCACTCTTTGTCGGAGTCACGTCCTTCATGGCTGTTGTCACGATCATTTCAGGAAATGAAGCAGATAAAATTTTGAATACACTCGACCTTCCGGATATGGCGTTGATCAACAAAACCTCGGGCGAGGACGAGCAGACACATCTCTTCACAGATGAGACTTTAGCTGAGATTTCCGCTATTAAAGGGGTAGCAACTATTTATCCGATTACAGCAGTTACTGTACCAATTGAAAAACAAACGGTTTTCACGCCCTATTATGAGCAAGCCTTCGATAGGTTCTATCAATATGAGTTTGAGAAGGGGATGGAAGAAATGGAGGCGTATCCGAAGAATTTTAGGTTGACTTTTATCGGAATT
Source organism: Enterococcus sp. 9E7_DIV0242 (assembly GCF_002140975.2). NCBI lineage: Bacteria > Bacillati > Bacillota > Bacilli > Lactobacillales > Enterococcaceae > Enterococcus > Candidatus Enterococcus clewellii. The sequence continues at coordinate 881,020 of NZ_CP147247.1, forward strand.
GATGATGAACACTTTGATAAGCTGGCCAAAACACAGCCACTCACCATTGACCGGGAAGCATTTATTGCCGGAGATGTTGGAATCCTCCATACACTTCCCTTATTAGCAGATTCGTTAAGCGGGGTACTCTCTCAAGAAATCAGCTATCCGGCATTTGATGATACTCAAGAGATAACTGTTGGCGCCATAGAAGAACGTCTCGTTTCTGCCCAATATAGCGAATTCTATCCAGAACTGATTGTGTCTAACCGTTTTCTTAAACGAATGATGGAAAATGGCGCATTTGAGGCTCATGAAAAAATGCATGGGAAAACACCGTTTATCGACCATTTAGACATCCAATTTAAAGAGACCTATGATCGAAAAACTGATCAAGCGATCTTACATTTGATTCAAGAAAATAAGTATATCGATCATGAATCAAAAATCAGCCGCTATGACAATATGAAGCAGTCTGAAACACAGCTTATCTTTATTGGAGGAAGCGTCGCCTTTATTCTCGCCTTTCTAGGTTTAATGAATTACATCAACTTGATGGCTACAAGTATCAACAGTCGGTTGAAGGAATTTGCCATCCTCCAAAGTATTGGCATGACAACGAAACAGCTTAGAAAAATGCTGCTTTTGGAAGGCTTAGGCTACAGCTTGATTTCTCTGTTACTGACCACAACGTTTGGTCTGGGTATCACCTACGCAATTTTTACTGCGACCAATGAATATGGTGTACCCTTTGAAATCCCTTGGCTTTTTGTTAGCATCATCTACGCTGTCGCTCTTTTGATCTGCCTCAGCATTCCGTTGCTTACACTTAACTATTTCAAACAAAGTAGCATTGTTGATAAACTAAAAAAGGACTAAACTGATTGCTTTTATACGCAAGCTAGCCCAGCAAGTGATACTGGGCCGTATGCGCGACGGGTAGGCGTTAGAGCAACTAATTAGAGTGAACTAGCGGAATCCTCAAAATTAACCTAAAAGTGAACCTCAATAAGCGAGCGACCTACAAGCCGCTCCTGTCAGTTTTATACTGAGAGGAAATGGCATATAGGTCGCTTGCTTGCGCTTCTATTCAGTTCGGCGGCAATACTACTATTTAGTATTTGATCCGCTTTTTTGGTATTCTCTTATTGATGATACAGTTGCTCAGATGGGTAAGCCGCTGTAGAAGTAATATCAATGCCCAGTTTTCTTAGGACCTGTTCATTATTTTTGCTTAATATAACAGTCGAATGGGCTTGCGCATCCTCTAGCTCTACCAGCTTTTCATACGCTCGTTGTGCGGTCGGATTTGTAACTGCGCTAATAGCCAACGCGATTAGGACTTCGCTGACATCAAGAGAATGATCCTTCATATGCATCTCATTTTTCTTCAGCTTTTGAATCGTCTCAAGAGTAATTGGTGATAATAAATGGATATCATCGTCAATTTTTGCCAGTGCTTTTACTGCATTCAAAATAACAGAAGCCGGTGCCTCCATTAAAGGGGTTGCTCTTCCTGTGATGATTTCCTTTGATGGTAATTCCAAAGCAATAACCGCTGCCGGATCTTTCGTCAATGATTCAAACTTCTCTGCATAGGCATGTGCCGGAGCAACTACTTTCCGATCTTCCGGCTTTAAGCCAACCTCTTCCATAATCAGGCTGATTCGATTCACGGCTTCTTCATTAACCAATCCCTTTTTGAAATCACATTCCGTCTGAAAATAACGGCGAATGATTTCTTGCCGAGCTGCCTCTTGAATCACCTCATCATTGATAATACCTGCCTCAATTCTGTTAACGCCCATATCTGTCGGAGATTTATAAATGGATTCCTGATTCGTGATTTTTTCAATGATTCGTTTGATGACCGGAAATGTCTCGATATCCCGATTGTAGTTGACTGCCATCTCTCCATAATAATCTAAATGGAAAGAATCGATCATGTTTACATCGCCTAAATCCACTGTGGCAGCTTCATATGCGATATTCAATGGATGCTTCAAGGGAACATTCCACACAGGAAACGTCTCAAATTTCGAATACCCTGCCGCATGCCCTTTTTTACTTTCATGATAAAGCTGATTCAAACAGGTAGCCAGCTTGCCACTTCCAGGACCAGGTGCCGTTACAATTACAATCGGTTTTTCCGTTTTAATGTATTCATTTTTGCCGAAGCCTTCGTTCGACACAATTTTTTCAACATTCAATGGATAATTTTCAATCGCTTCATGCTTGTATACTTTGATATTTCTGCGTTCCAGCTTATTGATGAACACTTCTGTTGCTGGCTGATTGTTATAGCGGGTGATTACAACACTATTGACCAGTAACCCATAACCTCTCAGCTCATCGATCAGACGTAAAATGTCCATATCATACGTGATTCCATAATCGCCACGGATCTTATTCCGCTCAATATCTCCAGCATACAAGCAAATCAGGATCTCCGCCTGATCTTTCAGCTTTTGCAAAAGCTTTACCTTGGCGTCTTCTTGAAAGCCCGGCAACACACGTTTTGCATGCTTATCATCCACTAATTTTCCACCAAATTCCAGATACAGCTTATCGTATTGATTTACCCGTTCTAAAATGTACTGAGATTGTTCTGTAAGATATTTTTCCGAATCAAATCCAATTTCTCTCACCAAGACTCCTCCTTATAGTTGAGACTGTCTCTTATCTATACCCTGAGCCAGTTTCCTTGCGAGGCTCGTTCTTCTCATTCCAAAAAAATAAGAATCGCACCTTCTATCCTCGACCATTCCATAACATTCTTCCATTAATCGATGCATTCGTCAATAAAAAACTTCACTAAAATCCTTGAATCACAAAATTTCAGCAAAATGCCCGAATTCTTTTTCTTTCATAGTGTTCGAGTAACATAAAAAAGAAATTCGATCGTTGTCAAAAGGACAAAGCGATCGAATTTCCAGACAAACAATCTATCGCCTGAAATGCACAAGCTCTTTATTGGTAATCCATAACCTAGTTCTTCTAAAACAAGTTTGGTTTATTCCACAACAATCTGTTTGCTGTCGCCGTTTCTGTTTAGGAAATCGATGGTAAAAATATCTTGGGAACTATCATAGGTGATCCCTTCACTCATTGTCAGAATCTCTGCATAATCTTTCGGAAGCTTTATTTGCATCTTCACATTGGATTGTGTCGGTTCAGACAAGACATACGCCTTTTTTACGCCTACTTCTTGCTTCACTAAAGATACTGGTTTATCCGAGCTGATTCCAGCCACTGTCCCACCATCGGCTTTCCAGATATTGATCCCTGTATATCCTTGCTCCTTCAGCGTGACCGCCTGAATATTGGCAGAGTTTTCCAAGATTTTTACTGGTTTTTCTTCAGCATAGGTCTTTAGCTGTGCTTCATCGATTCCTGGTAGAACGACGTACGCGTACGTTGCACCGGAAGGCTGTGAGCCATGATTAATCAAAAACTTCCGATACTCGCCTGTATAAACATCATTGCTTGGAAATGCCTCATTGATTTCTCGGTACGTACCCGTCCGTGTCTCACTGACTACATCAACCATTTCTTCATTCGGGAAGTAATAGCCAATCGAAGCAGTGGCATGATCTGAGTTCAAAAGCAGCCACTCTTTTCGACTTTTTTCTATCGGTTCAGTAATCGCCCCAACATTTGAGAGAACTTGATACTCATAGGCCTCATTTAACAGACGATTGTCAACTACCGTTTCTATAGAAGCAGTGGTATTCCCTGTTATCCCAGCTCCTAAAGCAACGATCTGGCCATCAAGAACAAACCATGATTTTTTCCCTTGCAGATTCATCGGTAAAACCTGTCCGTTATTCTTCGTACCCGCTTTGTTTAGCGCCATTCCGATAACTGCTTGATCATCCAGCGCAACGCCTCCGACCCATTTTTCTTTCGACGTCACTGTTGTAAATGCAGAAATTTCATCCTGTAAAGAAACGGTGTCAACAGTGGTTCCCGGTAATCGATAGGGATCGACTGTCGGCCAATAAGCTTGATTAAATTGCACCTCATCATCATTATAGAGGTACAGCATACCATCAGCCGTATGCCAGCCTCGTTTATTTTCCTTATTCCCAGCTTCAAAAGAAGAAACACGATTAGAATACATGCTCAGACTTGCCATATAACTCGACGTTCTTTGAACAAATCGATCCATTGATGCATATAGTTTCGTTCCAACAAATGGCAACTGATTTCCAATAACAGAAGAATCTTCAAATAGGGAGAGTGTCATCAACAGGTCATTATAGTCTCTTGTATTGGTTAAATAGTACGCTGGATTTTCGTTCATCCAGTATTTTACTGCTTCCTTTAGCTTCTTTTGACTTTCTTGCGGTGCAAATTTCGCCACGATCAGTAAATTATACATGGTTGTCGAGCCATACCCGGTTTTGGTTTTTGAAGGCGCTCTGGAAATTGAACGTCCATTCACTCCTGGCAACATCTCACCTTGATAGATCAACGGCAGAAACGCTCGTTCGACATTTTCAACAAAAGCCTGAATAACCTCAGGTGCCATCTCAAACTCTGAATCTTGTGTAATGCTAAGGATTTGCCCTACCCCTTTTACTAGGACATTCCCATAAGAACCAGTATACGGGATCGTGTTATGCTGAATAAATGACCCATCCGCGTAAAATCCGTCTCCTTTAGTTACTAATTCAAACACATCAACTATACTTTCCGATGCCTGACGAATCTTTGCAGCATCCTGCTGTAAAATCCCCAACCCCAACACTGTTTGTGCCAAATCTGTTCGATTCGCGCCAGAAGTTACAAAGTTGGGAATAAAAGCGAGATCGATGAAAACACCCTGTGGTTTTGTGTAAAGCTGCTTAAACGGGTCAGGAACATAGCCGCTGATCGCTTCTGTATATGTCTGCATTTTCCCGGCAGACAACTCGTCTCCAAGGACCATCAAAATACTGGTAAATTTCTGTGGAACCCCAATTTGCCAATCCCACCAATTGCCATGATACTTCTTTCCATCATAGCCCTTTTTGGTAACCATAAAATCCAAGCCCTCTTCAATTGCCGAAAGAACAGTTGCATCCTCATAGAAGCTAGTCCCTTTCGTTCCATAGGCTAACGCCAGCTTTTGAAGCTTAGTAAATTGAGTCGTCAGATCAGCAGAAGCTGTATTCCCTGCTTCAAGAGGCCAAAGATAAGTCCGATCCGGACTCTTATCCATTTTCTGATATAAATCCTCCGCAGCTGATGAAAGTGTTTGGACATAATTGACGATTTCGGGGGTACCTTCATCATACTGATCAGAAACCAGCTGCGCTCGCCATTTCTGTTGAAGCTCTTGATAGCTTGATGCCCCTTCTTGATAAGTCTGGTCCATAATTTGCTCCGCATTCACTTGAATCGGATAGTCGAACGTTTCTTCTGCTGATACAACTGTACCGTTCGAAAGAGCCGCTCCTGCCAAGATAGAACAACCAATAAATAAGATAGCGCTTTTGTAACCTGTTGTCATTTTTCCACGTCCTCTTCATTTAATTGTTTCCCCTATTCCCCGTTACTTAGCTGCTCAGCCCGACCACTTCTTTCACTCCTCCTTCCAAGACCGGCAACCGATTATCAAAACCTCAAACTACTGATCCAATACAGTAGTTTGGAGACGTACGCCAGATTATTTCACAAAAAAACTGTAGAATTCACAAAGAATGTATTCTACAGCTTTTCTCTCACATTACCCTAATATACCTAATGCGCTAAGCACGATAGACAGAATCAAAATCAACCAGATTACGCGTGTTGAATTCAATTTTTTCTGTCCCAACATCCAGTAAGTCAGCATTACCAATAGGATTGGAACTAATGATGGCAGGATTGCATCCAATGTATCTTGAATAACCAATTCTACGCCATCTTTTTTATAAACAAATGGAACCGTCGCTTTTACTACAGATGGAATCAAAGCCCCGATAACAGTAACTCCAAGAACAGTTGCCGCATTTGTAAAGGCAGCCAATTTATCCTTCAAAGTCGTGACTAGCTTCACACCTTGTTTGTAGCCTAGCGGCAGTAGAGCCGCGCGTCCAAACAGCAAAGCGATATTAGCAATGATCCAAATAACACACCCTACAACAGAGCCATTTTGTGCCAATGTACCGGCAATCGACCCAAAAATCGTTCCCCAAATGACATGGAATAAAGAATCACCTACACCAGCCAGAGAACCCATCAAAGCTGTTTTCAAAGCAACGATCGTGTCTTTCGCTTTGTAACCATCTTGTTCCTCGATTGCTACATCGATCCCCATGATCAAATTACCAAAAATTGCGTTAGTATTAAAAAACTGATTGTGCGTACGGAGCATATCTTGTAACTGTGTTTCATCATGGCCATAGAATTTTTTCAGCACAGGTAAGATACCATATAGATACCCGGTACTCATCATCCGTTCATAGTTCCAGTTCAATTGACTTCCCAAAATATAGCGCCAACTGATGGCATTTAATTCCTTCGTCGTTAATTTTTGATTACTCATCCCCGTCATATCCTCCTTCAAAAGTTTCTGAGCCTGAAGCTGATTGTGTCACAGGCTTCGCACTGTCGCGTTTGAAAACCAACATCGCTGCGACTACACCAATAATTGAAACACCTAGCATCGGTACTTGTAGATAGGCAGCTAAAAAGAAACCTAGTAATAAATACGGAATGTATTGTTTGGTTGGTAAGTAGCGAAGTAAGATCGCCACACCGACTACTGGTAGAACGCCACCAGCTGTTTTCAGTCCTGTCATCAGCCATTCCGGCGTGTTTTCAGTGATTGTTGTTACTGCCGCATCACCAACCAGAAGCATCAGAAGGATTGGAATGGCACGAGATAATCCCCATAGGAACGAACCTGATAAAACGAAACGCGGGATACGATTGACCTGCATGTTGTCGATGGCTTTATCTACACGGTGTAACAGATAAACATTACAAAAACGTGCAACAACATCCAGTTGAAGCATCAGCAGAGAAACGGGAACAGCTAAACCAATGCCATATTCTGCCCCTTTTCCGGAAATCACTGCAAACGCAGTCCCCATTACAGCACCTGTGAAATAATCTGGTACTGAGGCACCACCAAAGGCTGCAATCCCAAGGCGCATTAGCTGTAATGTTCCTCCGACCATCAAGCCTGTCTTGATATCCCCCATGATCATTCCTGAAATCATTCCGGCTATTGCCGGCTGTGTCAAAGTATTTGAAATAAGTGAGTCATTGATTGCAATAAATGCATAAACCGTAATAAGAATGATTTGATACGCAGCTAAATGCATGATGTTTTCCTCCTGAAATTAATTTCTTAGCTTATCCATAAAATCGATTGATGGATCGTTTGGTACAAGTTGCGCGGTGATTTTTACACCTTTTGAAGTGATGACTTCAAAGACCTGTTCTTCTTCTTTCAGCACCTGAATACTCTTTGTCACTTCTCTGGCGCCTTCTTTGTAGCTCATATTCCCAACATTCACAGTTTCCAGCATTCCCCCTGCTTCCAGATATCTCAGAACATCGGTCGGATTCTTGAATAGTAAAAATAGTCTTTGCTTCCCATACTTTCCTTTTTGAATGTTCTCTGCTGCTTCTGCTACAGGTAATACAGATAAACGCATAGATGTTGGCGCTGCCATTCGAAGCGATGATTTTTGCAAAGGATCAGCTGCTGCTTCATCATTGGCAACAATAATACGCTGTGTATCCAAACTTGTTGACCAAATACCAGCCACTTGACCATGAATCAACCGCTCATCGATTCTAACATTTACAAGATTGGCCTTTCCTTCATACGCCTCGTAGTTAGACAAATCTACTTCTGTTGACTGCCCATCGGTAGACGCTTGATCTACTTGCTTCATTTTTGCTTTAACGTCTATCAAACTGTCTTTTGAGAGCTTCACTAACTCTTCCGCAGTGATTTGTGGATTGACAGCCGCCTCGATGACTAAAGGAAGTGACATCCCCGCAACGATTTCGACCTGTTCATTGTCTAAAAAGTTTTTTACCGCCACATTACACGGGGTTCCACCAGCCAAATCTGCAATAATCAACGTTTTCCCGTTAAGGGCTTTCATTTCCGCCAATAAATCATTTTCAAACTGGATATTGTCTCCATCCGGTTTCAGTGAAACAATACTAACTTGTTCCTGTCGACCAACAATCATTTCCAGACTGCTTTTGACCCCCTCAGCCATTTTGCCATGACTGATCAATAAAATATTTCTCACTCGTTTTCCCTCCTTAAGTGTCGATTGTTTTCACTTAACATGTTATATCGCTTACAAACATACTATATCACATGTTAATTCATCCGTAAACCTAATATCTTAATATATTGAATTTTTCTTGAAATTTTAGTTACACGTTATTATATTTTAGAATGGCGTAAAAATAAAGCGATTGCTAAAGTTAAGTTGACATGTTATCCTTGGATAGACAATAGTTATAGAATTGGAGGAACTTTTTGTGATCCCTAAATATGAACAAATCAAACAAGATCTTTTACGTGAAATCAAAAACCATACATTTATTCCTGGCGATAAGTTTTATTCTGAAGCAGATATTAAACGAAATTATTCTGTTAGCTCGATCACAGCTGTCAAAGCATTGAACGAGCTGACCAATGCGGGTTATCTCTACCGTGTTCAAGGAAAAGGAACCTTTGTGTCTAAATCAAAAATTTCTCAAAGTGTGAAATTCTCCGATATCGAGCTGCATGCTATCGATACAGAAAAAGTTGAGGTTCTTTCCGTTAAGGAGGAGCAAGAACCGGCAATTTTGAAAGAACTGGGGTTGCCAAGCAATAGCTCTTATTACAAAATCATCCGTGTTCGCTCATTTGATGCCGTTCCTTTTCTCATTCATATTACTCACTTACCAAAAAAGCTGGTCAAAGAACCGATTTCGGATGATCTCTCTATCTATTCCAGTATTTATGAACGTGTCCGTAAGGATTTTGGTATTGACCTGTTTTCATTATCCTCTACTGAAACAAACGAAATCGTCTTTCCAGATGATCCTGAGTTATTGAATTTACTAAATCTAAGCTTCAGAGAGCCGGCGGTTAAACAAGTGAAGCACTCTTACCTGCCTGATCGAAGTGTAGCGGAGTATATCATCAGCTACAAGCATTGGAAATACTTTAAAACCAAAATAGAAGTAGAAGCTGAATAGGCTTCTACTTCTATTTATTTATACGTTAAAAGTCGGTACAGCCGAAAAGCTCAATTGGTGAATTTCAACACCTTCTGTTTCAAAAATTACAAACTCATTCTGTCCATTTTTCAGTAACTCTTTAGGACAGTATAATGAAGTATTTGGTCCGCAATTCCAGTAACGCCCCAGATTGAACCCATTCACACAGATGATCCCCTTTCCATAGTCAGAGCAATCAATAAACGTATCTTCTACTTCGTTTAATTCAACCATTATTTGATAAAAAGATGGTTGCTTCGGGTTACTACCTGCTTGATAGTCGATTTTTTCCAACTGTTCCTTGTTCAGCATTAGTGGATACTGTTTATACCCTTGATGAAAGTGGATATCCTGCATGATCCCGCCTCGTATTCCTTTTGACTGCGTTGGACTATTCAATTTGAAGCCATAGTTTACTCGTCCTAAGTTTTCAACCAATACGTCTAGTTCCATAACCTCTTGTTTCATCTGCCCACTGATCAACAGCTCTTCACCCACAGTTGCTTGATACTGCGTGACCTGATGCTCTCTGTCTACAAAGATGTGCAAACGATCGCTCGCCTCTACAAGCTTCAATTTGCTTTCATGGTGGTAGTTTTTGAGCGTTGCTGAATACAGCATATACCCGTAACCGGTCCCCGCTTCTTCCATTGTTAATGGATAAGCACTTTCTTTCGCATCTATCAATTGATCCTTGATTTGAAATAGAGACACGTTAGCTGAAACTGGATATGTACCCAAGTCAATCGGATTTTTTTGACGGGGCTCCGCTTGCCATACATCAGGGCAAACCTCTTTGATCGCCTTTTGTACCGTAAAATATTTCTCTGTTGGTTGCCCCCATTCCGTCAGCAACGCATCATAGTCATAGCTAGTCACTTGGGGCAAGTCAGTTGTTCCTCTAGCAGAACAGCCATTATAAAAGCCAAAGTTTGTCCCTCCGTGGAACATGTACAAATTCAAAGAGCCCAGCTCCAGCATTTCTTTTACCTCTGCTGCTAAGTCTGCTGCCTCTCGTTTGATGATTGGCTCATTCCAACGATTGAACCAGCCGTCCCAATACTCCATACACATAATCGGCCATTTTTTTCCGTATCTTGCCATAAAATTTTTCAAAACCGCTGCATTCTCTTTCGAGTGGCTACCAAAGTTTCCCGTAACAAAGACGTCGTCTTCAATCAATGTCCCTGCATCCAAAACTTCCTCCCATGCACCATCGGAAGTGAACAAAGGGACATCCACACCAAATTCTTCCATCAATGCTCTAGTTTGTCTAAGATAGTCTTTTTCCATCCCATATGAACCATACTCGTTTTCAATCTGCATCATGATCACAGGACCACCATGTGTGATTTGTAGTGGAACAAGCCTCGGTATTAGTACCTGAAAATAATTACGAACCTTCGCCATGAAACGTGGATCAGTCGATCGCAGCCGTATCCCTTTTTCTTTCAACAACCAGGCAGGCAATCCACCAAACTCCCACTCTGCACAGATATAGACAGAAGGGCGCAGAATGACCATTAAGCCCATTTTCTCTGCTACTGCAACAAAGTCATTAATATTTTTCATGCCCTCAAAATCGAATTGCCCTTCGATCGGCTCATGAATATTCCATGGAATATACGTCTCGACTGTATTTGCACCCAAGGCTTTCAAATTATACAAGCTATCTTCCCACTGTGCAGGCGTCATGCGAAAATAATGAATCGCACCACTAATCAACTTGGTTGGCTGACCATCCACTAAAAAATCTTCTTTTATTTCAAACGTCTTCATGCGTCTCTCTCCTCACCAATATCTCTTCCATTCCGGTTTTGCTAATCGAGTCAATGCTTCCAAATAGAAATAATCTCCCCATAAGTTTGGCTCATCGATTCCTTTGCCTTCAGCATGCGCATACACACCATGCAAAAGCAGTCCTTCGTTTTCAGGAGAATATTTTGCTGAATATAACTCGCCCAACTGATAAATCATCCCAGCGGCAATCGCTTTTGCCTCTGGATAAGCAGCCATTTTTTCAGCTTCCAACAACCCACAAGCAGCAATAGCTAAGGCTGAGCTGTCTTTATCTGATGGCTCTTCATCGTTGAAGTCAAAATCCCAATACGGAACTAAATCTGCCGGGAGCTGTTCAAGAAAGACATCTACGATTTTTTGATAAATTTTTGGAACAGATTGGGAACCTAAACAGCTTTCATTCAGTGGGATGCCTAAAACTGCCCAGCTTTGTCCTCTTGCCCAAATCGAATCGTCACTATTTCCTTGATGCGTCGCTCCATAGGTTGGTTTTCCACTTTCAGAATCAAAATAATACGTATGATACGTCGTGGCGTTTTCTCTTATTACAGTGTTTAGTACTGTTCGGTAATGGGCTTCAGCAACCTCTGCATAGGCTGAATTTCCAGAAATTTTTGCTGCTTCAAAAAGCAAAGGAAGATTGATCAATGAATCGATGATCAATCGATATTCTTTGGGGTCGCCATAGGCTCCCCACGCCTGAATGAAGCTGCCTTGCTCTTGAAAACGAGCCATTAATACATCTGCCGCCTGTATAATTTCCTGTTTACAGGTTTCATCCCCAGTAATGCGATAGCCGGCACCTGCTGAAAGACTATATAAAAAACCAATGTCATGATGATCTAAAACAAAATGATCATCTAAGCGTTGCTGAAAGCTTTGAATGTTCTCCATCGCTCTGTCTAGGAAATCCTGTCCACCAGTCCATTCATAAGCAAGCCATAACATCCCTGTCCAAAAACCATTGGTCCAATCATCATTGGCCTTAATCCGGTATTTTCCATTTGTTGCAGAGGCTGAAGGAAAATCGGTGCCGAAACGCTCCATATTTTTCTCGATTTGCTGAATACAGAAATCGATTTGAGCTGTTAACCAGCTTGTTGTTGCCTTTTCACCTAAATCAATCAATCGTCTTTTATTCTTTTCAAGAGTCATTTACCCAGCTCCTTAACTTGTTAACATATTAACTTAAACTTATTATAGCCTAAAAGAAGAAAAAAAGCGAATGTTCTTTGAAAACGATTGATTAATGTCGTTCCAGACACATTATCTTGATAGAGAGTATGTTCTAAAATACATGATTTAGCCTATAAAAAAGAGCTTGGCGTACTGCACCAAACTCTCCATTTTTTTATTTTTTAATTACAGTTTATTCTTTACCAAATACTTCAATTTGTGTCAATGCAGGGAAAGGAGATTCGTCGTCGGCCTTTATCAGCGCTTTCAATGTAATCGACTCTGTTTCCTTTTCCGGAAAGCGAACTTCTTGAAAATCAAGCGAGTTCGTCGTTGGTACCGTCAACTCTTCGCCATCAGAAAACTTCAAGGTCACTTCTGTCCAATAACTATCATGAGGATAATCAGCTCTGAAAAGCAGACGAACCCAATCTACCTTGACCTTCCGCCCAAAGTCAATTGTTAAAGCAGCGTCCTTCTGCTGGTTGATTCCCCATGAAGCAAAAGGATACGAGCCGTGTGAAAGATGTCCGAATTTTCCATCGATTGCATTCTTCGCAAAAAATACTGCCTCTCCTCTTGTCTCCACATTGGCATGCGCATGCGGAAAGACACCGGAGGCTTCTTTTTGATCATGCGAGTTAGCAGAGAGGTTTTGGTACCCAGCCACTTCAAACTCATGAGCCTTTCGAACCATCAGGTGGTGTCTTTGAGATTTAAACGCCGTATCTACTGAAGCGGTTCCTTCTTCTTTTGTTGTAGGAATCTGATACTCCCATGTTTTTTGCGGAAAATAGATCAAGGCAGGTGCCAATGTTTCATCTAACTGCACAACAAAATAACGATCAGATTCCTCCGTTGTTACAACAATCTTGTCTCCCGCTTCATAGCTGTAATCCTTGATTGCCAAAACAGCCATTTCATCTCCCTTTGCCATAAACGCCTCATGGGCTTTTTCATGATCGATCCTTCCTGTAATTGGTTCATTTTGCTTGTTTTTCAATTCTATTTTTATCATTTATACGCTTCCTTTCTTTATCAACTGTTCCACCCACCAAAGAAATCAAGCGATGGGTGCCAGCAGGTAGTGCCTTTTTTAGACAGGGTAAACTTGTTCTTTGGAAAAATAGAGAGGTATTGACCTCCGGACGAATAATTGCAGCTTCATCATAACCTTCGATGCCAATAATCTGTGAGGTCAGTCCATCTTCGCTAATAAAAGCTGTGTTCCCTTGAACAACTCCTTGGAAGTCTTGCCCGGTAATACCAAGACTAAATCCGCCCTCTCTCAGCTCCAAGGCATGCAAGGTATCAATTTCGTGTACCCGTACATGCCACTCGCCAAATGGATAAATCTCTGTAGATATTTTTACGCCAGAAAACGGAGACCACTCATGTGTGATTCTATTTTCGGAAAACTCAAACGTAGTTGTCTCTCTTTTCGTACGAAAATAACGGCCATCAATCGAAACAGCCAGCGTATTATCAAACGCCCCTTCCTCGTACGAAACCCCTGCTTTCGGAACACTGAACCCAAACTTGGTTGAATACACAAATTTACTATATTTTGCTTCCGCATGTGCTTGCCCCTCAACCAACATACCGACCGGATAGCCAAGTACATGGTGACTTTCTTTGGCATGGCAAAAGACCATCTGTCCATTCTTTATTAATTTTTCGGGCATTCTTTTTACCGCTAAAGGTTTCGCTTGCCAAAACGGATGCTTGTCTGGTACTGCCAGCAGTAAGAATGTCTTTAGCGCCCAATAAGGGGAACCAGACGCATTGTAGCCCTCAGCCATCACCAGATTCTCATAATGGTAACCGATTGAAAGACGACCATCAAAAGTAAAAATGGGGTGAGTCACCCAATTACTCAAATGGCTCGAGAGAATTGTTTTTATCTCGCCCCAAGGACGCGCTTCGACATCCGCAAATACCAAAGCTGAGAAAAATGCTCCTTGAGCAAAACGATAGGTTAGGCTTCGACCATATGGAAGAGCCTCACCCGCTTCATCAAAATAGTAAATGAAATCCTGCGCAAAGCGTTTTGCCCGCTCCACAAATCGTTGAGACCAAGTAGGATCTTCTTCTTTCATGTAGACAGAATAAATCAAGCCATAATAATGAAAAGCAAAAGGAACATAATAATCTCTCTGGGTTGTTTTTCCATCCACATACCAACCTTCCCCCACATACATGGAATCAATCAGCTGCAGCTCTTGCTCCAATGCTTTGCGATCCAAGGGGGCACCGCAGTGAAACAACGCAACACGAATCAACACTTTGAAAAAGGTCCAATTATTTTTAGGTATTTTCCGCTCCAACGCTTGCTTCATCCACGAAGCAAGGTTTTGTTGCTGATGATGAGAAAGCTTCTCCCAGACATATTCTCTATGCAATAATAGCGTTAACGACAATGCTGCCATTTCCACGATATACTGATCATAATTTTCAACAGTTCCCCAGTATTGCTCGTTCATCGGATCGGTTCCAATCGAAAGCTTCTGCAGGTATGCCTCTCTTAACGCATCATCCTCTCTATATGTCCAGTAAGGGGCAATCCCCCACAACGGCCTGATAAGCGCTTCCATATCTGAGCGCTTCTGATCATAGACTGCACCACTACTCCCGAGGTGAACTCCCGGTGCTTCTGCTGTAATCATCTCATTTCTTAATGGACGAAGCAAGCATTCCAATGCTTCTGCATAATCTTTTCTTGTTAAAAATCGATTCTCATGAATAGACATCTCTTGTCCTCCTTCATTTACAGAAAAGAATAACAAGAGTGCATTTGGTTTTCAAGAGATTTTTTCTAATCAAATGAAAATCAGCTGTGTAAATTTTAATAAACAAAAAACAAGTTACCCTCTATTTTTCTTAGAAGAGTAAGGAAAACAAGAGGGATAGACAGATTAAAAAATAGAATCCTTTTAATACTTAATATAAATTACATGAAAATTAAAGGAGAATCCTATCGCATAGGTCAAAAACTTTTTTATTATCTTTCTTTAACTACTTCTTTCCCTCAAACAATTTGCTTAGCTAAATTTGACTTAAATCTGATTATACAATAAGCGACTTTCGATAATATTGAACTGTTCTGTCAGACTGTCGCCTTTGCTTCCAGCCAGTACTAATAAGTATTCTTCCCCATTTATATCTGCCAAGCTCGCCAAACATAAGCCGGCAGCGACTGTATACCCTGTTTTCCCACCAAGGATACGTCCATTTCTTAGGTCTAGCGACTCATCTCGACTGATGATCGTACTTGTAAAACTCAGACCCTCTACATGTAGATTTGTTCCTTGTGTTTGATAAGATAACGTAGTGAAAAGTTGATAAAAAAACTCATTTCGCAGTGCGTACTCTAGCAAGAGCATGATATCTCCAACACTTGAATAATGTGCTTGCTCATCCATTCCAGTAGCGTTAGAAAAGTGTGTATTCGTCATACCTAAAGCTGTTGCCACTTCGTTCATCCCCTGTACAAAAGCTTCTTCACTGCCACTAAGTGCTTGTACAGCAGTCAATGCGGCATCCGCTCCTGAAGGAAGCATAATCCCATAAAGCAGCTCACGATAACTGAGGACTTCTCCTTGAAGCAATCCCGCTGTAGCTAATCCTTGCTCCTCAATCTCCTGAAAAATGGCCATCGGCACTTCGACTAGTTGATCCAGATTCTCCACATGCTCGATTATATAGAGAGCAGTCATGATTTTTGTCATAGAAGCCACAGCTATCTTTTCATCTTGCTTTTTACTTTTCACTACCTGCCCTTCTCTTTTTTTCAGCACATAATTTTTTCCTGAAATCGGTTCGCCTTGTTCCTGTACAAACGGCAATGCGCTGCTGTCTGCCAAACCGCGGAACAAAAAGAAATTGACCACGATCAACAGACCAATCAACGCG
Source organism: Enterococcus sp. 9E7_DIV0242 (assembly GCF_002140975.2). Lineage (NCBI taxonomy): Bacteria > Bacillati > Bacillota > Bacilli > Lactobacillales > Enterococcaceae > Enterococcus > Candidatus Enterococcus clewellii. The sequence goes on from NZ_CP147247.1 coordinate 897,100, forward strand.
AAAAGAATGGTTATATTTTTTCTAAATTTACTTTTTTTCATCATTAAACCTCCCTGCACATTTATTTAATCATGTACAGGAAGGCGATGTTTTAATATTCACTTAGCGATGCCTTAAGAAATCTTAAGGAGTATAGATTGGAGGAAGTCGTTTTTTATATAAAACGTCACATTTTGTGCTTTCACTGGATTAAGTGCCTGTCTCTCAGCTATAATCAATCCTTTTATCCGATAAATACATTCTTCTTTCTTAATGAGCGCCAGCAAAGTACACTAATCAAAAGAAAGAGGATACTAATTGAAATAACTGAAATCGCTGGATTATTTATCAAAACCGCACTTCCTAGAGCAAACGTAATAGAAACGAAACCGATGAGCATCGTTACGAGCACAGGTAAACCTTGCTTAATGACCTGCTGTTCATTCAGCCAAGAGAAATTCGGGTACAATTGATTGAGCTTCAAACTTACAGTTAGAATAAACACGCAAAAACAGGTTGGTAGTAATACGAGTAAAAATGCGGAAAGCAAGGACTGTTCAAAAGTAAAAATCAACGCAACGCAACCAATCCAAAGTGGTGGTAAAAAAAGTAAAAAGCTTAGAATGAGCTTCGCACCATATATTTTTACAGTTGAAATCGGCAAGCTGGCATACAACCAACGATTTTTTCCTTCCATACTGATCGCCGCACTTGTTGGTGTAGCGATACCTAAAAAGAAACAGGCAGCATAAGGTAACCAAGGAATTGCTTGAGTAATTGTAAAACCAGCTGGAAGTGCTGCTGTCATCTGATCCAATACAAAAGGAAGACTCAAGGCTGCCACCAGAAACATGATGACCCCAAGGATTGTATTCGTAACATACAGCGCGCTTGAAAAGTATAGTCGAGCTTCCCGGCTAAGCAAGCTGAAAAAGACCCTTCGCTGCTTAAATTTTTCGATTGCAAACACACTTTTCTTCGTACGTAACGTTAATTTTGTATTAATCTGTAAATAATAATGTGTAAGCACAAGCCAAAATGCTAGAGCACTTACGGTAGATAGCGCAATATAGGCTAAAAGAAATAATGGTTGCCCCGCAAACCCATTTCGAATCAGTACAAGCAATGGATATCCTTGTTCCAGATGATTCAAGCTTTGCTTAAGCAATTGGCTCATTTCATTATTTGTATAATTAGTCAATGACAGCGACCCCAACATAAGCCCGATCACAAGCCCTATGCTCAACAAAACAACTATTAGCTGTTGATATCTGAAGTTTGCAGCAATCAATGAAATCACTGTCGTTAACAAAATACCCAGTATCAACGGGAGCAGCGGAATAAATGGCACAAGAAAAATTGCACCCAACACGGCCCAATAATTTTGGATATGCCAACAATACAGTAACATCGCCGGAATATTCGCCAAAAAACTAAACAGCAAGTTTAACAGATAAAGACCGAATATTTTACTGGTTATAATGACTTTTATAGAAATTGGCAAAGACATCAAAACATCAAAATCACGATAACCAAAAAGATGATTACTGCCTTTCATAAAGGTCAAAACAAGACAGATGACAGAGGATAAAAAGACCATCACAGTTGGGATATAACTTGCCAAATCCAGCTGAATCAACATAAAGGCAATACCCAACAAATAACTAAGAGCTAGCAGGACTAATAGAACAGCGCCTATCCACACACCAAGCTGCTTCTTTTTACTTTGATGGCGTAATTTGTTAAGTCCATACCCTCTCAATTGGAGCTGCACAAGGGCTTTAAACTCATTCACCTCCAACCACCTCCAAGAATACTTCTTCAAGGCTGCGATCGCCACGAACCTCTTTCGTTGTCCCGCATTTCTTCAATTGCCCATGATCGATCAGGGCAATTTTATTACACAGATTTTCAGCCACCTCAAGGACATGCGTTGAGAAGAAGACCGCACCACCGGCTTCACAAAGCTCATGAAGCATTTGCTTCACATGATACGTCGCCTCCGGATCTAAGCCAACGAAAGGCTCATCCATGATCAACAGCTTTGGCTGATGGACGAAAGCCCCAATAAGTGCCAGTTTTTGCTTCATCCCATGAGAGTAGGTACTGATCAAATTACCTAGCTGATCTGTTAATGAGAGCCGTTGAGAAAAACTCTGGATTCGCTTTTGTCGTAATTCTGTCGACACACCAAAAATATCAGCAATAAAATTGATGTATTGGTAACCCGTCAAATAATCGTATAAATCTGGATTGTCCGGTAAGTAAGCCATCTGCTTTTTACATTCCAGCGGTTCTTTTACTATGTCATGTCCGTCAATCAGGATTTCTCCTTGATCAAAATGAAGCGCGCCTACAACGGATTTCAGCGTTGTGGTTTTCCCCGCACCATTGTGTCCGATAAAGCCAAATATATCTCCCGCCTCAACAGATAAGCTAATCCCATCAACAGCGACGAAACCGCCGGAATAAATTTTAGTTACTTCTTTAATTGATAAAATAGTCATAACAACAACCCCTTTGATAAACAATTTCGATACTAAATCTCTTGTCTCTATTATAGAAATTATTTTTAACAGAAGCAAAGGAGTTGCAGGAAACTAACAAGAATAAAAGTTTCCTGTTGCGATACCTTGGAAGGCGAAAATAGTTTATCAAGTAGAAAAAACTGAGGCTATTCACGCATTTTCTTCTTTTAATCGCAGGAGTTGATCGTGGATTTTTTTGAATGTTTCTTCTTCTTGAAACACTAAAAACTGGGGATTACCTAAAACATAATCAATTAAATCGATTGGAACTAAGGTAGACTCTCTCGGCAGTTGATTGCCTGTTTCCAAGACATCAAACCATTGATCTATCTGATCAAAATAATGATCGCCATGAAGCGTCAAAGGAAATTGCGTTTGTGTCAATACATCGGTAAAGTCTTCGAGCAGCCTCAATGCCTGCTTATCCCTCATTTGAGCTAAACCAAAGGCAGCCGACAACTGAAAATTCATCAACAAAACCGGATTCAGCTGTTTCAAATCAAAGGCTTCTGCAAATAGTTTCCCTCTGCGAATCGTCTCCTTAAATTTTTCCGGTGCCTCAAGCAACAATTGAAGATAGTTAGTAAGCAGACTCATTATCACACCCAAATATTGGAATAGAGCACTTTGAAGGATTTCGACTGCTCGCTGATTTTCCCCTTTTATCTGAAAAGCCCCCGCAATCAAACTTTCTACCGGAAAACTAACTGGAACAGATTCGCCTAAAATAGCGAGCACTTGATCTGCCTGTTGCATAGTTAATAAGGTATATGCCTCAAGCTTTGTTGCTTGAATAATTAGTTCCGGCTCCTTTGACTGTGTTCGAACATGAACAAACCACTCGCGTGCTTCCACCACATACAGTTGTTCCTTTTCTTCCTTACTCTCACCTGGCAACTGATCAAAATGATTCAACAACAACTGTCCCATTTGTAAGACGAATGAATGGCAAGAATAGTAACGATGAACAAAGCTTCTGATAGAAGTTAAGACCTCTTCAGCCGGCTTTGATTCAAAGGAATTTTTTAATGAAGTATAAATATGTTGGATTTCTTTATTTGTCAATTGAGGCTCGTAATTCAACAGGGAATCAATGCTTACGTCAAAATAGGCAGCCAACAATGGCAGTAAAGTAATATCTGGATAAGTCAAGCCGGTCTCCCATTTTGACACAGCTGCTTTAGAAACACCGACAAATTCTGCCAGCTCTTGTTGTGTGATTTTTTTCTCTTTTCTTTTCTCAGAAATAACCGAACCAAGATTCATTTTCATCCTCGCACATCCTTTCAGTTTACTATTTTACGTTTTTTTTTATTTAGCTTCAATAGCAGCATATCTCTTAAAGCGATTCATAATCAACCAAAAGAATACCTTTATACATTGATTTTCTAAAACCATCATTTCCTATTTCTTACTATATTTAACATTTGAAAAACAGTGTAAAAACTAAATAAAAGAGAAAGAATCATTTCATATTCACTAGAAAGAAACAAACATAATGTAATGATTGTTTTCAGATACAGATTATATACAGACAACATATAGTTATCTAAATGTAAGAAAAACTTGATTTAAATGACCTTTTCGCCTATAATTACCCTTTATAGAAAAAAATCACTAAATAGAAAGAGGAGATTTAAATGAAAAAAGTAACATTAGTAAGTGCATTGGCATTGACATTATTGGGGGCAAGTGTCATTGGCATAGCAGGCGATTCGGCTTATGCACAAACACAAGAAATCAGCCAAAGTACTACAACAGCAGTTCAGAACGAGAAAGCAAAGTTAGATGAGTTAGAAGAGAAAGTAGCTGGTACGGCATTTGAAGAAGCTTTCAATCAATTGGTTCCAGTGTTGAATACTCTTGAAAAAGATCTGACTGCATCATCAAGCAATGCTCGTTTCAATCCTGTAACTATCTATGATCTTGATAGCATCGGTGTACGTTTACAGCTAATCACTGAAATCAGTAATGCCATTGCATTCTCTGTGGAACAGCTAGATAATAAAGTAGAGCAAGCTCATCGCGAATTAGGCGTAGAAATTACTAAGGCTGTTATTGCAGTTGCCGATCCTTTTGCCTCTGTATCAAAACTTGAACAGCAAATTATTTCTCTAAAACAATTGATGGAGAAGGTACTTACTTATCCTGATTTGGATTTAGACGCGAAAGCAACACATGTTGTCAAACAAAAACTAGATGCTGCTATCTGGGCAACTCGTTTTGAACGTGACAAAAAAGTGTTGGGAAAAGTTCCCTTTGCCGTTTACAATGATTTAAACAAGGTAATCACAAAAGCAGTTGGTGTTCAGCTTAGTTTGAAATCAACAGTCAGAGATGTAAATACTGCAATTGCTAATCTCGAAAAAGCTTTAGCTACTGCTATAAGCTACACAACAACAAAATAGTTTTTACTATACAAAGAGCAGCACAGATTCGACCTGTGCTGCTTTTTTGTAATAAATCACTAAGAGAAGCAACAATAATTTTTACTCTTCTTTTCCCTTACCTAGTTATCACTCATCATATGCGTTGAAACTCTTCAAATCCTCGATTTGTCGCTGGTACGCTTCTTTTCCATCGGGTAACAAGTTCAGCAGCTGTTCTAATGCGGCTAACGTTCTTTGCTTAAGAAGAGAACTGATCCCTCCTGTGATTTTTATCAAACCAAATCCGACTGCTATTGTTATTTGGCTTGATTCAAAAATATCTACTTCATTTTCAGAAATAAATGATGCGTCAGTCACTGTTTTCAAAGGGTCCATATAATCAAGTCCCCATGATTTTGAGATAAACATAGGAAGACTGTCAAAATCTTCCAGCTCATCATCCTCAATCAATTTTCTTTCTAACATATATAAGGTATCATTTCCTGTATCATTCCCAAACGGCGCATAGTCATCGGTGCTATCATAATACAAGTCATTGATAAAGTGATTGACAAAGAATGGATGTGACGTTTCTTTTGCCACACCTTCGTCTTCCCTATCATCAAAATAATAGATGATTTCAGCTGTCACGTCTCGCCAGCCCTCTCTGTCAGGGAGTATGCCTGAAAAATAATCTAAGAATAGCTTTTGGCATACTTCTATGTCGTCTGTCTCTTTGCGGAACTGCTGAAGTGTTCCTCCTCGATCAAACTGAATCTCAACAATATACACACCTTCACCACGTGCCAGTTGAATAAAGGGGCTGTCTTCGAGCATCGGTGTTGCTTCCAGTATCAATATGTGAAATTTTCCTGCATCTAATCCTTCAAAGGCTGTTGCGATCGTTTCAGGGGTTACAGGCTCGATCAATTCATGCTCGTTAAATAGCTCAAAGCTTCTCTTTTCTTTCATAAGTGTGCTCCTGACTTTTCGTTTTAGGATTGATTATATTTTATCTCTTACGAAACAATCAACCTCTTCTAGTATCATAACAAAGAAAGAATCCTCAAGCTAGATTCTCTTTCGAAGATGTAGCACTGTACCTTCTATTGCCTTCATAAAACCTAATAAAAAGGCTGTGCAAGGTTCTTTTATCCCCCTGTTCAGCCAGTCGTTTTCTATAATTATCTTTACTGTAAAAACACCTTTTTTCGGTCTGCTTCTATAAATTGGATCATTTGAATAATGATCATGATCGTCACCGCTGACAAAACAGCACTGACTACTGGCAAATCGTTGATTGGAGAATTCCAGATAAAATGCATACTTATCGGAGAAACAAGCCACAATCCTTTCGTCCTCTTATGAATTGTTTGATTTTTGGAAAGTACACAGAATATTGCTACTGTAAATATACAAGTCAAGGACCAATGAGAGCTGATACTACCTGAAATACGATCGATAGTTGTTGGTACAATCTTTTGAAATGAATCCAATGCTGCCTCAATAATATACGATATATCTTCGATGATCTGAAAGCCCAAGCCAACACTGACTCCAACTACAAAAGCTGATTGAATATTTCTTTGATTTAGCAAATATAGAATAATAAGTGCACAGCACAGCTTGATCGTTTCTTCAACAAAAGGCGCAGTCAAAGCTGCAGACCAGTCTTCCAATGCCTTGGAGTTACCGAATATCCGTTTGATTCCCTCCAGCAAGTAATCATTGCCATAGCCTGCCAGCCAACCAGTAGCATATGCGCCACTGACGATCGATAATGAGATGATATATTTGGGTACCTTCCATCGTCCTGCGACTATTACCAACAGAGAACAGATTGGAATAATGTAAACTGCCAGTAACGCGAGGCTACTTAGAAACTCTAAATATTTCCCTGTAGATAGCTCTAATCCGGATAAGCTGCTAAGCTCATACTCTACTCCAATTGCTATGGATAATAAAATGAAAAATAATAGACTATTTCTTTTCATATTCTATTCCCCCTCTTCATGTCCAACAGTCAAAAGTAAGTAGGCCATTGATTCTTTTCCATATTCAACTATAGCATGATTTGCTTTATGAGAAAAATAATATCCTACTTGATCAAAAAAACGCTTGGAGCTTTCATTGTTGTGCGAAAGCTTCAAGCGTCTCATGCTATTTTTTCTGAATATTTTTTAGCCTAAGCTAGATTCTTTCCATTTGACTCAATAACTTGCTTGTACCAGTCAAACGATTTTTTCTTATAACGATTCATCGTTCCTTCACCTTTATCATCTAAATCGACGTAGATAAAGCCGTAGCGTTTGCTCATCTCACCAGTAGAAGCACTAACTAGATCGATACAGCCCCAAGGTGTGTAGCCCATTAGGTCCACACCATCTTCAATGGCTTTTTCCATCGCCTGAATATGCTGGCGCAAGTAATCGATGCGGTAATCATCCGCCACATAGAAATTTTCGTCAACCTTATCAATGGCTCCCAAGCCGTTTTCAACGATAAACAACGGTTTTTGGTAGCGATCATACAACTCATCTAAAGCAATCCGCAAACCTTCCGGATCGATCTGCCAGCCCCATTCACTCGCTTCAAGGAATGGATTGCGTACACCACCAAGTAAATTGCCGCCTACCTCTTCACTTTGTTCCGTAATTGTCACTGCTGTTGACATATAGTAACTAAAGCCAATATAATCAACTGGATATTTTTTTAACAGCTCCAAATCACCATCAAGGATTTCCAGCTTGTCAGCATCCACACCATATTTATTGAAAATGCGGCTAGTGTAGGCTGGGTACTCTCCTCGAACCTGTACGTCTGTACAGAAAAAATTGAACTCTTGATTTTGCTCCAAAGTAGCCATCTGATTAACAGGATTCGCATCCAAGCTATATGTTGTAGCATAGATAATCATACAGCCAATCTGCAAGTCAGAGTCAAGCTCATGACCGATCTTAACTGCCAGACTACTCGCGACAAATTGATTGTGCCATGCTTGGAACAGATTTTGTTTGTCTCCGGCACCCGTTTGCTTGATCAGCCCTTGGCTCAATACAGGCATATGGAAAGCAGAATTGATTTCATTAAAAGTCATCCAGTATTTTACTTTTTGGTGGAAACGTGTCAGTACGACCTTTGCATAACGCTCAAAAAATGCAATCAGCTGACGATTTTTCCACCCACCATATGCTACTGCCAAGTTCAGAGGAAGTTCATAATGAGAAATCGTAATGACAGGCTCGATATTATACTTCAAGCACTCATCGATCATCTCCTCATAAAAAGCTAAGCCCGCTTCATTTGGTTCTAATTCATCCCCTTGTGGAAAGATACGTGCCCAAGCAATAGAAAAACGGTAACACTTAAAGCCCATTTCCGCAAATAGCTTGATATCTTCCTTAAAGCGATAATAATGATCGATCCCACGATGATTGGGGTAAACATACTTGTCTTCATCGATCGACCAGTCAAACGCCTCACTGCTCAACACAGCTAGACGTTCTTTTCCGCCCGGCATTGCATCTGCTACGGAAAGACCTTTACCTGCTTCACGATAGCCACCTTCCAATTGATTGGCGGCAGTTGCTCCGCCCCATAAAAAGCCTTCAGGAAAACCAGTGATTTTTTTCATGCGTCATTTCCTCCACTTCTGTTATTTGACTACTACTAGAAAATCTTCGCCATGCAAAACATTTTCCTGTGATAAATCCAATACATCCAGAAAATCATTGCTATTTGTTACAACAATCGGTGTTTCTACAGAATAGCCTTTCCCTGTGATCAGTGCTGCATCAAATTTGACCAAAAGATCTCCTTTAGTAATTTTATCACCTGTTTTTACAAAAGTCTCAAAACCTACGCCATTTAGTTCTACTGTATCCATACCAATATGGATCAATAGCTCGATCCCTTCTTTTGAAGTAATACCGATTGCGTGACCTGTCGGGAAGATCGTTGTGATTTCTCCATCAATTGGTGCATAGACACTACCGTCGTTTGGACGAATCGCCAAGCCTTTCCCCATTGCACCAGAAGCGAAAACATCATCCTTTACGTCTGAAAGGGGAAGAATATCTCCACTGATTGGGCTTGCTAAAACGATTTTTTGTTCACCAAGAGTTGCTGTTCCTTTTTTCAATTCATCTTCCTTTACCTCAGCCGCATCTGCTTGTACAGGATCATCAAAGCCTAATACATATGTTAGAACAAACGCTAAAATAATCGCAATCCCAGTTCCGATGGCTGCTGAAACAACACCAGAGGTATCATTTGTTCCAGGAGCAATAAAGCCCGGTAAGCTAAAGACACTAACTAAACCAAATACATAGTTCTTTGCCCCACTGAATGCCACAAAAGCGCCACCAACTGCACCACCGATACAAGCTGCAATAAATGGTTTTTTCAATGGCAAGGTTACACCGTACACCGCTGGTTCAGTAATACCAAAAATAGAAGTCAGGGCTGCAGATAATGACAAACCTTTCAGCTTCACATCTTTACTCTTCAAGAAGACAGCCAAGGCTGCGCCACCTTGAGCCATAACTGCCGGTAAAAGCATAGGCATCATAGAGTCGATCCCACCGCCTGCTTCTGACAGATTCAGCATCATGATCGGCACAAAGCCCCAATGCATCCCGAACATAACAAACACTTGCCACAAACCACCCATAACAGCTCCGGCCAATAGCGGACTCAAACCGTAAATAGAATTGTACGCACCACCAAGAAGATTTCCTGCTACTGTCCCGATCGGTCCAATCAAAATAAACGTCAGTGGTGTCATCACTAAGAAAACTGCCAAAGGAACAACGATGATCTGTAAAGCATTAGGAATCACCTTTTTAAAGAAACGCTCAACATATTGCATAACAAAGACTGCTAAAATAATCGGAATAACCGAAGAAGTATAACCGCTGGCACCTAAGATAACTGGAATACCAAAGAAGCTTAGCTCAGTTCCCGCCAATGCATTGATACTTGGATGAACCAACGCCATTGCCAGACAGACGGCCAAAAACTGGTTTGTATTGAATTTTTTTGCAGCAGTGAATGCAAGCAAAATAGGTAAGTAGGTAAAGATTCCATCTGCAACAGCAAACAATACCAGATATGCACCTGAATCAGCCGCTAACCAGCCCATCGTTAATGCAAGTGTCAGGAACCCCTTCAAAACCCCGGCACCGGCCATTGCACCCAAGAATGGTGTAAAAATAGAAGAAATAATATCAATCAGCTGATTAAAAATATTGCCCTTTGGTGCATCTGATTTTTCGTCTGTTTCATTGCCTAAGCTACTTTGTGCCAATAGCTCTTTATAGACATCACTGACATGACTGCCGATAACCACTTGATACTGCCCACCACTTTGAACGACCTGAATAACATCCGGATCATTCTTCAATTCCTCTGTTGCCGCAGCGCTTTCATCTTTCAAATTAAAGCGCAGACGTGTTGCACAGTGAACAACACTGTTGACATTTTTTTCTCCGCCGACAAGCGAAAGAACACGCTTAGCTGTTTCTTGATTTTTACTCATTTTTTTCCCTCTTTCCATTTTTATATATAAGAAAAACCCAAATTGAAAAAATAGCAGTACAAAACAGTGTTGTACTCACTTATCTTTTCAATCCGGGTTTAGCCTGCATTACCAGTAACAATCCTATGATTGAGTGTTATTCATTTTTTTCGCCAACCAGCCGTTGAATATGGATGGTTAGGTATGTCTGTTCTGCTTTGCCGACAGGCTTATCATACTTTGTGATCAAATATTGATTGATACGCTGTACTGCCTGAAAGGCTTTAGGATATTTCGACTGAATCAGCTCATACAAGAACTCGTCCTCATCACCGTTCAGTTCATTCTTTAAGTATCGTTGACTAAAAAATTGTAAATGGGTGACCATTCTCTGGTAGTTCAAAGAATCTTCATCAAAAGGTAATCCAAAGTATCTGCTGATGATCGTCAAAACGTTCCCAACAATTTCCGTTGCCGTCATTGTTTCTTCCATCGAATTATTGCCTTGCTCTGCATTTACAATATGAAAAGCGATAAATCCAGCTTCATCATCAGCAAAAGAGACTTTAAACTCTTCATTGATCAACTGAATCCCTTGTCTCGCGATTTCAAATTCTTTTGGATAAAACTTACGTGTTTCATATTTCAATGGATTAGGTAATTCTATGCCCTCTTTTGCACGAGCAATTGCATAATGAATGTGATCCGTCAATGTCAGATAGATATTGGATGAAAGCTCTGTACCTAACTTTTCTTCAGCCAGATCAACAATTTTTTTTGCAACCTCAACTTCTTCAGAAGGTAAATCAGAAAATACCTGCTGAAATTGAGTGGATAAAACAGAATCTTTCAGTATAAATTCTTTTTCAACAAATTCCTGTTGAATCTCATCACCGACTCTTTTCTTAAAGGCCAACCCTCGACCCATATAGACTGTCTCTTCGCCTGAGCTGTTTCGCGCCATCACTACATTGTTATTCAAAATTTTTTCAATAATCATAATGAACGCTCCTCACTCCAAAATAAAAAAACCTAGAATCCGCCTACTGCTCCGACCAAATAAAGTCTACATAAGTTGATTCTGGTTTTGCCTGCCTAACAGTAACAATCCATTAACGTAATCAGAATACCACGTATTTTTTGAATTGACAAGCCGTAAAAACGATTTTATTGATTTTTCTGAAAACCCTGTCATAAAGAAAATAATAACGATTGTTATAAAACTATCTACCGATGATACAAACATATGCTATATTTAAAGAAGGATGACAGACCTTAACTAAATCGAGCGACTTCATAGTCTGTAATCATCCTTTGTTGGTAATATAACACTATACGAAACAACAAATAAAGGAGGAAAAATAATGATTATCACACTCATCGGAAGTACGTTACTTGGCTTAGTGGCTGCTCTTTATGCTCTACTTGCTTTAGGATTTCCACTAGGAGAATTTGCTATGGGCGGAGCAGATCGAATCATGCCCAAAAAGAAAAGAATCGCGTGTGCACTCTCTATACCGATCCAACTTTTTGCAGCGCTTGTTCTTTTACAGGCGGGTGGTCACCTATCTATCGGTTTACCAAGTACAGTAGCTAAAAATATCTGTATCGGCTTTGGCATCTACTTTGGATTTAACGTGTCGATGAATCTGATGTCTAAAAACAACAAGGAGCGATTTGTTATGACGCCACTCGCTGCAATAACAGCCTTTAGCCTTTTATATACAGCTTTTCAGATGTAACATTTTTCATTATACAACCGTAAAAGAGGCAAGAAGGGTGCGATTACCATTATTCCTTGCCTCTTTTTTATATAGAGAGAAATGCTAATAAATTCTGTATAATACTTATTTCTCCACAGCTCTAACAAAGCTGATGTAGGTGATCATGAAGTAAATCAGGAAAATCGCGCTAAACATGACCAAAGCAATCAGGTAATAATAAATTCCCGGTGTGCTCAATCCTGTGTAGTACGCAAAGTTTTCACTAGCAAATACACCTGTGAATGCGCTGATAACAGCGGCCATTACAACCGGACACAAATAATAAAGCCCCAGCTGTTTCAGTATCACGCGATTTCTTTCCCGACGATTCATCCCAAGATTTTTTAATATTTGGTATCGGTATTTGTATTTTGCCGCATCTGAAAGCTGTTGAATCGCCAAAATACTCATAGCAACGACTAAGAAGACGATGCCGACATACCCCAGAGTAAAACTGGCCCCAGTGGTCACACTATCCAGCTCAGCAATCAGACTTTCCCTTACCAAAATCGGTGTGCTGAAGGTAATCAACTGCTCACTGCTTGTTCCATATTTGATAGCCAAAAGCTTATCCTCTATATCACCATCTTGCAAATAACCGGAATTCTTTTCTAACGCCTGTTCAATCTCATACATCGAATCACTGTCTGCATTTGCAGCAAAAATACTGAAATATGGTGTTAGTATAGCTTCACTTGCATCAGGTACGACAAGAATATAATCGGCCCCATTCATACCACTTTGACTGAAAGGATCGGTAATAACAGCTTGACAAGAAAAGGAGTTTCCACTGATAAGAAGGTCGTGATTCTCACTATATTCAGAAAAAGTCTTTGCCAGCTTTTCTTTTCCCTGAATCAGGTACTTCCCTTCCTCCAGCTGAACGGCTTCAAATCCTGCCATCCTTCTCAATTGATTATAATCAGATAACAACATATACGTATCATAATCAAAATAAGCACTACGGCCTTCTGAATCATAGGCTCCTTTGACGTTTTCATATAAATATGTGTTCAACTCTTTCTTCTGCGCATTTTCATAGATATGGTAAATATGCGTCTCTTCTATCTCACCATATTTTTCAATGATCGCCTGTTGCTCACTAAAATCAGTTGTTACATGATCCTTTAAATAAAAAATATCAATAGCCATGAGGTTCCCATCAAACACTTCTTTTTGATAGCCTGAAAACAAGAGGACAAACATCCAGCTTAAAATAGTCGCAGCAAATAAAATCGTCAATGTTCCCATGGTAAAACGCATCGTCTTTATTTTGGAAGCTAGCTGTCTGAAAATAAAGATGCTGGCTCCCCTTTTTATCCCAGGTCCTTTCTTTTGGATATAGCTGGTCAGATAACCGGACATTCCGATGAACAAGCCATAAATTGCAACAAACAACCCTAATAACAAAGACCAAATCGTCTGAACATTCGCCTGTCCTGTATAAACAATCAAGTGAAAAAGAACCAGATAAACGAGACTGATATAAAACAAGCTTTTGCGCTTCGTACTGCCTTCATTGTTGCTCTCCAAATACAGTAAATCACGAATCTCCATCTTTTTAAACTTTCGATTGATGCGTAACAGTGCTAAGCCATATGCAACACTATACACTGAAATAGTTAGTAGATAAGTATAGATGTTGATGTCGACCACATAGTGATACTGCGAATCAAAAACAGCAAAAAAAATGTTGATCAATGCAATATGCAGTAAGTATCCTGGTAATATCCCCAGCAGAAAAGTCAAACCGCCCAAAAGGATATGCTCACGTTTGAACATCCTTGCAACTTGCCGTTTGTCCATTCCAATCAATAGATAGGTTCCAAACTCTTTGCTTCGTCGTTCCAGCATAAAGTTAATGATATATTTTGTCAGCCAAATAACGATCAATATAATAAAAAAGGTCGCCAATCCTACGAAAACTGCAATAGAAGTAATCTCGTTCAGCAGCGTTTTGATAGAGTCAGAAAAGATCAACCCATTGAAGGCAAACATCAAGGACGAGATGATCGTCATCGTAATAATATAGACAAGGTAATCTTTTATAGAACGTCGTGCATTTCTTAGAGACAGTTTGTTAAGCATGACCATCGCCTCCAATGACCGCCAACACATCAAGAATCACATTTAAAAATTCTCGTCTTGTCTGCTCCCCTTTGTATAGTTCTTGAAATACCTCCCCATCATTAAGAAATAAAATACGATTGCAATAGCTGGCGCTAAAAGCATCATGCGTCACCATCAGGATGGTTGCATCCATCTCTTTGTTCATTTTTTCCATCGTTTCCAGCAGCATAGCAGAAGATTTCGAATCCAAAGCACCTGTCGGTTCATCTGCCAAAATCAGCTTTGCATCCGTGATCAATGCTCTGGCACAGGCACAACGCTGCTTTTGTCCTCCGGAAACTTCATAAGGAAATTTGTCTCTGAACTCATAAATACCCAACTGCTTCATCATTACTTCAGCTGTATTTCGTTTCGTTTTATTTTCTTGTAAACTCAAAGCCAATGTAATGTTTTCTTCAAGAGTCAGTGTGTCCAATAGGTTGAAATCCTGAAAAATAAACCCTAGATTTTCCTTGCGAAACTTTGCCAGTCGATCCTCATCAAACTGCGTGATGTCTTCCTTGTTAAAGAAAATATGACCGGCACTCACACGGTCGATCGTCGCCAGCATATTCAAAAGCGTTGTCTTTCCGCTCCCGCTGGTTCCCATGATCCCTGTAAATTCACCTTCGCTTACAGAAAAACTCACACGATTCAACGCCTTAGTCGTACTTCCTTTGTTGCCGTAATATTTTTCTACATTATCGATTTTTATTAGTTCGTTCATTTTCAGCATCCTTCCTTTGCGAGATATCCCTTTATGGATCAAGTATATTCCTAATCAAACTTCGGAGGTATTGCTCTTGATTTCATTAAAGTTACAACTCTGAAAGATAACTGTTTTTCGGAAAAGCAATCACAATTTCTGTATAGTCATTTTCAACAGAGTCTCCAGTGATCGTTACACCTAACTTGGCACATAACTTCTTACACAGGTACAAACCAAAACCAGTCGCTTTTCCACTCTCTCGACCGTTCGTTCCTGTAAAGCCTTTGTCAAAAATTCGCGGTAGTTCATGCGGTTTTATGCCAATACCGTCATCTTTGATAACCAACTTTGTTTGATTCTTCATCGACAGTGTCGTGAAGGAAAGACTGCCGGTCCCTTGTTTTTTGTATTTGACAGCATTGACAATCAGTTGATTGATGATAAAGGCCATCCATTTTTTATCTGTATGTACATGATCGTCACAGTTGATTGTGATGTTCATCTGATTTTGAATAAGCAGGTACTTGTTCTTTTTAATCAGCTCACTGATAATTTCCTGTAAGCTGACCTCCTTAATCAAGTAATCTTGATGGACATAGTCACTTCGAGCATAAAATAGGGCTTGATCAACCTGATTCTCCAAATCCAGTAGATGCGTTTGAATTTTCGCTGCGGATTCCTTTGCTAATTCAGCTGTTATCAGATGCAGACTAGTCAACGGCAGCTTCACCTCGTGAATCCAGGCCTCAATGAATTCTTTGTACTCATTTTGCTCTTCTTCGAGCCGAATAATAGCTTCCATCGCAGAGGTGTTCGACTTTCTAATAATCTCCTTGTAAAGCTCGTCCTCCCAGCGCCACGTCTTTTCCAACAGCTCATGGATCAGATATGGCTTATCCAGTTGATTCATCTGCTCCATGATCGTTTTGAAATATCGTTTTCTCTTGTAGTAATCTATCCCGTAAAAAACACTTAAAACAAGCAACCAAAATAGACCGATCAAGAGAACTGTCAATAGGGTATTCCCCACCATCAAGAGATAGAAAGTCAAGAATAGCAGACTGGAAAAATTGAGGAGTAGGACCAGTGACTTGTCCTGCAAATAATGAAAAATACTCATATTTTATAGCCCACTCCTCTTTTCGTTTGAATAAAGTCGGTCAGTCCCAGATTTTCAAGCTTGTTTCGTAGCCTTGTCATGTTGACACTTAACGCATTATCGTCAATAAACACATCGTTATCCCAAAGATAAACAATGATATCCATTCGCGGAATCACTTCTTCTTTGCGCTGGAATAAATAATGCAACAGCTTGAATTCTGTTTTTGTCAGCTCTGCTTCTATACCGTTGAAATGAACTTTATACGTACTGATATTCAAGGTCAGTTCTTTATGTGTTAACTCAAAGGACTCATTTTTTTGGATCGTTCGTTTCAAAACTGCCTGAATCCGCGCTAAAAGTAAGGATGGGGTATAGGGCTTTGTAATAAAATCATCCCCACCCATCAAGATGCAGTCCAGCTCTGTCAGCACATTGTTGTCACTTGTTAAAAAAATCACCGGAACAGTCGATACCTGTCGCAGCTCTCGACAAATAACCTGACCATCCTGACCAGGTAAATTCAAATCTAATAGCACCAAGTCAGGCACACACGCCGTAATTTGCGCTGTCACCTGTTCAAAAGTTTCAATGACTGACACCTCGTAAAATGCATGCTCCAGCAGCTGCCTCAACTCATTTCGTACATTCTTTTCGTCTTCTATAATTAAGATTTTCATAATTCCCCTCGCTTCAGTCACAGACAATCGGGAATGTTTTCATAGAAAATTTCTTCTTTTTTCCCTTCGATTTCCGTGGTCTTCTCTTCATTATAGCATGGAATAAAGTGAGAGAAGGAGACGGGTTTGACACTCTTTTCTTTAGACTTTAAGACGTTAGGATATAGGTGATTTCATCCCTATCAATAACAACTGTTTTTATAATAATTTTTGTTTGTGAAATAGATAATAATCGTAACTGTTCATAAAACCACAGAATAACTTTAAGTTGACGAATAAAATGACAACTGGTATTATCTGTTTGAGAATGATAATACCATTCCATAATTGAGAATCAAAGAAAAGAGACAGACATTTTCGAATGTCTGCATTATTAACTACAATACTTTGAAAGTCAAACTATTTTGCTTTAACTTATCAAAAAAGTATTTGTTAATAACACATTCATTACTTTGATAATCAAAGTAACTAGGAGGAATTAGATGAAGCGGGTAGTCATAACCGGCCTGGGAGCAGTAACTCCCCTCGGTAATACAGTAAAAGAATATTGGCAACGCCTGAAAAGCGGTGAACTAGGCATTGGAAAAATCACAAAATTTATTTCTGAGGAAATCGGCGTCTCTTTAACCGGTGAAGTAAAAGATTTTGATCCGAGCCATGTATTAGATCGAAAAGAACAGAAACGGATGGACTTATTCTCGCAATATGGCTTAACAGCTGCTTTAGAAGCTTGGGAAATGAGTGGTTTGACAGATGCCTCGATCGACCCTAAACGGTTGGGTGTTATTGTCGGCAGCGGCATTGGAGGCATGACGACCCTCCAAGACCAAGTTCGCGTGATGGACAACAAAGGCCCAAAACGTGTTACCCCATTTTTTGTTCCTATGGTCATTGCAAACATGGCATCTGGAAATATCTCTATTCGTCTAGGCGCCAAAGGCACTTCACAGACGATTGTCACAGCTTGCGCTTCCGCAACTAATGCAATAGGTGAAGCGTTTCGGGCAATCAAGTATGGAACAGCAGATATCATGGTAACAGGTGGAACTGAAGCGACGATCTGTGAAATCGGTATCGCCGGCTTTGCCGCATTGAATGCGTTGAATACAACAGATGATCCGACACGTGCTTCGATTCCTTTCGATAAAGAGCGCAAGGGCTTTGTGATGGGTGAAGGTGCGGGTATGCTTGTATTGGAAGAACTGGAACACGCGAAAAAGCGCGGCGCTACTATTTTAGGTGAAATCGTTGGGTATGGCAGCAACTGTGATGCCAGTCATATGACGGCACCACTAAAAGATGGCAGTGGTGCAGCAGATGCGATGCTGATGGCCATAAACGAAGCAGGAATAACAGCGGAAAACATTGGCTATATCAATGCCCATGGCACATCTACACCAGCAAATGATGCGGCTGAAACCACAGCGATCAAACGTGTATTTGGCGCGCAAGCAGCTCAAGTCCCTATTTCAAGTACAAAAAGTATGACTGGTCACCTTTTAGGAGCTGCTGGCGGAATTGAAGCAATTGCCTGTGTGAAAACATTACAAGAGGGTCTTGCCCATCCAACTATCGGTTATGAAGTACCCGATCCTGAATGCGATTTAGACTATTTAACGGAGGGTGCTCGTACTGTTCAAGCTGAATATGCAATCAGCAATTCATTCGGATTCGGCGGTCACAATGCCGTAATTTGCTTAAAGAAATGGAGAGACGAATAAGATGGAAAAAGTAATGACTGTAACAGAAATTATGGATTTGATTCCTAATAGATACCCAATTTGTTTTATTGACTATGTGGATGAAATCATTACAGATAAGAAGATTGTCGCAACCAAGAATGTGACGATCAATGAAGAATTTTTCCAAGGACATTTCCCTGGAAATCCAACGATGCCAGGTGTTCTAATTATCGAAGCACTTGCGCAGGTAGGTTCTATTTTGATTTTGAAAATGGATCGATTCAAGGGAGAAACTGCCTATATAGGAGGCATCAACAAAGCGAAATTCCGACAAAAGGTCGTTCCCGGTGATGTCTTGAAGCTTCATTTTGAGATCGTAAAAATGCGTGATTTCGTTGGAATCGGTCAGGCAACTGCTTATGTAGACGATAAAAAAGTTTGTGAATGCGAGCTGACATTTATCGTAGGTAGATAATTAATTCAATTTGCCTTTCAATTAGATAGTTGCTAACAGCTTCTATCCCCTTTAGCAAAAGAGTTCTTTTATACCACAAAAAAGTCGGAAGTGGCTGCCTTAAATCACGCAGCTACTTCCGATTTTCATTTTATTTCAAGCTAATTTAAATTGTCTCTTCTATTCCCTGACTTTTTTTGCTCATGACCTTATATACACCACATAACAGCAAACCAGCAATATTTAGCGCAGCTGCAATCAGGAAAGCATTTTGATAAGAACCATCCTGCTGTAAAACACTTCGCATGACCGTTGGGCCAAAATAGCCCGCTAATGCAAAGCCAATAAACATTATGCCATAATTGACACTATTGTTCTTCCCACCAAACTGATCTGCGGTAAACCCAGGGAAAATCCCCATAAAGGCGCCAAAACAACTTCCCACAATAGATACACCCACATAAAACAAAATGGTTGCGCCTTCTACTGTAAAATAGAGACAGGTAACGCCTACAATCGAAAACAAGCAAGCAATCAGCAATGTATTGATGCGACCGATCCGGTCAGACAAGTAACCAGCGATGATTCGACCAAAGGAATTGAAAAGTGCAAGAATAGATACTGCTGAACTGGCAGCTAGCATATCCAAGCCTACCATACTTTGAGCAATTCCGGAGGCTTGAGAAATCACCATCATTCCACTAAATGCGCCACAGGTCAGTAAAATGATCATCACATAAAACACAGGTGTCTGCATCATTTGGCGCCAATTTTTATCTTGGCTGTTTGCCTGTCCCCCCATTTTAGGCGGCTGCCAACCGGCCGGAGTATATCCCTCTGGCGGACGACTGACAAAGAATGAACAGCCTAAAATCAAAACTAGAAAAACACCACCAATCAGCTTGAAGGCTGTTGTCGCACTTGATTGTTCAACGATCAAGGTTACTAGAGGGGATATCACAACAGCGCTTAATCCATAAACCGCTGTGGCAAGACCACCGACTAGTCCACGCTTGTCTGGGAAATATTTAACAACAGTAGAAATCGTGCAGCCATATGCCATCCCCAAGCCCAAACCGCTGACCAAGCCATAACTTACTAATAAAAATCCGACACTGCCAGCAAAACCGGATAAAACCAAACCGCCTGCAAACAGAAAACCACCAATAAAAATAACATTTCTAGGACCAAAGCGGTCGTTAAACCAACCACCGGTAATCATGGTAATCGGACCAACAGAATTTGCTACCGTGTAAACCAATGCTAAGTCAGCAGAAGTGACGGAGGCACCCGTTAATGTCGTTAAATACTCTGCCATTGAGGAAGCAAATACACTCCATGAATAGATAGAGCCTAAGCAAAGATTGATAATACAACAAGCAATTAAAACCAGCCATCTTTTTTTCTCAATAGTCATTGTGCCCCTCCTAAATATCCATCGCAGCATGATAGCCTTGATAAACCGCAGTAGTAATCGTTGATGCTCGTACAACATCGCCTATTTCAACAACATACGGAGCTGCGTCGATCAACTCTTCTGCGACTGAACGGTTTGGACGCTGACCAACGGCAACCACCACTGATTCTGCTGGAATCAATACTTCGTTGCCTTCTGGATCTTTACACACAAGACCTTCTGACGTGATTTTCATTCCTTGATAACCTGTCTTGATCGTCACATCTTTTGCTAGTTCTTGAAGAAGCAAGGGACGATAACGAACATTGGCATCCGGTGCTACTTCTGCTCTCATTTCAACAACAGTCGCTTTTTTTCCTTGGCGAGCAAAATGAACAGCCGCTTCACAACCTGCTAGTCCGCCTCCCAAGACAACAACTGTATCCTTTATTTTGTTCGTTTGCTTATGATAATCGTTGATCAACACAACATTTTCCCCTGAAATCCCTTCAATAGCTGGAATAATTGGTGAGGAGCCAGCCGCTACAATCAACGCATCCGGTGCTTCCGCTTCAACGATTTTCTTAGTTGCCGGTGTATTCAAACGAATAGTCACGCCAAGATTTTCCGCTTGTTTGGCAAAAGTTTGTCCTAATTGATACATCTCATACTTAAATGGAATCGCTTCTTCACAATTCAGAATTCCACCAAGTTCATTTTCCTTCTCAAACAGGATAACTTCGTGTCCACGCTGAGCAGCAGTCTTAGCAGCCTCCAAGCCGCCCGGTCCACCTCCGACAACAACGACCTTTTTCTTTTGTGGGGCAAGACCAATCTCTGACCCTTCCAATTCCCGACCAATCAATGGATTAACAGTACACCGGCGAGTCGTCGTCTGCGCGCGTTCTGCCATACAAACAAAACAGCGTAAACAATGAACAATATCTTCTTCCTTGTTTTCCATGACTTTTCTTGGTAAAAACGGATCAGCTAACAATGCGCGTGCCATTTCCACTATGTCTGCTTTTCCAGAAGCTATGATTTCTTCCATATGCTCCGGATCATTTAATCCACCGATTGTTGCAACTGGTTTCGATACATGCTTCTTGATTTCAGCAGCTAAATAAACATTCGTTCCATGTTCTGTAAACATGGATGGATGTGTAATACCAAAGGTCCCTTGATATGTTCCAGCAGATACATGAATCAAGTCCACGTAATCCTCAACCATTTTGGCAATCTTAACCCCTTCGTCTAGCTCATAGCCGCCCTCAACAAATTCCGATCCGCTCATTCGGAACTCAATAGGGAAGCCTTCGCCAACTGCATTTCTGACACTTGTCAACACTTCAATGGCAAAACGACAGCGGTTTTCCAAACTTCCACTGTACTGATCGTCTCGTTTATTGAAAAGTGGTGAAAGGAATTGATTGATCAACCAGCCATGACCGCCATGCACCATCACCATTTCAAAGCCGGCCCGTTTCGCTAAGCCTGCTGCTTCTCCATAAGCAGCAACGATTTCATCGATTTTTTCCTGAGTCAAAGGTTGAACCTTGACACCATCTGCTCGAACAGCTGGTGAAACACCCCATTGTGCTAAAGATTGTTTCTTATTTTTATCAGCCAAATAAGTACCGGCAAATTGTCCGGAATGTGACAGCTCGACACTTGGAATCGATCCATGACGTCGAATGCCATCTGCAGTATAAGTCGCACTTGCCAATGATCCAGGGATACTCAAGTCCAGATGATACGCATGGGAACCGTCTGTTTCCCCGTGTACCATTACTTCTGAGACCGTCACCGCGCCGGCTCCCCCTTTTGCACGCAACTCATAAAATGCTTTTGAAGCTGGTCCGATACAGAAATCAGCAGTAATATCAGTCCCTCCCATCGGGGCCGAAAACATTCGGTTTCTAAAATTCACCTTCCCAATTTGAATCGGTTTTGATAGATGAGGATATTTTCTTTTCATAACTCCACTCCTTGCTTGTTAAATACTTAACAATATTTTCACTTTAACAATAGCATAGAAATGGTTCTGTTCCGTAACAACAAAAACAATGTACCTTACCGCTTTTCGTTACAATCAAGTAAGTGTTTTTTTAGTAATTCAACATGTTGAAACTTCTCAACAGACTGAGGATAAATCATGTATATATCCCAGTTTATAGGATATTCGAGAGGGATCAAACGTAAGTCATTCATCTCAAAATCATCCACCGAAAAATCAAGAACAATTCCTATTCCCTGCTTGCTTTGGCATAATTTATAAAGTAGGTGACTATCCTCGGTTAATCCAACAATCGATACTTCTATGTTATGTTTTTCACAATATTTTTTAAACTCATGATAGATTCGATAATTTTGGTTTAGGATAACAATGCGCTCATTTTCTAAGTCTCTTGGCGTGATCCTTTCTTTCATGTATAAAGGATGTCCATTGTATACCAGCACTCTAGTATCCTTTCTAGCAATAAAGACCTCTTCCACACCTTCCAGTTCAGTTTTTCCAATCACTAGTCCAGCATTTGCCTGACGCATATGAATGTTGCTTTTTACCTTGTCATTTGCCATTTCACTCCACGATATTTCAATTTCCTGATGTGCATTGATAAAATCAGCAATTTCACCAAAAGGCAGTGCATTAAGTGAACCTCTGGCACAATGAAGGGTCAATTTATTCTCTCGTTCATTTTCTCGTTGGATCGCCGCATCAATAATGCCGAACTGCTCCAATAATTCTTGGCTATGCTCATAAAGAATATCTGCGCTTCGCAACGGAGCGACACCTTTCGCACTCCGTAAAAAAAGTGAGGTATTTAGCTCATTTTCCAACTTATTGATGATCCTGCCAACTCCTTGTGCAGTCAGATACAGCTCTTTTGCAGCTTGATTCATACTTTTCAACTGATAAACCTTTTGGAAACACTTTAGTTCCTCAAAATTCATTTTTCCACTCCTTTTAGATATTCTTTCTTTATCCTATGATTCTTGTTCGATTTCTCTACTTATAATTATACCTGATGCCTCACATGATAACCTATTCTAACAGAAACATACAAATAAGATCGAGATTATGATGATACTCTTTCATGCACTGATGAGCTTTAGTTTATCTGAAGAACGTTCTATTACTTTTGAAATTCCTCTAGACTCATCGTTTTTGAGAATACAAATTGGTTTATACGGGATCAAAAGGATTTTCATTAGAAACTATTTCCTGTATTATGACTAATGGATCTGAAATCAGTTCATATTTTTCATCCTCTGGGTAAGTAACAGCGATTTCAGGATTATTTCCAGCAAAGTATTTCATGGACTCCATATCTTCCCATATCGAACATAAAAAGAAATGGCAGTATTCTCCTTGATCAACAACTTTTAAAAAGGTGTTTAAGTTCCCTCTCGTATTTTTTGTTTCTTCCACTCCAGTGATTAATTCATATTCATAAAATCCTTGTTTGTGCTTTATTGGGACAGCTCCATGCCATGTTCTTGAAATCATTTTTTCTCCTTCCTTCTTATCGTTTTTGGTTTTGGATCATGCTGCTGGTCCAGCTGCCAGATTCGATTACTGATCGTTTTTGATAATTTCTTCTATATGCTTTAGTACGTCTACCAGAACCTCACCTGTCCATCCTTCTTCTTCTTCAGAACCATCCAGTCTAGTAGTAGTTTTAAAATTTTTTTTAAATGCATTCAATCCATACTTTTCATGATTCTTTTTACCCGTCACCATTCCTAAATTATCATTACTTCCAAATTTATAATATATATTGTATCCATTTTCATCATTCAATGAACCTTTATATCTATCTGTTTTCAAAAAATTATACTCAGAAAAATCCTTACATATTCCTTTCATCAATTCTATTATGTGTAATTCATTTTCAGAATGTTCCATAATACTACTCCTCCTTCAGTTACTGATCGTTTCTAAGAAGCCGAACTATTCTCAGCTTCAGGGAATTTCACAGTTCGTCTTTATAAAAATTCTCCTGGAAGATCCGCAGCTGCTTCCGGAGAATTTTCTTCCATTTTACGAACGATCCTTTTTGAGAAACTAATTTCTATTTTGAAATTCTAGCACGATTAGTCCACCTTGAAACAAAATAATAATTATTACACCAACAAAACTTAGAGTGGCTGAAGATAAGAGCAAAAGAAAATTTATTACAACCGCTGCTGACTGAATGACTATACCCTTATTATTGTTGTTCAATTTATAGCCATAATAACTACCTGTAACACCTAAAGTAATTGAAACTATAAATAGTACTAAATTCATTTTAATAACTCCTCCTATTGATTGATTTTCTTACGGTTTCATGTTGTTCTCTATAAATGAAAATTCTTCTGGCTTATTTTTTTCAAGTATTCTCTTTGCTACATTCGCGTTACCATATTTCTTAGAATAATCTTCAATATAATGTACGAAAAAATCT
Organism: Enterococcus sp. 9E7_DIV0242; assembly: GCF_002140975.2. Taxonomy (NCBI): domain Bacteria; kingdom Bacillati; phylum Bacillota; class Bacilli; order Lactobacillales; family Enterococcaceae; genus Enterococcus; species Candidatus Enterococcus clewellii. The sequence continues at coordinate 921,837 of NZ_CP147247.1, forward strand.
ACAGGCTCTTTTTCTTTTTGAACATCCAAATAGCTCCCTTTTCGTACTACAACTATTAAATCATCAAATTTTTGTGAATCATTTATAATTATGTTTGTACGTATTTTGGAATCAAATAGCTTTACCTCTACCTTTTTCCCCTCTTTTTTTCCATCAAATCCTTCATTCCTCTTATTTTTTTCTAACACCAAATCTTTATGGATCTGGCAAGCTATCCATTCACCAATAGCACCACTTCCATTTCTATTTTGAACTACACCTTCGAGTTCATCTAATGCATCAAAATATTTTTTTACTATTTCCATTTCATTCTTCTTAACACGTTTTGCCATTTTTTCCTCCTAACCAGTTCTAATGCATGCAGCATTGACAATATATCATTTATAAATTACCATTAAAGTAGTTATTACTCTACTCAAACTGAGTAATACTCCTTTTTGGCTGTCTCAATTTTGAGAGAGCCTTTTTCTGTTCTCAAAAACGACGTTTTTGAGAACATTCCCTCAGAGTTATCAACCTTAGTTGCTCGAAATGAGCTTAGAATCCTTCTCTCACAAACGTAAGTTTACGAAATTTTGATAATGCTATAAGTTTTGGTCACTATTCCAGCTGCTTCCTTATTTTATAGATAGTTGGTCGCGACACGCCTGTTTCTTCTGAGATCCTTTTTATTGGACGCCCATCTTCTAACATTTCTAGAATTTTGAAATACGTTATTCTCTTTTGTGGATCTTTTGCATCATGAGTATATGTTGTCGGTCTGCCCTTATATACCCCTTTTTCCTTAGCAATCTCTATTCCTTGTCTCTGCCGTTCTCTAATCGACCGACGTTCGCTTTCTGCCTGGTACTTGTATAATTCCAGAATTAAATTATTCAGCAGCTGGCGTAAGTTTTCATCTTGTATATCTTTAAAAGAAGGAAGGTTGAGAATTTGGACAGTCACTCTTTCCTTCTTTAGAGTATCCATTGTTTCTGTCAATTCTCTACTATTCCTTCCCAGCCGGTCCAATTCTGTTACAACAACGATATCGCCTTTTCTAATATATTTAAGCAGCTCTTGAAATTTTGGCCGGTTGGTATCTTTCCCACTTAACTTGTCTTCAAAAATCAGATCCACATTTTCAGCTTTTAATTTTTCATGCTGACGATCAAATTTTTGATCCTTGGTCGATACTCTGACATATCCGATTTTTGCCATTTTTTATCCCTCAATTTCAAACTATTTATTTTACACTTAAATTTTACATTAGAAAGACTGATATAGCAATGCTGCCAACAGCAAAATATGAGTATACCCTATTTTTACATAGAAAGGATAAATTAAAAGGATTATTCTATCCTTTCTGTTTACACCCATACACTTCATCCTGACACTTGCAAAGGTTGTCCCTCACTTGTCACATTTATGACGCTAAGTTTTGATCTGCCAGCAGCTTTACTTCTGTTGCTAGATTTTCTTCTACTCATACTCTTAAGTTTTGATAGCTTATTAAATTGAAAAATAGGTAAATGATCATTAAAAAACAATCATTTACCTATTTTTTTTAAGTTAAAATCTCAATACAATAAATGAAGAGTAACTATCTGTATTTATACTATTCCAACTAGTATCTTTACGATCTGTTGTATGTTGTGTAATATACGCTGTATTTCCAGATTTTTTGCTTACATAAGCTATGTGAGTAATTTGGAATGTATTCTTCTTAAAGTAGCCAACAAAGTCACCTTCACGAACATATCCTTGTGCTTCATTTTTTGTTGTAAATTGACGAGTGCTACATCCATCTGTAGTCCAAAACACAATAAAATTGTGTGCTAGTTTCCAGGGAGAAGAAGCGGTTACTCCTGCTGTGTGCGTCCAAGTCATTCCACTAGCATTTGCAGAGTTTCTTAACCCTTTATCACCATAGAAAGCTATTTGTGAAGCAAAGTTGGTACAATCGCTTTCGTATAATGGAAAAAGTACATTTCTTCTGTTCCACCAGTCTCTAGCATATTTGGTTGCATTAGTTACATTAAAGCCAGCTCTCGCCATTCTTGGTTTCACAGTATTCTCTGTTCCTAAAATTAGAGAAATATTTTCTGTTCTTATGTCGTTAAACGTTCTTTCCAATAGATATTCCTTTTCATGCAACAATGCTACTATCTCTTCATCAGTAGGTTCCACGGGAACAAGGGCAGCAATTCTTGTCAAATAGATAGAGGCGAATTCACTATACATTGCATTTTCTTCCCCTGAATTGCCTAATGTTAGATTGCCTGCTTCGATTGCTCCTAAAACATTGAAATATTCTCCCTCTAGCTGAGTATCAAATTCTTGGCCAATGTTCTCTTTAATCGCTGAAAGCAAATCCTTCTGGGCATTTTCTAATGTTATTTCCAAATTGAAATCAATTTCATTTTCTTGAATTTCTTCTTTTACTGCCGTAACTATATCTGTTCCGTCTATTTCATCTGCTGACACAGACGTAGCTCCAACAATACTAAAAGTGAATACCCCCAACACAATTGTACAATACTTAACAATGTTCCTTTTCATAATCAAATCCACACTCCTTATTTTTATTAAACTTCCCCATCATATTCTGCAAAATATAAGATACCATATTTTTTTACACGGTATGTTTTCAGCTCTGCTAAAGTTTCTTCCTCTATCGGTGCAGGGGAAATAACGAATAAATCATCACTGATTTTTTCAACTTTTGAATTCATTCCTACATCAAAAAATCCAGAAGAAAAAACTTCTGTTCGAACAGCAATAACAGGGTCTTTATGGACATACCAAAAAAGGAGAATAGAAAGAAATGCCAATACTGCTACAAATCTTTTTAATTTCATAAATACACCTTCTTGCAAAATATTAGTTAAAGTTAACTAATTATACTTTATAAATCGCTTAATTTCAATATTTTTATCTTTTTAAATAGTTATTAGGTCTCAAAAATATATTTTTATTTCTCTATTCCTTTTTATTAAAAATCCTAAGTTTTGATAGCTTATAAACAATAAAAGAATGAGCAAAATTCAAATTTACTCATTCTAATGGATCTACCTTGCCAATATGATTATTTTCCTGATTGTTCTTTAAGTACTTTTACAGCAAACTCCAACCCTTCAATAAATGTTTCTAATTCCGTGTCCCCACCTAGTTCAATTTCTACTGCACTTACAGTTCCATATACATCCTTTTTTACGTCAGCTTCTAAATCGGTAGCAGCTAAATCTCTAATAGCGAAGTATGTTCGACCTCCATGACCAGTGTCGCCACCTCGGTATCCAGTTGTACCAACTTCAACTTGTAGTATATTTGCATTAGTTATTTCTAGTACTTTTGTTGATACTTGTTTTCCATTAACATTTTTTCTAGAAGAACTTAGATCATGATTTTTATTCATTTCTGTCACTCCCATATACTGTTTTAATTAACTACACATTAATTATAGCTCAAATAGAAAAAAGTTCACAATAGCGATTTTTTCATTAATTATGAACATCAAAATGACCAATTTCATTAATTGCATTTCCAGTATACTGATCAATTTCGTTAACTTGTACCTGGAATGTGGACGATTTATCTAGTATACTCAAATTGAAAACGATAGTCATTTCTCCGGAATCTTCATCATAAACTTCAGAAAAAAGACTTTCTTGCGCACTTTCTCCATCTTTATATAAATCGACTCTTATTAAATGATTATTCCTTAATGAAGTATTAAAGTTCACAGTTGTTTGCAAAGCATCGCTGTGTGCTTCTATATTAGTGATATTTGCTACATTACTTATTTTGGGAACACCTATTTGAGATAACAATTTGTTTTCAATATTAAAAGACCAGTCTCCTTCGTATTCTAAAGCAGACTCAACACCAAATGGTTTTTTTTCTAAATCTGATAATGCATTCCTTTTTGCTTCCTCAAATTCATCTCTATCTTGCCACCATAATTTATAAATATGTAGAATTAAATTAGCATCATTCGGAATTTTTTTACTCATGGAACTAGCGATTACAGAACCATAAAATGTATTTCCTTCTAAACGAAAAGTTGATTTAAATGCCATCCCTCCATTCAAGTCTTTATCATCTTCTTCAGTCTTGAGACCAAAGTCAATAAATTGGGCATCTGATCCTGACTTCATTTCTTTTTTCAGCAGCTCCAATAACTCCTCACTTTTAATTTCAAATTGGTAGTCAAACGCATATTTTTGGTTTGTTGAAACAAATTTAGTTAATGATATTGTAATGCCATTTTGGCTGCTTTCCGAATTTTGCTTAATAGGTACCTTTTTATCCTCTGTGATAGATACAGCCAAATCTTGACTAATTCCGAACACATTCTTTATTGCAGTAGTAACATCTGAATTCATCATTAAAAACAATATAATCAATATTACTGAAGATAATGTAATGACATATTTTCTATACTTTTTAGCAAAACTATTGTCCTGTTCAATTTCATAATTAAGAATTTTACTTCTGTGTTTCGCTATTTCTTTCTTCACTTCTTCTGGAACCACACTTTCTTCCTTAAGAAAATCGAGATTATCTTTTTTCATTTTGTCAATCCTCCAATAAACATTTTAATTTTTGTCTCCCACGTGAAAGTCTCGTCTTTACGGTGTTTTGTGGAACATCCAATTGGTAGGCAATCTCTGTAATAGTAAAACCCACATAGTAATATAAAACAATTGGAATTAGATATATTTCTGGTAATTTATGAAGCATCTCATTCATGTGCAATTTTTCATGCACCTTTTCTTCATAATTTCCATAGCTATCGTTAAATTCAATAACTTTATCTTTTTTTCTTAAAATTTTCTTAGCACTATTTATCATAATTTTAAAGAACCATGTATTAAATGCTGTTTCATTTTTCAAATTTGATATTTTTTTCCAAGCTATAATTTCTGTTTCTTGTATGCAATCTACGACGTCTTCATTATTTTGGAGTAATTTATACGCCGAATTATAGAGTACTTCTTCATAGGATTCACAAAGTTTTATAAAAGCTGCAGCATCCCCGTTTTTCGCCCTCTTAACCAACATAATTTGTAAAGTTTTTTCCATAACTTCCTCCTTCCTTTATTACCTATTAGAGTCATTTTTTTTAGAAAAGGTTTCAATTTTTTTTATTTATTACTTAAAATCCCTTTGACACATCCATATTATTTATGAAACATAGTATCCTAAAAAGTCGAATAAAATTACTAAATGCATTAATATTATATAGACATCTTTATACGATATAGTGTATCATTATTTCAGAAAGGAAGTGTTAGATTTTGAAAAAATTGTTATTGGTAGTTGCTTTTAGTTTGTTTAGTTTTACTCTCATGTCAAGTAGTGCACAGGCCGCATCTTTCGAAGATATGAAGGAACATGTACAATCAGGTGAAGGGGCAATTTTCAACCCTATATCAGAAGAAATTATGACCGAAGACGACGCATTGGATTATATTGAATTCATTGAATCTAAACAAGAAAATCTGAATACTACAGAAGTGTTACCAGAAGTAAACATCGCTGCATTTGAAGCTGTAACTGATCCAGAAGATATACAATCAAGTGATATTTTTGATGATATAACAGCCTCTATGATTCAGCCATTTGGGGCTCATGTACCAACACAGTTTTATGACTTAGTGGGACCTATCTATCCATCAAATGGGTTTTCTGGTTCTGGATGGAGATACAGCGGCTTTCATTTCAGATTTAGAGACTACGCTGCTAACCCCTATTTTGGTGTAAGAGCTGAAAAGGATTCTTTCTATTTTAATAATCGTAGAAATGGCGACAACCGTGGTCTAGCCAGATATGTAATTCCAGCAAATGGACAGTTCTTGTACTATTCTTCAAGTTTCAATGGATATACATTAAATGGGTTCTTTTCAACTCTTGATCCTGTTTCAGGATCGAGATACTTTATCTATTAATAACAGTAAACTTAATATTTACAATCATTATTTGAGCTCTCAAAAGAAGTTTTTAGAGCTCTTTTTTTACTCATTAAAATGTTCATTATCTTACATGAAAAAATGATATTAGAAACTATCCGGTTTCACTATACTTTTTCCAGCTCTCACAAATCCTCATTTTTGAGAATCAATTTTTTTTACTTAAAACTAACTTCCGGTTTATCTTTTAACATATCCATTAAATGAACATAGATTATTTTACGAGTTATTGAACAGCATATTTGATCAAATCAATGGAAATTTTTGAAAAATAAAAAATGTCCAGAAAATAACCATTTTCTGGACACTCTCTGTTAACCTTTTCTTAAATAAAAAACTAGTCAATGTAATTTCTTTAATTAGTAAATAAAAATAATGAGTTTCCGATAATTATGTTCTATGATAATGAAACATCGTCTAATATTGGTATTCTATTCCAGATTGAAGTGTAGTTAAATTAATGCTAGAATTAATTTAACTAATACATGTATTTATATTTTGGAGGCGAAAAATAATGGCACAATGTACAGCACCGGTTCACGGGCACCGCACAGAGAGTGGAAGAGCTGCATGCCCTGTATGTGGGGGACGTGGTAGAAGCTACAACTATTACTCTTCAGATTCTCCGACCTACTACACACCTTCTACAAGTCGAAGTTCCAACAGTAGCCAACGAAACAAGAAAGCACGTTGGGCTTCGTCTGGTTCCACTATCTTATACACCCCTGAAGAAATTCGGACACTCACTCCAGTACGACAAAAAGTTGAGGAGAGATCGGAACTGCCCGACTTACGAGATGTTTTTCTTTGCCATGCTTGGGACGATCGCAAATATGCTGCAAAAGAACTACATGATTTACTAGAAAAAAAAGGTGTATCTGTTTGGTTCAGTGAAAAGGATGTCCTTTTAGGTTCACCTTTACTTCGTGAAATTGATAAAGGGTTAGTGAAGTCTCGTGTTGGTATTGTTTTAGTTACTCCTTTATTTCTAAAGCGCATCAAAGGAGAAGGCGTGGCAGATAAAGAACTTTCAGCCTTATTAGCTCGTGATTTACTTGTTCCGATTGTTCATAATACAACCTATGAGGAATTGCGGGAAGTAAGTCCACTACTTGGTTCAAGAAGTGGCTTGAGTACTATTGAGGAGTCAATGGAAGAAATTGCAGCGAAATTAGCAGAGTTAGTTACTCCAGAAACAATATAGAAATTTGTACAAAAGACAGATTCGAGTTAGAATCTGTCTTTTTTTTAACTATAGAATATAATCTGTTCGATTTAAAGATTAGCAATGGAATCTGCCATTTATCGAAATAAAAATCGTGCCATTTAAATCAAAAAATGACAAGATAAGTAACTAAAAAAGAAAACAATCTCTATTTGGATAAAAATCCTTCCATTTATAGACGAAGTGTTGTATTACGTATATAATGAATGAAATAAATTAAACAGGAGGTAACAATATGAAATTGAAAAGGGGAATACTTATCTTATTAACAACAATCACTCTTGGTGCATCTATAAGCTTAGTTCCAGTTGGTGATAACACTACTGCTGAAGCTACTTCACGTCCATATCAAACTTGGACAACAATTAAGGGAAACTGTTGTCCAAATCCCACTCGATCAGGTACTTTATCAAATGGTGAGACTTACTTTCTATACTTGATAGATTACTATTATTCTAATGGGTACACTCATGCTTATTACTCTGGTTATTATTATTACTAATAAGAATTACATTCGAAATTAATAGTATAAAGAAGGGATTCTCCTCTCATTAGAATTAGGAGAATACCTTCTTTATAATGAAAATCCTCTCATTTCTAAAAATCGTCATCCCTGGTAAATTTTGATCTCACCTTTCTTGCCTCCAAAACCCTCATTTTTGAAAATCATTATTTTGCATCCGAACTATCTTCAGATTGTAAGCAACTGCATGAAAAATTCCCTATACTCTAATTTCACAGAGGAAAAACGAAACTCTCTTATCACAAAGCTACTTCTCTTTATGCTCATGTCTTGTTTAAAGATATAATCTCCAGTTAGCACCCTGCCAAAAACTCCAAACGACCCAAAAATAATGTTCCAGCAACCCGAAATATAAGCATTCCAACAAAATATCTTTTTTTCAATCCATCCTCCTCAACTTATTAAAAAATGGGTTCAACTATATACAAATACTACCTCTCAATTATAAATAAAGCTTTTTCTATCTTTTTTACTCCGAATACTTCAAAATCACACGATCATTTAGCGGTTGAACTTCTCGATTATTATGCGAGTAAAGTTCTTTAAAAGATTCGATTTGTTCAGTAGAAACCTGTACTGGATTTTCCAATACATACCATTCCACGTTTTCATTTAAAGGCGGCGTAGTCAATGAACCTAAATAATGATAATAGCTTTTATTGCTTGGCAGCATATCGTCTAAATCAGTGATTGGATCGTCCTTTTCATTGTGGACATCATCCAACACTTCCTGAAAGCCTTTATTCTCTTTCCCTTCTTCAAAAAAGACACCGACAACTGCGATTCGTCCATCCTGTGCAGTGTGAACAAAATGGGCCTCCATCGGGTAGTGCTCTCCATCTACAGTATGTTCACTTTGCGCGTGAAAATGAAATTGCGTCAATGTGAAATTTCTACCGTTGATTTGTGCCTTACCACCATCGGACACTTGAATACTGTGCCCATTGTTTTCTACACTGCTCACGTCTGCATCGTAATCCAATGCCAGGGTTCCCGTGTCTTCAGTCATCGCTTCTGCTTTCGCTGTCGGAATATCGATCGGTGATTGCATTTGTCCTGCGGTGAATTCCCACTCTTCCTGATTGTCATAATCAATGTGTTCACCAGAAGCTTTTGATTCTGTCGTACTTGTCTCACTGGTCTCACTTGATTTTTCTGTTTGGCTTTGATTATTGGCTGTACAACCGCTGACCACCAAACCAACACTAAATAAAACAGCGAACTTACTTAATCTTTTCACTACATCTCTTCCCTTCAACAGTAACAATTGTTCAACAAGCTAACTATTCCATTTTGTTTTTCATTCATTTAGATGATACCACCAGACAAAATCGTTTTCTAGTTTAATTTTAAAAATATACTAAGTAATCAAGTACTTGATGTAATTATGTATTTGTGGAACTTATGAATCCTGTTTATACACAAGTTAACAATCAAATGAACGCTATTGTAACAGTGAAATACCTTGATAAGGAAACCACAGTTACACAGCTTTCCCAGTTTGAGCTTACTTTGCAAAAAAATGACAACTGGAAAATAATAATGGAATAGTATATATTTTTTTACTATCTAACCTAACTAATTGAAAGATGATATAATTTAATCAAAGATTTGGTAAGGAGGGATGAATGTGCATTTAATTGATTTTATGAATGAAGATATTAAAAAGAAGCTTGTTAAAAAAACGTATAAAAAGAAAGAGACTATTCTTTTTGCTGAGCAAGAAAATGAATATGTAATTCTTATGATTGACGGTATTGCAGAAGCATTCATCTTAAACGTGAAAGGAAACATCTCAACTATTCATCTTTATAGAAGTGGTAGTTTTTTTGGAGAAATGGAACAATTTAATGATGGAAAAAAACCCGTTGAAATTGTCGCTTTCACAGATTGTAATGTATATAAACTTCATAGAAATGATTTTTTAAACTGGTTAAAGGGAGATTTTGAAGCTACGAAATTTCTGATTCGAGAAATAACTAGTAAATTAGTTGTGAATGCTGAATTAATTGAAGAATTATCCTCTTTAAGTGTTAAAGAACGACTTCTGAGGTGTATATCCTTACATTATTATAGAAATGAATTAAATCTGCTTACCAAAAAACAGCTTGCTAGTGAAGTAAACGCTCCAATTAGAAGCATTAATCGTGCTATAAATGAATGTGTACAAGAACATCTCATTGCTTATGAAAACAAAAGATTTAGTGTAATTAATCAGCGCGAGGTATTAAAGAATCTTCCTACAACATAAGTATAATTTCAAAAAGAGGTTGGGACCGAAGCGGTTAGCTTCAAGCAATAAGCCGAAATTTACGAAAATTGCTCCACAAATTTTTGCTAAATTCCGGCTTATTGTCGAAGAAGTTGCTTCTGTCCCACCGTTTATTCGAGTTTAGATACGCTAAGTATCTGGGCATTTAATTTATGTCTCAGATACTTTTTCATTTTGGGTCAAACGACCTAGATTAGTTGTTGTAACCATTCTATAATTATTTTGAAAGTAACAGTATGGAGGATAACTATGAGTGATATTTTAAGTAGAATTACAAATAAAATTGGGGATAAGAATATAGTTGATAAGTTATCAGCTCTATCAAAATCAGATTTGAACTCACTTCTATTAGAAGTGTTTGATAGACAAGCAAATACTTTAACTGCAACTGATATTCTAAAGTCATACCAACTAAATAGATTTACCATCCCTAGCAGTATAGATCCAAAAGAAATTCATGCTTTGGAATCAAAATTATTGAGAAAGGCATTCAATATGGATATCAAGACGATTATGCTTTCTCCCTCTGCTCCATTAGGTAGCTGTAGCGTTTTTGGCTCCGTAGATCAATATAACGTAGTGAGTGCTCTACGAGGGACAGAAATACTTGCAGACCCTTCAAATATGTTGGCAATAATTATTGCTGATAAATTAAAAAGAAAAGAAGAAAATAATACCATACCTATCCACATGGCTGCTACTGCTAGGGCAATAAGAGCACAAAATGTTGTAGGTAAAGGTTTATATTCACATTTTGGCTTATATTGTATGGTTTCGTCTGGTATAGATACAGGGTCTTACACTTGTGAAAAAATGTTGTTAGAAAAGCACTTGAACTATTATAAAGATATATTAAGTGAAATAGAAAATGTTCGTTTCTCTGTTATTCTACGCAAAAGAAACGGATACAAAGATAATGACGGATTTTTCGACAGAATGGTTGAAACTATCAAATTTATTTTTCCTAATATAGAGTTATCCATTCATAATGATGATGTTGATAATAATTATTATAAAGGTATCAATTTCAAATTATCGGTCAAACAAGGAAATGAAACCGTTGAAATGGTTGACGGTGGATTTGTTGACTGGACGTATCAAATGCTTGGAAATAAAAAAGAACGCTGTTTGATAAGTGGTATTGGCTTAGAAAGATTTCTGGCAGCTGTTTCATAAAAGGAGAAGAAAAATGGAACTTATAGAGTGGAATTATGCTTATATTACCGATTTAGTTGAGTTTGCAAATGATAAAGAAATTGCAAAGAATCTTCGTGACAACTTTCCCCACCCTTATACGGAGCAGAACGCTAGGGATTTTATTAGTTTTTGTTTGACAACTCCAGATGATAAGCAACTTAGCTATGCTATTTTTTATCAAGAAAGGGCTATTGGAGGTATCAGCCTAACATTTGAAGAAGATACCTCTATTAATAAAAATGCTGAATTAGGTTACTGGCTTGCTAGGAACTATTGGGGCAAAGGGATAACAACAAATGCAGTAAAAGAAATATGCAAAATCGCCTTTGAAAAATACAACCTTAGCAAAATTCATGCTAGTGTATATTCCTACAATAGAGGGTCAAGTAAAGTATTGGAAAAATGTGGTTTTAAAATTGAAGAATACTGTCACAATTCCATAATAAAGAACAGAAACAGGATTGAGTGCCATGTCTATAGCTTAATTCGACCGCAATAGTATTTATTAGAATTAACCTACTTTTTAATAACAGAATAAGTTTTTCCCTCTATTAATTTCTTATGCATCTTTGTATTTTTATGAAAAGCTGGCCAATGCATATTTCCATAAATCAATATGGCGGTGGTTTACAACCAATATAAATTAAATACGTTTTAAAGAATACACATTTTTGCCCTATAGGAGAGTGTGTATTTTTTCTCTTTTTTGAAATTTATCGAAGATTCAACGCCCTCCCATTATGATAGGAGTAAGCAAGGTTATTTAACTCCTTGTAGATACAGGGTATATCAACATTTACCAACTTATGAAAAGATAATCAATTTAATATAAGTTTTTATAGATAAAAAAATACAGACACACATCGATCGACATGGTGTCTGTACTTCTTCGTTTTCATATTCATTAAGCCTCACTTCTTTTACCAGATAAACGGGAGCAATCGGTAACGTACCTTTTGCTTGTATTGTGCATAACCAGGTAGATCCTGTTCAAGCACTTGCTCTTCATTTCTGATTCTTTTTACTACTAACAAAGGGTACAGCAGAAAGATCAAAAATGCAGGAACCGACCCTAAAACAAGTGGCATTGCCAAAAAAAGAATGATCGTCGCTGTATACATTGGGTGTCTGACGATCCCATACAAGCCTGTATCGATTACTTGTTGATTTTCCTGTACTTCAATTGTTCGTGACAGATACATGTTTTCACGCATGACCTCCGCATACATTCCATAAGCAGCCAATAGCAGAACAGCCGCAAGAATGATCAACCATAAAGGTAAGGGACTCCAACCAAATCGATAATCCAAGCCTGCGATAATAAATCCAGTGACAAACATCAGCAATGACAGAGAAACCACCTGCTTTTGTTCCGTTTGTTTTTCTTTTGTATTCAAACGTTTGGCTAAGAGCTCCGGAGCCTTGATCCACAACACGATGCCTAGTAATAGCATAGGAATGAACAGCACGCCGATCAACAACCATGCATTCCAGAAATAGATCGTCCCAGCCGGAAGAAACAAAAGCAGACTGATTACCGCCAACCCCAAAAGAAATTTGATTAGTGTTTGAAGCAGAAGTTTCCTGTTCATAGCAATCACCTCAATCAGCTTTTTCTCAACTATAACAAAATTGGCATAGATAAGATAGACGGAGCATGAGGAGTTGAGGATGGACAAAAAAATTGATCGATCCTATAGCTTTTATAGGAATCGATCAATTTGAATAAACTTGTTTCTTACTAATGATCGTAGTTAAAGGATAAATTTCTGCTTCATCCAGCTAATGAACAGACGTAAGCATCCACTGCAAACAAGGCATCTGTCACATCTTCTGCTGTAAAATCGGCAGCCATCTGATGAATCGTTTCACCCTCTTGTGTGGCCAGTTTTCCAACTTTTAGTAGTTCGTCATAAGAAATATCGGCTAGTTTCAATGCTTTTAATGTTGTTGGTAATTCCAGCGCTTGATAAAAGGAGATGAACTGATCGATCATTTCTTTCGGTTTGTTTTCTAGGAACAGTTGGGTTAAGGTACCATATGCAACCTTTTCCCCATGAGTCAAGGTATGAATATCGCCATGCAGGGCTGTAAAGCCATTATGAATTGCATGAGCTGCTGCCAGACCGCAGCTTTCAAACCCAATCCCACTAAGAAGCGTATTTGCCTCTACAACTGCTTCCAAAGCCGGTGTGACAACTTTTGCTCGACATGCTTCCATCGCTTGTAATCCGTTGGCAAACAAAACTCTTTCACATTTTTCTGCAATCGCTTCTGCTGCTAAAGTTGGTGCAGCACCGCCCATAGTTTTCCCATGAGAGGAGATGATCGAGCGCCCTTCCACCCATGTTGCTAAGGCATCTGCAATACCAGATGCAAGAAGTCGACAAGGTGCTTTGGAAATGACTGCCGTATCAACCAGAACCAATTCAGGATTCTTTTTGTAAAACAGATATTGTTCAAAGACGCCCTCTTCCGAGTATATTACAGATAAGGCAGAAGTCGGTGCATCCGTTGAAGCGATGGTTGGAACTACGGCAACCGGTACATTCAATGTATCACTGATCGCCTTTGCAGCATCGATGGTCTTTCCGCCTCCTAGACCAATGACCACATCACACTGATTTTTACGCCCAACCTCACTCACTCGGCTGATTTCTGTCGTAGAAGCTTCACCGTTGAATGGAACACGCGTAGCCGTCAACCCGCCATTCTCTAAATCTTTGTAAAATACTTCTCCCACAATTTCCCAAACAATGTCATCGCATAAGAGAAGTGCCTTGCTTCCTAATGCTTTGATATGTGAAATCCCAGTGGATAAAACATTTTTTCCTTGAACATATTTGGCCGGACTTGCAAAAATTTTTTCCATAATAAACCTCCCAATAGTAGTGATTATAGTGAAGAAATAGACGTTCCTTCACCAAAACTTGCTTCCCAATCTAACGTAAAGTCAGCAACTGCTTTTTCAATAGATGGCATATCGAACGCTTGTCCAATAATATCAACGCCCATTGTAGCTGCTTGTGCACCACATTCCAATGCTGCATTGACTTGTCCAACATTTTTAAAGCTGGCAGCAAGAATCTTTGTGTGGCTGTTGGTACGTGCGATTTCTTTTGCCATTTCAGAAACAGCTTCTCTGGGATCGATATTTAGATTCTCCATCCGATTGAAGTAAGGGGCGATATAATCAGCACCAGCTGCAATAGCTAAATATGCTTGAAATTTTGTGTAAATCGCTGTTGCAGTCACATTGATTTCTCGTCTCTTCAGCTCCTTGATTACCTTCAAGCCAACTTCACTTACTGGAACCTTGATAAATACCTGTGCATCGATTTTTTCTAAAATCGTCTCTGCATCTTTGATCATTCCCTCGTAATCACTTGCAACGACCTGTACATGCAATGTTTTATCCATCCCGATAATTTCTCTGATTTGATTCATATGAGAAAAGAAATCGATTTTCCCTTCTTTTTTTACAATAGAAGGATTAGAGGTCACACCTGCTAACGGAAGTATCTGTTCATATTTTTTTATTTCATCAATATTCGCTGTATCTAACATAAATTCCATTGTTTACACTTCACTTTCCTCTTTAGTTTCATTAAAATGACATTTGCTTTTTACAATACATGCTCTGTTCGTTCGATAATATCGTCCTGCGTCGCTTTTGATAAGACATTGAAAAATGCGGAATATCCAGCCACACGAACAATTAAATCTCTGTGTTTTTCAGGATTTTTTTGTGCATCGATCAGTGTGTCGCGAGAGACAACGTTGTATTGAATATGATACCCATGCAACTTATTGAAAAATGCACGAAGCATCATGATGAGCTTTTGTTTATCTTCTTCTTTTGCCAAAGTTTGCGGGTTCACTTTTTGATTTAGCAATACACCACCGATGATTTCGTCTGTTCTCAATTTGGACACAGATTTCAATACAGATGTTGGTCCATTTTTATCCATATTATGAGAGGGAGAACAACCTTCTGCAAGAGGAACCCAGGCATTACGTCCATCTGGTGTTGCCATCGTTCCTTTCCCTTGCCCGACATTCGCAGAGATAGATGATGTTCCTGAGTAACGAGTACCACCAATAGGTCCACGACCAAAACGTGTACTCGGATATTTTTTCACTTCTTCGATATAGCTGTCGTAAGCTTTTGTCACCAACTGATCTGTATAGTCATCATCATTCCCGTATTTAGGAACATCATGAAGGATCATTTGTTGGATTTCTTTACTGCGTTCACTCGCGTAATCCGTCATTAAGGCTTCCCATAGCTCCTCTTGAGTGACTTTTTCTTCCTCAAACACTAATTTTTTGATTGCTGCCAGAGAATCCGCAAGATTGGCGATCCCCACCTGTAGACCGGAAATGAAGTCATACACCGCTCCACCTTCTTTCAAGGTTTTCCCTCGACCAATACAATCCTCTGTTAAAGCGGAGCATAAGATATCCGGAACATCACGTTCAAGACCTAAATCAATGGCATTCTCGACGATGACACTCATACGCGTCAATTCACGTACAGTTTTATCCCAAACATCCTGCAGCTCTTCAAAAGATTTCATTTCTTTAAAGTGCCCATATCCTTTTACAAAACGTTTCCCTGAAACAGGATCAATGCCGTCATTCATTGCGATCATCAGTATTTTAGGGAAATTCATGTAACTCATCCCAGTACATCGATAGCCCCACTTACCAGGGACAGCCGTTTCTACACAGCCAATTGCACTATAGTCGTAAGCATCTTCTTCTGTGACACCGATGCGAATAAATGAAGGAATGATGATCTCATCATTGTTGAAAGCCGGCATACCAAAGCCCAGTTTCATTACTTCAATACACTCATTCATAAATCGACTGTCTAAGCCAGAATGATAGCGAACACTCAAGTTCGGCTGCGGCAATTTTGTTTGAGCAACACTGCGTAATACAAGATACGATAAATCATTTACTGCATCCTTCTTATCTTTCGTTTGCCCACCGATCGTAACATTTTGGTAAAGAGGGCTTCCTGCACTACTGAATGTATGCGCCTGACTTCGTACCTTATTGATCGTCAATGTCTTGATCCAAAGATTTGTCAATAATTCAACAGCCTTCTCTTCCGTGATAGTTCCTTTTTCCAAATCAGATTTCAGATATGGATACATATATTGATCAAAACGTCCATATGACAAAGAATGCCCATTGGATTCAATCTGCAAGATAAGCTGGATAAACCAAACCGATTGAACAGCCTCAAGAAATGTTTCGGCTGGTTGATTTGGGACTTTTGCACAAACTCGGCTGATTTCCAACAACTCAGCTTTTCTTGTAGGCGAGGCTTGTTCAGCTAACTCTTTGGCTAATTCTGAAAAACGCTCTGCATAAGTCTTTACAGCATCCAAAACAATCAGTATAGCATTATAAAATTGGTATTTATCAATGCTTTCCGGCTCCGTCAAATCCAACGCTGCTTTTTCTTTAAGAGTCCGTTCTTTATACCCAGCAAGACCTACTTCAAGCACTGTTCTGTAATCCACAGCTAAGTGAGCATCCCCAGAATTCATTTTCCCTTCCATTCCAAAAAATCCTGTTTCCATAAATACAGAGACCTCATCAGGAAGTAATGCACCAGCTTTTGCTCTAAGATTATTATTTTCCCAAAAATCAGCAATGGAACGCAGGTCATCTTTCGTCTGTTCTGTGATATAGAAGACATCTCCATCTCTTTTCTCAAAGAGATCCAATTCATTAAGAACAAATTCTAATGTATACTCCGGAAAAATTGGCGCATCTTTATTTGAAGCTGCTTGGTTACCGACGATCATCGTTTCATCCTCAATATAAATCGACATTTTTTCTAAAATATTTTTCAGCATCAACGCTCGCTTCATAACACTTGGCTGGTTTAGGTGCTCTTTATACGCTTCGGTAGCCAATAATGCTCTTTCGGCACAAATATACGGTTTTTTATTGAGTACCGACTCACGGTACTCATTCATTCGATGGGTCAACTGTCCAAAATACGGCTGGTCACTTACATGCTCTCTTGTCTTCATTTGAGTATTCATAATAGCCCTCCTGTTTTTTCGTTCGTAATTAAATAATGTTTCTTTCGTAAAAATCATAACATATATGAATAAATGTCGTCAATATAAACAAGGCAATAAAAAAAAATAAACCAAAAATGCACATACGTGCATTTTTGGTTTACGTTCATAGAAAAAAGACGAGAGCTAACCTATTCACCTTCAAGTAATACAATACTTCTGACCTACTATTTCTTCGATTTTAGATAGTAAAAGTAGCTTGGTTAGGTTGCGCGTTCCACTCACCTTAGCTTCTAGACTGAGTTGGTTCGTTTAAACAGTAACTACTTCGATATTTCTTTGTTTTAAAAAGGAGCGTGTCTCCTTAGGAATACCTGAATCAGTGAACACCTTGCTTATTTCATCAAATCCAAATTCTGAAATGACCCCGTTTTGCATAAATTTACTGGAGTCTGTTAAAACAATCGTTTGATTGGCTGCTGTAGCCAGCGTTCGGGTTGTATCACATCTTGTGATATCACTTCCTGTAAAGCCTCTCTTCTGATCGAAACCGTCAATCCCAACAAACAATTTATCAACAAAAAATTCACTGATTACTTGTTTGACTAAAGGTCCAACATTGACTTGAGATTCCTTTTGGTATTCTCCGCCAATCAGAATAACCTTCACCGAATCTGCTTTTCTTACATAAGAAGCAATAAAGCAAGAATTTGTAATGATCGTTATATCACTTCTATTGAACGCCAGCTCTTCAGCTAGTAAAGCACAGGTAGAGCCCGATTCAATCATGATCACGTCACCATCATTAACGATTTTACTGGCTTCAACCGCTATTTTCATTTTAAGATCATAATTTTGAGCAAGTCTATAATTAATGTCATCTGAATTATTTAGTAAAGCATATCCATGTTGTCTATGCAATAATCCTCTTGATTCAAGCTTATCAAGGTCTTTTCGAATGGTTACTTTTGACACATTCAGCAACTCAGAAAGCTCGTTGACTTCTATTTTTTTCTTTTGGCTTACGATAGCAATAATTTCCTCTTCTCTTGACATACGCTACCTCCTTATCTCTAACAGATTACCATACTTTTCCTATTCCAACAATATTTAAAACTGGAAAATAGTTTCGTACGTAATTAATACCATTTACGTAAGATTATTTTTCTGGTAAAATACAAGTGAATAAGAAAGGAGCTTCACAATGATCGATAAAGCATGTATATTCAATATCCAAAAATTTAGTATCCATGATGGTCCCGGGATTCGTACTGTGGTATTTTTTAAAGGCTGTCCCTTGAGATGTTTTTGGTGTTCCAATCCTGAATCTCAAGATGGAAAACCGGAAAAGATGTGGGACAATCAAAAGAAGGAATTTACAACTGTAGGGGAATATAAATCTATGGAAGCTATCATAGATGAAGTAATGAAAGATGAAGTATTTTATGAAGAATCAGGTGGCGGTGTCACGCTTTCAGGTGGAGAAGTCCTTTATCAAGCTGAGTTTGCTACAGAGCTGTTGCGTCAATTGAGGGAAAAAGGAATTCACACAGCTAGTGAAACAACGGGTTTTGCAAAGGAAGCCGTGTTCAAAAAATATATCGACCAAGTAGATATGCTTTATTTCGATGTAAAGCATCACGACGAAGCAAAGCATAGAGAAGGGACGGGTGTTCCATTAGCACCAATAGTAAATAATTTATCCTACGCATTAAAGGAACATGACAACTTAATCGTTCGGATTCCGGTAATACCTGCTTTTAATGATGGGATCGAAAATGCAAAGGCCTTCGCAGCATTCTTCAACAAACTTGGAATAACCAAGGCTGAGTTACTTCCCTTTCATCAATTTGGTGAAAAAAAATATGCTTTTTTAGTAAGAGATTACACCATGCAGGATATTCCTCAGCTACATACAGAAGAATTAGATTATTTTAAAACTATTTTTGAAGAACACAACATTTCCTGTCATGTTCATTAAATAGTGTAAAAAATTTTCTTATATAAATAAGTAGGGACCAGGACACGCGAATGTCTTAGTCCCTTTCTTCGTTTAATTAGCCATTTCTGCTTCTGCTTTCGTTTCACTTATTTCCTTTTTTGTTATTCCTAATATAACTACCCCAACTGTAACACCGAGTACGACCGAAATGACAAATCCAAATGGATTGGCATTTAATGGTAAGATGAAAAAACCACCGAATGGTGCCATCACTGAACATTTCAATAGGACAGAACCGCCGCCAGCAATAGCTGAACCTAGCATACATGCCCCACCAACTCTCAGTGGATCTTTCAAAAGAAAGGGGATTCCGCCTTCAGAGATTCCGGCCAAACCCATGATAATGTTCGTAATACCTTGACCACGTTCTTCATCGGTAAATTTCTTTTTGAAGATCAGTGAAGAGATTCCAGTCACATATGGGGGAATTAACGCACCGGCTAAAACTGCAGACATCAAGACATACTGACCATTAGCTAAGGCTGCTGTTGCAAACAAATACGCAGTTTTATTAATAGGCCCGCCCATATCGGCTGATTGCATCAATCCTAAAATAGCACCTAATATAATTTGACTGGAGCCATTCATGGATTGCAAACCTGAATTCATCAATAGGTTTAATTTTCCTATAACGGGCTCTACCAAGAATTGTGCTACCAAAGCAGTAGAAATGACCGAAATAAGTGGTATGATCAATAAATCTTTAAGAATAGTGAAGTTTTCCGGGAGCTTAGCCAATATTTTTTGCAGAAAAATAACCAAATATCCAACTACAAAGCCTAGAAGTAAGGCTCCAAGAAAACTGGAATCGCCATCTCGACATAAAGCTCCGGCCATCAATGCCGCGGGAATTGCTGCTATTCCACCAATATAAAAAGCAATTCCTGCACAAAATACCGGTAACATGAAGCTAAACATGGCATTGCCATTGTTGTTAAAAAATGCTGCTAACGGCAAATTTGTTCCGTACGTCTCCGGATTAATGGATAGATCATCAAGTAAAAAACTTACGCCCAGCATAATTCCTCCTGCCACCACACAAGGCAGCATGTAATTTACGCCTGACAAAATCGACTCAAGAAACTGATTTTTCTTTTTTTCAGTTGACTCCATTGCAAATCCTCCAATCATTTATTTAGATGCTGCTTTGCTCTAAAGCAATTAGCTCCGTACTGCAGTTTGGGCATAGGATTGCGTTATGCTCCTCATACTCATCCGCTTTTTCAATATATTCTTCAAAGAAGTGATACAAGGCTCCATAGAGATTCGCATCATTATTCAATTTAGAGTTTTCGATCACCGGCATGAGCAAATACATTGGATTTTCTTTATAGATTTTTTTTACTTCGTTCATAATTTGATTTCTTACGAGCGGTTGAGCACTCACCCCTCCACAGATAATGAAACGCTCAGGATCAAGGATATATTGAAGACTTATAATCATCCTTGCTATTTTATGGCAGTACGCTGTGAAAATCTTCCATGATTCACGATTTTCTGCGTGGATATATTCGAAGACCACTCGACCATCTGTATCAGCTGACAGGCCATTTACTTCTGCGATTTGTCCAATCATTTTTGGTGCACACGCATCAAAGCCGCACATTTTATATACGCCTGGTTCCTTTGTTGGATCTCCTACCATGTAGCTTACTTCGCCCGCAGAGAAATGTTTCCCTCGATGAAGCTTCCCATCGATCACAATTCCTCCACCTATTGCGCTTCCAAGAACCATGATCACAGCGTGCTTGGACTCATTTACTCCACCACGCCATAATTCTGCAAGTGCAGCTGCTTTGCCATCATTTTCAATCGAAACTGGTACGTTGAATTTTTCTATAAATTTTTGCTTTAAATTTACTTCATGCAGATAAGTCAGACAACCGCCATAGTAGACGACCCCTTGATAGGAGTCGACCACACCGGGACAACAAATAGAGATCCCCCTCACTTCATATTCTTCATATCGCTCGATTATGGTATACATTTCAACCAGCAAATCATTTAAAGAACTTGGAGGAGTTGGAAACTTCCCTTGGATAAAGATATTTCCTGATTTATCTAAGATAGCGTATTTTACGAATGTTCCACCAATGTCAAAAACCATGTACATTTTCTCTCACTCCTTCTTAAGCTAAATCAACGATCGCTGACTGATTTGCAGAAACTGATTCTCCTGAAATAATTTTAATTTCTTTATTAACAAGGTTCGTGAATGCAATAATCGTCATCGTGTTTTTTTCTTGTTCTTTTAAGTAATCAAAATCAACAATGAAAAGCTTTTGACCTTTATGAATCTGATCTCCTTCATTAACCAATACTTGAAATCCTTCCCCTTTAAGAGCAACAGTATCCAAACCGACATGGACTATCAGTTCGATTCCGCAATCAGTTTTTAAGCCCACCGCGTGTTGTGTAGGAAAAACATTTACAACTGTTCCATCAATTGGAGAAACAATAACTTTGTCTTCAGGAATAATAGCAAAGCCATCACCCATCATTTTTTGTGAAAATACCGGATCTGGAACGTCACTCATAGGAATAATTTTTCCTGCTACCGGAGAAACTATCTTATCTTTGAGGGCTGCACAAGCGTTTTGAAGCTGGATTTCTACCGGTTGCTCGACCGTAACATTTTTTTGCAGTTCGCTTTCAGCGGGTCTCTCCATGTTAGAATCAATGATTTCATTGATTGTAGTCGCATAGATATCCGATTTTGCGCCGAAAATTGCTTGGAATCCATCGCCGACATGAACAACGCCTACTGCACCAAGTCTTTTCAGTGCGGCTTCATCGACAATAGAATTATCTACCAAAATCGTTCTCAAACGAGTGATGCAAGCTTCTACAGAGCGAAGATTTGCTTTTCCTCCCAACGCATCAATGATGTTCCAGCTGACTGCCAGATTATCTCCGTTAGCTGTGACTCCACCCGTGTCTTCATCTGTATTTTCCTCACGTCCCGGTGTTGGTAAATTCAGCTTCACGATCATAAATCGAAAAACAACATAATAGATTACTGCAAAAGCAGCGCCCACAGGGATGACCAACCACCAGGCTGTACGATTGACTAAAACACCAAATAATATGTAATCGATCAACCCACCGGACAATGTCATACCGATTTTAACTTGCAATAGATTCATCACTGCAAAGGAAACACCTGCCAACAAACAGTGGATTCCATAAAGTGCAGGGGCAATAAATAAGAACGAAAATTCAAGTGGTTCAGTAATTCCAGTCAAAAATGCTGTCAAAGCACCTGATAGCAAAATTCCACTCGCCAGCAATTTACGTTCAGGCTTGGCTTCTTTATACATTGCATAAGCAGCTGCCGGTAAACCAAACATCATGAATGGGAATTTTCCTGTCATAAAGGCACCTGCGGTCAAAGTAACACCATCACGCATCTGTTGGAAGAAAATCTGTTGATCGCCATGGATGATAGCGCCTGATGCTGAGGTATAAGAACCAAACTGGAACCAGAATGGCGCATAAAACACATGATGCAAACCAAATGGAATCATCGCTCGTTCAATAACACCAAATATAAATACTGCCAATGTTTGATTGGCTTCGATCACTGTTGCGGAAAAACCGTTCAAGCCATCCTGAATCGGCGGCCAGATGAAACAAAGAACGCCTGCTACAAGCAAAGAAAATACAGCTGTTACCATTGGGACGAAACGTTTACCCGAAAAGAATCCTAGATATGGCGGCAGTTCGATCTTGTAGAACTTATTGAAACAGTTAGCAGCGATCACACCTGCAACAATCCCTCCGAACACACCGGTTTGAAGCGTGGGAATTCCCAATACGGTAGCGTATTTCTGCCCATTTTCAGCGACCATTTCTGGGGTGATGCCCAATACTGCCCCCATAGCCATATTCATCATCAAGTAGCCCACGACACCAGCAAGTGCTGCACTACCATCATTTTTAGCAAGACCTATCGATACAGCAATGGCAAAGAGTAAAGGCAGATTTCCAAAAATAATCGAACCCGACTGCTCCATCACATCTGCAATAACTTGAAACCAGTCAGCCTGCAAAAAAGGAAATTGATTCAATACTGTTTCCTGATGAAACAAATTTCCAAAAGCCAACAAGATACCAGCGGCCGGCAAGGTTGCAACTGGCAGCATCAAAGACTTTCCTACCTTTTGTAAAATACCAAATAATTTTTTCATGATTCTTTCCATCCCTTTCTATAAATCATTTTGACTCCTGATTGATCATTACTCGTGAAAACAACTGGTCTCCAATGGTCGCACCATCTTTTCTCCAGATAAGAAAAAATAGATTTACAGCCAATGGGATACCTAAAAGTACAATATTCAGTAATAATTGCGAGAAAAAGCGCAAAACTAATACAATGACCTGTTGGCTAGTGCTACTTTTCACAAAGCTATAAACAAGACCGTTCATTTTCATACCTAAGGTTTGTTTGTTTAGATAGAACGGAACCAAGATATAATTGATCGAACCACCAATCATCAAGCCTGCAAAAAAAGAAATTTCTGAACTGACTCCTAGCTGTAAACAGCCATAAAGTATGATTCGAACAAAGATAGAAAAAATAAACATATCTGTGATTGCAGCAAAAATTTTTCTAACCTTTATACTTCTCTTCATAAAAAAACCTCCTGACATTCTTTCGAAAGATTTTTAACGTCTTTCGTAAGTAAAAAATTATCATTTGAAAGCGATTTCGTCAACGCCTTTTGTGAAACTAACTAGAAAAATGCACATTCGTGCTAGTTTGAGATTTTTCCAGAAATTTCTGCTTTGCACACTTGTGCTCTGCATTACAATCAATTGACTAAAACAATTTTTAGGAAAATTCAGAAGCTAGAAAACTGTTTATTTTCGTAGAGAGAAGTGGGTTTAATAGAACAAAAAAAGCACTGTTGATCATTCGACCATAGATACTATGGTGACGAATGATCGACAGTGCTTTTTAAAATGAGTAGTCATTATCTAGCTGCAATATTTCAATGATTGTTTCCCTATCGCTCACCAAACAATTAATGTACTTTTTTCGAATCATTGCTAGTAGAGCTTGGGCTTTTTTAGAACCTCTAGCTATAGCCACAGATTTTGAAACCTGAGCTATTTTTTCCAACGATATTCCGATCGTCCTCTTTTGCAGCTCGCTGTGAACTAGATTGCCTTCGCGATCAAAAAAGCGACAGGAGCATTCACCAATAGCCTGCTCCCTTTCTAAAATATAGTAATCCTCTTTTGTTAACAAATCCCGCCATTGGCTATCGCTTTCATCCAAGCTGCCACCTACACCAACTATAGCGACATCCAGAGTTTGCCAATACTCAAGCGTATCTTCAAAATACTTGGACTGAAGGATTCCCTGTGCCAGCTTTTCTGATTCTTGTACGACCGTTGCGTTTACAAAAGAACTCTTGCCATAAAATTTTCTGGCCATCTCATAGACTAATGTATTTACGTGATACCTTGAATTGATGTGACTTGGGCCTCCCGCTAAAGGAAAAAAGATGGTATTTTCTACGTGCCTACTTTCCAGCTTTTCAATCATTTTACTTAAAGTAGAGCCCCATGAGATACCAACCTTTTGATTATCCGTAATGATAGCTCGAATAAAATCAGCTGCCGAATCAGCCAAGGCCTCATTCTTCGCGTCCTCAGTGTCATATTGATTATTCATCGAGATATCAACATGGAGTAAATCATATTTTTTTCTAAAATATTCTTCTAAAGCAAAAAGAGTGGAGTCAAATCCTAAAATATCGATTTTTACGATGCCTTCTCGCTTCGCCTGAGCCAGCATGCGGCTGATCGTTGTTCGATAAATACCCAACATTTTTGAAATTTCAGCTTGTGTTTTATTATCGACATAATAAAGATAAGCTACCTTCGCCAACAGTTTTTTTCTCTTATCGTTCATCGCTTCTCCTTTCAACTACTCTCTTCATTGCCATTCTATCATGTTTTATAGCTATAACAAACAGATATTTTCTTACGTAACAAAAATATCATTCTTTCGAAAAAAACTGCAACTAGTTATACTCGAAAAAAATACCACCACAGTTAGTTCTGTGATAGTATTTTTTCATTTTATATAATTTTATTATAAGCAGCTTTTACCATCTCCACAGTAAAGCCGTACTCTTTAATGATCGTATCCCCTGGTGCACTAGTACCAAAGCGATCAATCGATATAATCGCCCCTTCACTACCGACATAACGTTCCCAGCCAAAGCCAGATGCCATCTCAATGGATACACGCTTTTTGACAGCTTTTGGAAGTACAGCTTCTTTATAACTGTCAGGCTGTTTCTCAAATAAATCAAAGCTTGGTAAAGAAACGACAGAAACATCTTTGCCTTCTTTTGCCAATGCTTTTTGTGTCTCGATCGCCAAAGTGACTTCTGAACCGGTAGCAATCAAAATCCCTTCCGGCATCTCACCTTTTTGAGATGAAATCACATACCCGCCTTTTTCGACAGTCACATCAGCAGCTTCATTCGTTCCTTCAATAACAGGAAGATTCTGACGACTCAGAACCAATACAGTTGGCTTGTCAGCAGTTTTCATCGCAATCCTCCATGCTGCTCTAGTTTCATTGCCATCAGCAGGACGAATGACCTGTACATTCGGCATACACCGCAAGCTCGCCAATTGCTCGATTGGCTCATGAGTAGGTCCATCCTCTCCTACTGCAACTGAATCATGAGTCAAAACATAAACTACTGGAGCCTGCTGAAGCGCGGACAGACGAACAGCTGGACGCAAGTAATCTGTAAACACGAAAAATGTTCCGCCATACACTTTTGTGCCACCATGCAGCTGAATCCCATTCATTGCTGCAGCCATCGCAAACTCACGAACACCAAACCAAATGTTGCGTCCTTCATATCGTCCGGGCTCAAAATCCTTTTCTGCTGCGACCATCGTATTGTTCGAGCCTGAAAGATCGGCAGAGCCACCCCAAAAATAAGGAACAGCTTTTGATAACGCCTGAATCATTTCTTTACTGGAAACCCGACTGGCCTGGCTAGTGCCTACTTCATAGTGAGGTAATTCAGCCGCCCAATCAGCAGGAAGCTCTCCGGAAAACGCTTGAGTGATCTGCTGTGCCAGCTCAGGATACTCCTCTGCATACGCGTTGAACCGCTCCCGCCAAGCTGCTTCCGCTCGCTCCCCTTCTTCGATCATAGTCTCAGTGAAGCGCTGCTTCGCCGCTTCCGGCACTGAGAACGCCGGTTGCTCCCAGCCATAGGTCGCTTTCGCTGTTGAAATCCCTTCAGCCCCCAAGGGTGCTCCATGAACCGCTGATGTCCCTTGATTTGGTGCGCCATAGCCAATAACAGTTTTTACCTCGATCAATGTCGGCTTCTCCGTTTCAGCCTTAGCTGCCTCGATCGCTTTTGAAATAGCTTCAAGGTTGTTGCCATCCTTTACAAGGATATGCTGCCACCCATACGCTTCAAATCGTCCCCCTACATTCTCAGTAAAGGCTTTAGACGTCGGCCCATCCAATGAAATATCATTAGAATCATAAAGAACGACCAGCTTTCCTAGCTTCATATGTCCTGCCATTGAAGCCGCCTCCTGAGAAACGCCTTCCATCAAATCGCCATCACCACATAACGCATAGGTGTGATGATCGATAATCGCATGATTTTGTCTGTTATAGGTTGCAGCTAAATGCGCTTCAGCCATTGCCATACCGACAGCCATTGCGATTCCTTGCCCCAATGGTCCAGTCGTAGCTTCAACGCCATCCGTATGATGAACCTCCGGATGCCCAGGTGTTTTACTCCCCCATTGACGGAAGCTTTTTAAATCCTCCATTGTGACATTATACCCTGAGCAGTACAGCAAACTATAAAGCAAAGCCGAGCCATGTCCAGCCGATAAAACAAAACGGTCCCGATCGACCCATTTCGTTGAAGTCTTCGGGTTCACTTTCAAGTGCTTGGTCCATAAAGCATAAGCGATTGGAGCTGCTCCCATAGGCAGCCCAGGATGACCAGAATTAGCAGCTTGGATCGCATCAATGCTTAATGTTCGTAGTGTATTAACTCCTAGTTCGTCAATTGTATCAAACATAATTTTCCTCCATAAAAACAATCGGGGCAACATACGCTCCTTCGGAAATCACGAGCTCTACTCTTTGGTTTTCCTCTCCATACAGCTCTATTCTGAAGAAACAGTATCTGCCCCATCATTTATTTTTTTGTCAGCTGATGAACACCTACCTCATTTTTTCCATTAATCAGCTGGTCTATTTCACTAATTTCCCTGTCATTTCCTCGTAATCCTTGACCATGATCGCCCAAGCTTTTGAAATATTCTCGTCTAGCCCGAACAACCCACTGCGCCCTACGATATAAATATCCGGACCGGCTGCATCGATTCGTTTGAAGGATTTCCGGTTGGAAGAACCATCCATCTCGATCACATAATTATAGTCTTTTTCTTCACGCAGCTCTCTCAATGCAACGATTTTATCTAGCGTACTCTCTATGAAGCGTTGTCCGGCAAAACCCGGATCGATTGTCATGATCGTGATTTTATCCACTAATTCGATATAAGGGAAAATCGCTTCGATCGGTGTTTCCGGATTCAATACGATCCCAGCCTTCAAGCCTGCATCATGGATCTGATCGATTAGTCGGAATGCCAGACCATCCAACACTTCTGCATGCATACAAATCCATTCACAGTTTAAATCGATCAACTGCTGTACCCACATACTTGGATTTGTCACCATCAAATGTGCGGACATTGGCAAAGTCGTTATTTTACGAAGTTCCTCGATAAACCAAGGAGATAGTGTGATATTCGGCACATAATGTCCGTCCATGATATCGATATGGTATGAATCGACATGATCATTCAAAAAGGTGATTTGTTCTTTAAACTTATCTAAGTCCATCGTCATCAATGATGGGGAAAATTCTACTTTATTCATGTTCGTCCTCGCTTCTTACTGTTAAATTTTTTTCGTGTTTCCCTGATCTTTCGATAATCGATTCATTGTTCTTTGGTTTAAACAGTGTCCTCAAAACAGCTACTAGCAGCGAGCTGTGTCGATGTCCGCTAAGCACCAGTGGTAAACCACTATGTTTCAAGGCTCTTCGACAATAAATCGAAAATTCACAAAAATTTTCGAAACACCAAGTAGGAATCAATCAACATCGGAATGGTACATTCCGTGTTTCTTGTCATTTTCGGAATTTCCGACTTATTTATTCTCGCTGAGCACAGTTAACTCCTGTTAGGAAATGAATTTGTACAAATTCATTGGATTGTCGTTGCACATACCATTCCACTTTCTTACTTCTATCAAAAGTTTCTTGTATCTGCGAGTCGTTTATCCTTCGATTCTCGATACAAACGCGTTTCAATTAGGCGCGTTGGCAACTCGTCACAGTTTAGGTCCTACAAGTGCTTAAAGCTGAGCACCTTAGTCACAACCTCTTAAAAGATTTGGATATCGTCCAAATTGATGTCTTCTTCTTCTTTCTCTACGATATTCTCCATATCTTCCGCGGAAACATTCTTCTTGATAACGGCTAAAACAAGAGCTGTAACGATCACATTGACCACTATTGCAATGACACCTGCCCATGGCTTAGACATCGTTGGAATCATTAGAACACCACCGAATGGTACTGTTGCATCTGCACCAAGAATCATTGTTGTAGCACCACCGGCAAAACCACCGATTGCAGTTGCTACGACTCCTCGAACGATATCATTCATTACTAACGGGATAACGCCTTCAACAATGTTGATGACACCCATTGGTACTGCGGATTTCAAGGTTTCAACTTCCACTTTGGTATAGATATTTTTGCCAAATAGCTTAGCGATGAAATAAGCTAAACCAAAGCCGATCGGTGTTGCTGTATTGACCAATTGTAATGCAGTGATCGGTCCATTCAGCCCTTCTGCCTGCATTGTCAAAACAAAGGCGAATACTGTTTTGTTGATCGGTCCGCCATAATCGACACCACTCAATAGACCAATGACTCCACCAAAAATCAACAGAGAAGAGTTACCCAACCCATCTAAGAAGTTCGTCAATAGAGAAGTCAGCCCAGCAATCGGTGCACCAATGATGTAAACCATGATCAAGCCACCTAAAATCGATGAAATAAATGGAATGATCAGTGTCGGCATCAAGCCTTTGGCCCAGTTTGGAACCTTTACATAGTTTAAAATTGCTATTACAAGATAACCAGCCAGATAACCGCCTAAGATTCCGCCAATAAATCCGGCACCAATGGCATTTGCTGTCAAGCCGATGATGAAGCCTGGTGCGATCCCAGGTTTTCCACCAATAGAAAAGGAAATACCTGTCGCGATAACTACTGGAAGCAGCCCTAATCCAGCGCCACCCATAGTTGCCAAGGCATCCCAAATCGAGAATTCCCCTTGAACCAGCTGTCCTTGACTAGTACCACCAAATGCCATACCAATGGCAATCAAAAATCCGGCACCGCAGACAATCGGAATCAAATAGGAAATCGCTGTCAATAAATGCCCCTTCAAATTCAATTCTTTTATTTTTTTCATTCTTATATCCTCCTAGTCCTGTGTTCAACAATGTTTCTTTCAATCGATCTGCTTCGTTCTGTTGCTTTGATCAACGACCGAAATCTGCAGCCTTCAGCCGATAGATCAATACTTAAGCCTCGTTTATTCGTCGACAAACAGAAGCTCTCTTCTAGCAGGATCGATACTTTCCAACGATCCGATTTCATGATCGTTTATCCCATGTATTTTCTGACACTGTTTCAGCATTTGTTACTCAGCGCCAGTCCACATAGGTACAGTTGATTCACTGCATTCTTAAGAAAAAGCAGTAACAACATCCTCTGGTTTTTCTGCGTGGAGCAGATTGCTGACGACCTCATCATTTCCAAGCTTTCTCGCAAATAATGCCAAAAGCTTCAAATGACTGTTCGCCCCTTCATTGTCATTTCCGACAGCAAAAAGGATGATCCCTTTTACCCCGTTGCCGTCCAGCGATTCCCAAGGAATTTCTTCTTTTGAGATACCGATCGCTACACCAATTTTATCGACAAAAGCACTTTTACCGTGAGGGATAGCAATATAGTTGCCGATTCCCGTCTGCCCTTCTGCTTCACGTGCATAAATATCTTTGATAAATCCATCTATCTCTGAGATATAGCCATTTACCAATAGTTCATTCGCCAGCTCATGCAAAGCTTCGTCTTTTGTCTTCGCATTCATCTTCGTTTTTACTGTATTCAAATCAACGATATCTTGTACTTCCATTCTTCATTCTCCTCTACTCGGCTCTTTATCCCTGTTCGACAACTTCCTTTGCCTTTTCGATCAGTTTATTCGGTGATTTTACAGCGACCTCTGTCGGCACCTGAATCACACGTTTATCATCAAAACGTTCACGACCGGAGATTTTTACATCTACTGCCAAAATCACGATGTCTGCCTGATCGATTTCTTCCTGTGTCAATTCATTCTCGATGCCGATCGTTCCTTGTGTTTCCACCTTCATCTCAAAGCCGGCCTTTTTGGCTGCATTCTCTAATTTTTCCTGCGCAATATATGTGTGTGCGATTCCTACTGTACACGCTGCTACTCCAACTATTTTCATGTTGTTTCCTCCTCTAAAATTCTCTTATTTTTTTGTAAAACGACGCAAGTTCTTTTTCATTTGCTAAATCTTCAAGATACTCTTCATCGGCTAATGTTCGTGTAAACCGAGTGATTTGTTGTTTGATTTCCTGTTCCTCATCAGACTTTAGAAGAATGGCAATTGCCAGCTTAACTTTTCCCGTTGCTTCATCCCAATCAATCGGTTCTTCTAATGAAATAAATAGGATTTGACTCTTTTCAACCTTGTCACTTTCTAAATGAGGCAAGATGATCTGATCTGCAATCAATGTACTTCCTACCGTTTCTCTGTTGACCAAAAGCTCTGTCAACAGCTCTTGCTCTACCCCATTCGCCTGACCTGCAATAAAATGAAACAGCTCCGCTTTACTGCTGACCCTACTATCTAAAAAAACCTGAATAAATTTATCGTTCATTGTAAATCTCCTCGATTTTCTTCTGTAGTCTGTTCTGGTCATCCGCAGTAAACATCGCACTCACTAATAAATACGGAATTGGGATCGCATCACTAAGCATGATCGTCGATAAAATCAAGGCTACATCCGGGTATTTATCAGAAAAGTTCTTTGCATCTCTGGACGCCAGTACATCAACGATCTCCAGCTCCGGAAATTTTCTCTCCACCTTTACCTTCAGCAATTCAGATGTACCAACGCCAGTCGTACACATGATGACTGTTCGGATCGGCAGCTGATTCGTCTCAATGATTCGAGCAAAGTATAACGTAATAAAGCCATTTTCGTCTTCATTGATAGGCGGTAGCTTGAACTTGTCACTGATCACTGCAGATACCTGCTCTACTTGGAAAAAGATCGTGTCATAGGTCATTTTTATCTGACTAAGCAAGCTATTTTTCACCTTGATTCCATGTCGCAGACGATTCAGCATCGGCTTGATATGATTCGCCAAATCAAGGAAAATCGATTCATTTTTGATTGGAATATTCAAGCGAACGGCCATCTCATCCAGATAAAGCTGAGTGATGGTCATGACCTCCGGTGAAAAGCTGGTGATTCGACCAAAGCTGCCCTGCATTCTGGAAGAAACCAAGTATTGATACAAGTAATGTGTCTCACTTTCCGGCATTTCCTCCATCAGATACTTCTCTATATTTCGAATCGTCGCTTTGGCAACCTTATACAGTGGCAAATCCTTTTCACCGTTTTTCAACTCTTCAAACCAATTTTTACTTCGTTCAGATAAGGTCGCACTACCGACCTTTCTCGAACGGCTGATCAGAATATACAAATGAGAGAAAATATTCACGTTGTAAGGATACGGAATCGTAATCTCCAGTTGCTTTTCCATGTGTCTCAGCTGTTCCAAAATAAATAATACATCGTAATTATTGAAATTCAGGTCTTCATTGGTCCGCAAATCATCAATATCAATAATGTTCAGCATCTGAATCCGATCAGAAATTGCCTTTCTGATATCGGCTTCTTCTCCTTTGATAGCGACGGTTCGCTTTTTTCTTTCTAAACGCAAGCTGTATTTCTGTAGCTGTTCACTGATGTATTGTTCATCGTTGAAAATGACACTTTCTCCTACATAGTATTCCTCGTACAGATCATAGACATTTTTAGCTTTGGGTGAAGAAAGCAATAGCTCCTCCATGATGCGGTTGCGTCGTTCAGCAGGTGAAAAGTGGCTTTTTTTGCTGAGCTGAATCCTATTTTGTCCAATAAATTTTTCGTTATCTAGCTTATATCCTCTTCCCTTCTCAGATAAGATAAGCATGCCGTCGGAATAATCATCGTTTATTTTTTTCACTAAACGGTAGACTGTCTTCTGAGAAGTAGCCAGCATCTCTGCCAGTTCCTCTGACGTCACATACTCTTGGTTTTTCGAGAGAAACAGCAATAGCTTTTGTTCGCGGTCTTTTTTTGAACTCACAGCTATCCCTCCTTTGATAGTTTTATCATAACCGATAGTTTAGAAAACGCTTCACTTAAAAGTGACCGTTGCAATGGACACTTTTTACTCGTTCATAAAAAAAGCAGCTGTGACATGCTATGTATTATTTCTTTTATCCTTAGAACTGCTTGACTTGAGCGTCACGCTGCACTCCCTTATTGTATTTCCAATAGGGAGCAGTTACAAGCTTTGACTTTTTGACATTGGGTACATTCAACGGTTGTTTTATTGTGCAAGTATCTAGCTTCCTTTATATAAAAAATGACTGAACACAGTGAGACAGGAAATTCTTTTCATTTTTTTATTGACTTGGAGTTTACTCAAAGGATTATGATTTAGGCAGATAAAAACCAACGAGGAGGACAAAGAATATGACACAACAGACATGGTTGATTACAGGTATAAGCAGCGGCTTTGGTTTAGAAATGACCAAGCAGCTATTGGAAAAAGGAGAAAAAGTCATTGGGACTGTGCGACAAGATAAAAATGTGCAAGACTTGCTGACGCAATACCCGGATACCTTCTATTGCGAATTTTTAGATGTCACTGATGTCCCTTCAATAGAAGAGCTAGTACAACGAATCATCCAAGCACACGGTACGATCGATGCAGCTGTAAGTAATGCCGGATACGGACTATTCGGTGCTGCCGAGGAATTATCTAATGAACAAATCGAGCAAATCATCGCCACGAATTTGACAGGATCGATTCAGTTCATTCGAGCAATCATCCCATCTATGCGAAAAAATCGAGCAGGACGAATCATCCAGCTTTCCTCTTATGGCGGGCAGGTCGCATTCGCCGGCAACTCCCTTTATCATGCAACCAAATGGGGGATCGAAGGCTTCTGCGAAGCAGTCGCTCAGGAGTTAGCCCCCTTTGGTGTCGGCTTGACGATCGTAGAACCCGGTGGAGCCAGAACAGAATTTCGCTATGGAAGTGCACAGGTGGCTCAGTTGATATCCGAGTATGACAATACTCCAGCTCATTCTTTCTTATCCATGCTTGACCCTACTAATGGACTTGCGGCAGGAGATCCTAAAAAAATGGCTGCTCGTATTATAGAAAGTGCCTCGATCACACCTGCACCATTACGGCTAGTATTAGGATCACAGGCGTTAGACAGTACGATCGTTGCATTGGAAAAAAGAGTTGCTGATTTCAAGACACAAACCGAGTTGGCAGCCTCAACAGATTTTGCTGACTGATCGCCATAAGTGACTAAAAAACAATAAAGGAACTTTACCCGTATACCAGTTTCAATAGAAAAACACACTGGACAATAGTTCTTGTCCAATGTGTTTTTTGGCTATTTTTAGCAACTCTCTATTTTTCCTTATACTGTTTCCCCATCAGCAGTCAGCTTGCCGCCTTCTGTTTCAGCCGCTTCCATCGCTTCTGCCTGCTCTTCACTTTTTACTTTCTCCTTATCCATGACTTTTACAAATGGCAGATACAACAGACAGCCTGCCAATACACAAATGATTTGCAGTAAGGCAATTTGCCAACCGCCTGCTAAAAAGCCGTTCAAAAAAATCGGTGTGCCGAATGGTACTTGAATACCACTCAATCTAGGGAACAAGCCACTCCAAATCGCCAGATAAGCAACTAAGGTCTGAACAAGTGGTGTCAAAATGAATGGAATCGCCATAATCGGGTTCAAAATCAGCGGCAATCCGAAAATCATTGGTTCATTGATGGTGAACATTCCTGGTACAGCACTTAGATTGGCGACTGTTCTTGACTGCTTCGACTTCGCCAACAATAAAATCACAATGATCAGAGACAGGGTACCTCCTGCTCCTCCGATACCGGCAAACAAATCATAGAAGGATTTGCTCAAGATGTTCGGCAGCTCTGAACGAGCGACACCTGATGCTAATGCATCCATATTTTGAACATCCATCGGTAGATACAACGCTGTGATGAAACTTCCAACAACCAATGAACCATGGATTCCAAAGAACCACAGAACCATTTGAATCAAGACGATGAAAACCAATGAGCCTACGCTGGAAGACAAGCTTTGCAATGGAGAAGCCAACAGCTGATACACAAAATCTGAGAAGGAGCCATACGCCGTAAAGCTGAATAACCAGCTGATGATGATTGCAATAAACCCGACAATGATGGCTGGAATCAAACCGGCAAACGTATCCGTCACAAACTGCGGAACACCGGCTGGCATCTTGATCGAAATATTTTTTTCCAAAATCAGGCAATAAATTCGGGCAAAAACAAGTCCACAGATCATCGCTGTAAATAAGCCTTCAGCACCTAGCTTACTCATATCCAATGTTGTTGTTTCCTCTAACGTCGTCAAAGGGGTCATCATCAAAAAGGCAAACAACGAAACGATTCCTGCCGGTACAGCAGATTGATTGAACTCTGTTGCCAAACGGTGGCCCACCAGAAAAGCGGCGTACACTGAGATAACACCCACAGTCATACTATAGCCGACAGAAAGGTAGCCGCCAAGATTGATGGACGTGATGAAGTTCTTCCAGCCTTCAATCGGCAGTACAGCCAGCAGTAATGCGATCGATCCAATGATGTTGATTGGCAAGGTGGCCATCAAACCATTCGAAATAGCTTTTAAATATCTATTATTCGAGATTTTATCCGCAAAAGCTAAAACATTATCCATATATTTATCCATTTTTTTCACTCCTTATTTCTGTGCAATAATCAGGACATCTTCCAAACAACAGTGTGCTCTAAACAACGTTTCATTTCCTGTAACTTCGTAGCATGGCTTCAATAAACGATTTTCTTTCAAGTCGATCAATGTGAGCTGATACTCAGATAGATCAACACTAAGCTTGATCGTTGTATTACTTGGGATATAGATAAGGTAATGTGTGTCGTTGGCTGTTTTCGCCAGACGAATCTGCTCATCCCCTTTTACCAGCTGTTCATTACAAGGTGCTAGATTTTCGATATGCAATAAATCAAATAACTGCTTCATAAATCCATAATCATTGGCTCCGGGAAATTGTAAGGCTTCCTGCCAAGCCATCGGACTGTCAAACGCTTCCCCGATATCTTCAGCAAAGACGGCTGAATCTCTATGCCAGCTCCAAATCCCATGGGCGCCATAGGTAATTCCTGCACAACCACCGGACAAGACAGACTGCCATGCTGCTTTCCGAACATCTCTTTGGCTGAATCGTCCATACACTTGTCTTGCAAAGCCCATTTGCTCATAGCAAGGCTCCGAATTGATGATGGGTCGCTGTCGTCCCAACTGATAAAAATGCTCCGCAAGTACATAGGGAATATTCGGAAAAGAACTATTATGGCCGGACTGATACAGATAAAAATCTAAATGTTTGATGATTTCCTCCGGTATTTCCTGTAAACGTCCTTTTATATGAATCGTTTTCAAAGTATTGACTGAATGCTTTTCAAAAAAATCAAACGCCTCCAAATAGGTATCAATGGTCGCCTGTGTTGGAAAGTCTGTGTCTCCTC
The DNA here is from genome assembly GCF_002140975.2 of Enterococcus sp. 9E7_DIV0242. NCBI lineage: Bacteria > Bacillati > Bacillota > Bacilli > Lactobacillales > Enterococcaceae > Enterococcus > Candidatus Enterococcus clewellii. The sequence continues at coordinate 958,100 of NZ_CP147247.1, forward strand.
CAATAAAGTAGATAGGATCGAAGGAATCAAAGGTTGCAATCACTTTCTCAAAATACTGTTGACGGTTTTCTTTTGGAAGGATGTTCTTTCCTTTATCCAGCTCACTGGCCCAAGTTCCTGAGACATAGTTTGACCACAAGACAACTAATGCCAAGGTAAAGCCATGCTCTTGTGCGATTCGACAAAGTGTTTGAGCTCGTTCAAAGTATCGGTCCTCCCAGACAGAAAAATCATAGCAGCCATTTTTTTGTTGGAAAGGCAGCAAATCAAATGCACCGTGACTGCGATCCCATTGCGGTAGAATATTGATCTGCAATGTATTGAAGCCCTGTGACTGTCTTTTCTTTAGGTAAACGAGCCACTCTTCTTCCTTAATACTGGTAAAAGCACTCCAGCAAGTATCTGCCAGATAGAAAAAATGCTCGCCTTCACGAAGTAAGGTACGATTATTCGCGCTGATTTCTAGTTTCATCACACGCACTCCTTTCTTTATTTTCATGATCGATATATGGCCGCAGCCAGCCCTCACATAACTCAAACCATTTTGCGACATGGTTATTCAAATGACTGGGTTTTCTTGCTGTCGTTCGATCCCCTAAAGCTAACCCATGCTCACCTTTTTCAAACACATGCATTTCAAAAGGGATAGCCGCTTCATTTAAAGCCTGTCCCAATTGCAACGAATGAGCTACTTCTACTAGCTTGTCTTCTGTCGTATGCCAAATGAACATCGGTGGTGTCTGTTCATCGATATGGGTGAGAATATTTAGAGTACTTATCGCTTCCTCTGAGGGTTCCCTTTCTCCGAAAAATCGTTCATTGGCAGTCAACGGTTGTGAAATCAGCGATGCGCCAAACCCAAAATCATCTATTGAAAATGCTTTTTCCTGATAAACCAACGGATAGCCGACAATGGCTAAATCAATCTTCAAGCGTTCACTTGAAACACCAACTCTTTCAGCTAGATTCAAATCATTCCAGCGTGTTGCCAGCTGTAAAGCCAAATGCCCTCCTGCTGAAAAACCGCAAATTAGTACATTCTCTTCATCTATCAACCACTCCTCCGTTCGTTCACGAATATAATTGACTGTTTGAGCCGCTTCGATCAAAGCGTTATCAGGAATATTTTTTACCTTATCACCTGTTGTATACCATAGAACAACACTATTCAAACCGATACTATTGAATTTCAGTGCAATCACTTCCGCTTCTCTGTCACTGGTAAAGGCATAGCCGCCACCCGGACAGACAATAACGATCGGTCGTTTCTTACCACGATTATATTCCTTAGAATTATGAAGTAAATACGTATCAAAATAGGCCGTGTCGTTGATTCTTATTCTTTTCGTCTGCATAGACACCTTCCTCTCCTATTCGCCTGATTCTCCGTCACTATCACTGAGCTCTTGCTCAATCAACCGCTTCCATTTTTGGTAAGTCCCATATACCTCTTTTTGTTTTATGGATGGTTGAAATCTTTCCTGTGGGATTTCCCATTGGATAGTGGGCTCAGCCAGCATTGCTACACCCAATGCCGAAAATTCCTCCACTTCGCTTACGATAACTTCCTTATTTAATAATGTCGCCAGCAAGCTCATTAAAGGTCTGTTTTTAGATACACCACCATCAATAAATACTTGATTGATAGGTTGATTGGAGACCTCCTCCATCACATCAAGTACTGCTTTGATTTGAAAAATGATACTTTCGAGAACTGCCCGCAGCAGCTCTTCTTGTGTCGTCGTTCGTGTGATACCATTAAACGCAGCTGTCTCTGTATTCTTCCAAAAAGGAGCGCCTAAGCCCTGCAATGCCGGAATAAAAAAGACAGACTCTTCTTTACGCTTTAATAATACCTTATTACACCGCTCAGAGATATCATCTGTTGCAGTGATTGCTTGGGAAAACCAGTTGATTGCATCACCACAGGAACGAATGATTCCTTCTAAAGCATAGGCCTCGTCCTTTTTCTGCTGCCACGCTGTCGTCGTTAAAATCCGAAGGTCCCTCAGGCTATTTTGCTTATTGATTTGCATCATGACAGAACATCCCGTACCCATTGTGATTTTCACATCGCCAAATGCTCTACAGCCTTCACCCAGCAATGCCGCCTGCGAATCTGCCATAACACCGATGATGGGGATTCCTTGATACGCACCAAATACGCTATCTGCTTTTCTGATTTCGGGAAGGTCTTTGTGATCGATACTAAAAAGTTGGAGTAGCTCATCATCCCATGTCTTGGTGTTGATATTGTATAACAATGTACGACAGGCATTGCTGGCATCCGTTGCAAAAACAGCGCCTTCCGTCAGCTTCCAGATCAGCCAACTGTCGATCGTACCTATGGCCAGCTCACCGGTTCCAGATTTTTCTGCAACTTCCGGAAGCTCATCATACAGCCATTTGACCTTAGTCCCTGAAAAATAAGGATCGATCCGTAAACCAGTTTTTTGATTGATCAGTTCTTCCATTCCTTGTTCGATCAATGACTCACAAAGTGCAGCGCTTCGATTGCACTGCCAGACGATTGCATTGTAAATCGGCTCGCCTGTTGTCTTATCCCATGCCAAGATCGTTTCCCGTTGATTGGTGATTGATAATGCTGAAATATCTGAATATTCCAAGCTGTTTTCCTGAAAGAGCAACGTCAGCAATGCCTCCACATTATCCCAGATTTCGAGCGGGTCATGCTCGACCCACCCGTTCTGAGGATAAAATTGTTTATGCTTTTTATCGTAGCGCTGCACTATCCTGCCATCTTTCAATAGCAACAGCTTCGTTCCTGAGGTACTCTGATCAAGGACCATCTGATAGTTTCTTGCCATATCAGCCACCAATGAATTCGCTGGCTGTTTTAGTCAACGATTTCCCATCTAAGCCGTAATAACGGAATAACTCTGGTCCCGAACCTGTAATCAACGCTTCATCTGGAAAAGCGACGATTTTCTGCTTGATGCCCGTTTCCTCTGATAACGCTTCGGCCACTGCTGCCCCGAGCCCGTTATACAAGCTGTGTTCCTCCACTGTAATGACATAGCCTGTTTTTTTAGCGCTCTGAAGAACAGCCAAAGTATCAAATGGTTTCAAGGAATGAACATTCAGAACCTCTGCTTCAATGCCTTGGACCTTCAATAATCCTGCTGCATCCATTGCCTGTCTTACTGTCTCACCTGTTGCAATGAATGTGACATCTTTTCCTTCGACCATCGTCACAGCCTTACCGATTTCAAACGTATAATTCAGTCCTTCATAGCAATCCTGAACTGGATTGCGACCTAAACGGATGTAAGCCGGCAGCTCTGAATCAACTAAAGCTTGAAACATGCGAACCGTTTCAAATCGATCGGCCGGCTGCAGGACCTGTAAATTAGGGATCGCACGTGTCACGGCAATATCCTGTAATGAATGATGACTCATCCCTAACGCTCCATAGCTGACACCACCGCTGATACCTACCAGCTTCACATTTTTATTAGAATAAGCAACATCCACTTTGATCTGCTCGATACTCCGCATACTTAGAAAGCATGCCGGAGAAGCTACGAAGGGATGCTTGCCCATATGAGCCAGTCCTGCAGCAATACTGACGATATTCTGTTCTGCAATACCAACCTCCACTAGCTGCTCCGGCAGTTCTTGTCCAAACGCCCCAAGTGAAGCTGAGCCCCGAGAATCACTGGTCAAAACCAGTAAAGACGGATCTAGCTTGGCTGCTTCGATCAAGACCTCACACATTGCTTGCTTATTTGCTGTATTATTTTTCTCCATGGATCAACACCTCCATTTGCTGATCAAGCTCTGCTAACGCTTTTGTCAGCTGTTCTTCTGTCGGCACCTTATGATGCCAGCCGGCTTGATCTTCCGCTTCCGAGAAGCCTTTGCCCTTGATCGTTTTCGCAAGGATCATTTTAGGTTTTCCAGGCTGATTGGGTTCAGAAAGTACCCGTACAAGCTCAGTCATGTCATTCCCATCTAGCACCTGTACATCCCATCCAAAGGCGCGCCATTTCTCATCTAATGGTTCGATCGACATAACATCTTCTGATCGCCCGCTAATTTGTAATCCATTCCGATCGATAATCGCTGTCAAATTATCCAGTTGATAATTTGCTGCGGCCATCGCACCTTCCCAGACAGAACCCTCGGCAAGCTCCCCATCACCTAACAAGGTATACGTGTGATACTTTTTTTTATCCATTTTTCCAGCTAAAGCAATCCCTACAGATACCGGTAGACCATGCCCAAGAGAGCCTGTGTTCATTTCAACGCCGTCCACCTTATTATTGGGATGACCGATGAGACGAGAACCAAAGCTCGAAAAGGACTGCAGCTCCTCTTTGCTCAAAAAACCTTTATCCGCAAGCACTGCCCACAACACCTCTGCTGCGTGCCCTTTGCTTTGGATATATTGATCTCGATCAGCCATTTCCGGCTGATTTGGATCGACAGTCATAATATGATAATAAAGAGCTACCAGAATGTCTGTACAAGATAAATCAGAACCTGTGTGTCCTGTTTTTGCTTTGTAAATCAGTTGAAGGACATCCTTTCGAATCTCGATCGCTTTCTTTTTCAGCTCAATGATTTCCATCTTTAGTCTCCTCTCAAATAAGCTTTGACTTCTTCTTCGATTGGATCATAAAAATCTGGTTGAATCCCTAAATACTTGCTGGCTTCATATAAAATCGGCACAACATTTTTTCTTACTGCCGCCACATGATGGATATACGGCCCTTCTACCAGCTTGAATTCCAATCGATTCAGATTCTCAAATTCTAAATAAAGATAGGTCCCTTGATTATAGGGTCCATCGATCCCTTTTCCAGTTCCCATCAAAAGAGAATAGTCCCCATGGTCCCCATCAAAACGGCACAAGGTATACTCATCTTTGATTGCACGAAACGCTACAGAACCAGGATAGTCAAAAACGAAATGGCGTGGCGGTAAAATGGGCGTTGTTTCTGCCGTTGAGTAGGCAAAAACACCTAAATGCTGCAGCAGCTCCCCATTCTCATTCTCCGGATGACGACAATTCACATCTGCGAAGATTGCTCGATGCTCTCCAAGTGATGCTGCCTCGATCAACAATTCCGAAATAGCGCCATGAACATCCGTCTCACAAACAAAAGGAATGCCCTCTTCTTGAAGTAATGACAGCGATGCATACGGCAATATGCCGATTTCATCCTGCAGTGCCGTCCAGCATTGAATAACTCCGGCATTACAACCATATGCCGTACAAAGATTTTGCAACGCTACCTTTAAAGCTGCGACCATTTCCAGCTCTTCCTCCGTGATTTGCACCTCCGTATTTTTCTTGAAGTAATCGATCACAGCTGCGATTTTTTCATACTCCTCTGTCTTAGTCCGTTCAATCTCTTGGACAACTTCCTTAATTGGAACTGGAGAAAGTGAAATATTGAAGCGTTCCAATAGCTCGCCTTCATTACAGATCACTGTCCAAAAATCAAAAGGCCGCGGACCAACCTGCAAAATCCTCGTTGCTCTGAAGGTTTTCACTACATTACATACCTTGATGAAATCGTTCAGGCCTCGTTCGAACTCAGGCGTATCGATATCAGAGTTCTTGATATAGGTAAATGGGACATTGAACCTTCGCAAAACCTTGCCGATCGCAAACAATCCACATTGTGTATCTCTCAAGCGTGAGCCGTCTTCTGCCGGTGTTTCGTCCTTCGGTCCCCATAACAGTACCGGAACATCAAGCTTTTTAGCCAGACGGGCACAGGCATATTCCGTCCCAAAATTCTCATTGGCCAAAAATAGGCCATCGACACCTTCTGCCTTAAACTTCGCTGCGATTTTTTCTACCCCTTCATCATCGTAAAGTAAACCGTCCTGATTGATGTCTTGAATATCGATATAGGAAATGCCCATATCCTCCATTTTTTTTCGTGTTAAATCTGCATATTCAATGGCTGCTTCCGCACTGAATAAGTTTCTTCTTGTCGGGGCAAAACCGATCGTGACTTTATCCATTCTTTCCAACTCCATTCCAACGATAATAATTATGAAACGCTTTCTTCAAAATCAGAATAGCATCGTTCAACTGAACAAACAATAAATAAAACGAAATTTTATTAAAAATAATTTTTAGTTTACTAAACTAAGTGTTTTATCGCCTTATCTAACGAATAAAAATCCGAAATTAGCGATATACTGTTAGAGATAACTAAAATAGATAAACTATTCTACTAAATTTATTTGCTTGTTTTTCGGTTGTATGATAAATTGAACATGCGGAGGAATGAATGATGAAATTAGAAGATGTAGCTAGACTCGCTAAGGTATCAAAATCAGCTGCTTCTCTGGCATTGAATGGAAAGCCGGGAGTAAGTGATGAAACAAGACAATATATCTTGGAGATTGCTGAAAAATATGACTACAGTCCATTAAGAAAACGAACAAAAAAAGAAGAACACAAATTGAAGATTCGCTTTATCGCCTGTACTAATGAGGATGTCGTTCCTGAAAATTATGATCAGCTGCCTTTTTTCAAAGAGTTGTTGTCCTATATTTCCACTGAAATAGGAGCAAAAGGACATGTTTTAACGACCAACAGCATGCCGAAGGAGCTCCTTTTCAACGAGCTTTCTAAAATTGAAGAACATGATACCAGCGATGGCATCATCATTTTAGGAACCAACCTTACAGCTTCTCACATCAAGACGGTCAATGAACATTTTGATAATCTGGTTATTCTCGATACACAATGCAGCAGTCTTGATTGTAATACGATTACGATGAATAATTTTCTCGGTGCTTATGATGCAACACAACATCTGCTGGAAATGGGGCATCGAAAGATCGGTTATATCAAGGGCATTCAACGAATCAATAACTTTTATGATCGCAGACGTGGCTTTAAAGCAGCAGTCAGCTCTTTTGGGCTCTCCCCTGCAGATATGCCTAAATTCTATTTGCCTGGGATGGAAATCAATCCGATTCAAAACAAACAGGAGCAATTTTTGGAATTCATCCAGAATATCACTGCTGTCTTTTGTGAAGATGACTATATTGCGATTAGCGTAATCAAAACATTGTCCAAATTGGGCATCAACGTACCGGAAAAGCTTTCTGTCATCGGCTTTGATGATATCTCTGAAAGCCGAGTGATCACACCAGAGCTGACAACTGTCCATGTGCCAATCAAAGAAATAGCTCAAGAAGCCATTTCTTTGATTGAACAGGGAACAACAACATCGCTAGTAAAAAAACAGCTCTTCCTCAACACAAAGCTTGTGTGTCGGGATTCTGTGAGAAAGCTGAATTGATCCGAGATAGAGCGCAATTCCAAAAAAAACTCTTGCTACAGACTAAAAAGCTGTGGCAGGAGTTTTTTTTGGAGTATAACGATCTGTTCGTTCATCCAGTTTCGCCGTTTCAGTATGATTTCTCATTGACCAAAACAATACAATCAGGCAATTGCTGTGTTCCACCATTTTTCCTGCAGTATGACATATCAACTGAGTCTTGGAACGTCAACTCACTTGCGTAGAATTTAACATAACTAATGACGATTTTCCCACAGCCAGCTATCGATGATTTTCACGTTAATTATCCTGCCGATCCGTCATAATAAAAAAAGTTTTCCAAACGCTTAAAAAAACCTTTAAAAACAACAATGAAAGCGCTTGACTAAACTCATGCAATAGATTAGACTTTTATCTTGAACGACAAATAAAATGATAATCAAAGGAGTACACAAGTATGACAAAAGATAACATCGTATTAGCGAGAAACACGGATAAAGCACCTCACCATCCTCTAGCTTCCCAAACGGTCGCATTCTCTCACTATAATAATTTTTCAGCTCAATTACCTTTAGATCCAGAGACTGGTAAATTAGTAGACGGCGGGATTAAAGGGCAAGCGGAGCAATGCTTCAAAAATATTCAAGCAATCATAAATAGCATCGATCATGTAATGAGTGATATCATCAGAATCACTGTATTTGTGACAGACATTAAGAATGTCGAGGTTGTAGATGAGGTCTATAAAACATTTTTCACAACCTATCTCCCTTCACGAACGGTCGTTGCAGTCGCTGCTTTACCCATGAATGCTCTTGTTCAAATCGAAGCTCTGGTTTCAAATGGTGAGGGGACGATCCCTAATGCGCCACAGGCTGGAGACCTGATAAAGCTGACGAACAATACAAATAAAGCGCCAGTTAATGCTCTTTCTACGCAGACAGTTTCTTTTTCTCACTACAATAATCTTTCTGCCCAGTTACCGATCGATCCTAAAACAAACAGGCTAGTCGTTGGCGGCATCAGAGAACAGACCAGTCAATGCTTGAAAAATATTAAGACGATTTTAGAAAGCATTGATGTGCCATTTGATGATATTGTTAAAATTACTATTTTTGTAAAAAAACTTGCTGATATTGATGTTGTAGACGATGTGTATAAGACATTTTTCCCTGATTCAGCAATTGCCAGAGCGGTAGCCTATGTTCCAGCACGATCTGTTGTTACAGCCGCTGCTTTACCTATGGATGCTTTGGTGCAAATCGAAGCCGTGGTTTCGCATGGTGATGGTACTCCTCCACAAGCAATTGAGGATAGACATGGCCTTATCATTGAAGCCAACAATACAAAAGCGGCACCTGCTAGCTCTCTCTCTACACAAACAGTCGCTTTTTCTCACTATAATAATATCTCAGCTCAACTGCCTATAGATGCACAAACTGGTGAGCTCGTAGCTGATAGTATCAAAGAGCAAACAGAGCAATGCCTGAGAAATATCCAAGCGATTATCGAGAGTGTTGATCATGTTTTGGAGGATTTAGTGAAGGTAAATATCTATCTTAAAGATATCGCAGACCTTACTGCAGTGGATGAAGTTTATGGCACCTTTTTCCCTAATGGCACACCTGCCAGAAGAGTCGTAGCTGTCTCTGAGTTACCTAAAAATGCGTTGATCCAAATCGAAGCAATTGCCGGAAATGCGGAAGGAACTCCGCCGATCGTAAAATAGAAAATCAAAACTCCCAGTTATGATGTCAGCGAGAAATCACTGGCATCTTCTTTTATGACACTGTATAGAAAATACGTCTTTTCTTTCTTCAAAACAAATCGTATGAACTCTGCTTTGAAACAATTCTATCGAACGGAAAACACGAACAATAACAATATTTCTAAACATTTAATACGATTTAACCATATATAAAAAGCTAAACACGAACTTTATTCATTTTTTAAATACCAAAAGACGAAAAATAATCGACAGTTAAAATATCCAATGGTATCATTAGTGAAAACACTAGAAATTTTAGAGAAGGCGGGAAAAGCATGAAGGAATTGTACGACGGCAAAACAAAAACAGTCTTACTAGATGAAGAAAACAAAGAGGTTTACTTATTATTTAAGGATAGCGCAACTGGTGAAGATGGCGTCTTCGATCCAGGCTCCAACACGGTCGGCGGCAGCGTTGACGGCAAAGGAAAGGTTGGCTTGACTATTTCCAAATACTTTTTTGAATTGATGGAAAAAAATGGTATTCCTACTCACTACTTAGATGCAGATATTGAAAAAGGAATAATGAAGGTTCGCCAACTGACTGTTCCAAATCTAGAATTTGTTTTACGTTATTTCACAGCAGGTAGTATGTGTCGCCGTTTCACTTTACCGGAAGGACTCCCTTTTGACCCGCCTTATTTGGAAGTGACTTTGAAGGATGATGAACAGGGCGACCCATTGATAACTGACCGCTTATGCCAGATGAAAGACATTTTAAAGCCAAGGCAATATGATGAAGGTTTAAATATTTTAACTAAAGTCGGTGTTGTTCTTAAGGATGCTTTAGCTGAAATGAAACTGACCCTAATTGATTTCAAAATTGAAATTGGTTATGATGCAGATGGAAAAATGTATGTCGTTGATGAAATCACACCTGATATTTGGCGTGTCAAAGATGAAAATGGCAACATTCCCAACCAAATCGACTGTGCACAATTGATTTTGGATAAAATTTAAACGACATAAATTAAGGATGGAACAAACACTCGCAAGTGTTTGCTCCATCCTCTTTCACTAACCAATCTTATATCAATACGTCTTTTTGAACATGAACAATTCTGCTTTACGGTAGTCATAGTAAATTTTTGAAAAAGCCAACAATTTTCCTGAACTCAAAAAGGTATCATCCCTTACTACTAAAGTAGGCGCACCAACTGGTAAGTTGAAAAAACTCGCGCCCGGCTCAGAAAGTTCTTCACTACTGATGACCTTATCTATAAAACCAATCTTGATCTCTTTATCCTGTTCAAAATAATTGAACACCGAATCATATAAGGAGTCTTCTGGAATCTCTTTGATGACAGACTGCAAATAATACGATTTTTCAACCAAATAAGGCGCACCGTCAAGAGCTCTGAAACGTTCAATCTCAATAAGCGGCACATCATGCGGAATGTTTCCATTTTTAGGAAGAAAATCGGCCTCTCCAACACTGACAATTCGCTGACTAGCCTTGACTGTTTCAATTGTATGCCCTGGGCGAGCGATTTCTTCTGTAATCCCCAGGTTATTTTGCATATTTTTGATTGTTTCATGGCGCTCAGGACGAACAAAAGAGCCAATGCCTTGAGATTGATAAATGAATCCCATATCTCCTAATTGTGCCAAAGCTTGTCGTAAAGCATAACGTGATACTTTATAATAAGCCATCAATTGATGCTCACTTGGCAACTTGCCATTTTCATCTGCTAATGTGCCCTCTTGAATTTCAGTTGCTATTTCTGCGACCAGCGTTTTAATATCAATTGGTTTCTTGCGCTCCACTTCGAACACTCCTTTTCAGACTATGATTACCCTCATATCTTATATTAAACCAATCATACCAAACTCTCAATCGTATATTTCTAATTGATAGCTTTCGCTTTTTCCTGTTCGTCATGATACAATTTTCCATCATAAAATTTAATGAATGGGAACCAAATAAGAAAGGCAACCAATGCACAGATAACGGCTAAGAGAAACGCCCGCCAATCCCCACCTGAACCAATAAACCCTGATAGTCCCATAGGTGTTGGCCAAGCAACTTGGGCAATTGGCGGATTCACCAATCCTAGTTTAATAGCAAAGTAAGCGACTGACATCGAACTCATAGGTGCCAAGAAGAAAGGTATCGCCGTATATGGGTTATAAACGACTGGCATCCCAAACAAGATCGGCTCATTGATATTAAATAAAGAAGGTACTACCGCAGCTTTACCTAGCGCACTCAATTGTGCTGATTTTGCAAAAAATGTGATGAAAATAACCATCCCCAAGGTAGCACCAGACCCGCCGATTGTAACAAAGCTGTTGTTAAATTCTCCGGCAAATGGCAAGTTCGCTCCAGCTTGATTTTCAACCATATTAGATAAAACAATCGGTGTCAAAAATGACGTAACGATCGTCGCTCCATGAATACCTACGATCCAAAGTGCATGCATCAAGAAGTAAATAACTAGCAAACCAATCCATGTATTTGTCAAATTCGTTACAAAACCAAATGGTACCGCAATTACTTTAAAAATATCCGTTCCAGCAGCAATCAGCAACCCATTGATAACAATCACCGTCAATGCGATGAGAACGGTTGGAATTAGAGCAGTAAATGAATTGGAAACACCTGTCGGAACAGTCTCAGGCATCTTGATCACCCATTTACGTTTTACGCACAACACATAAATTTTCACAGCTATAATCGACATAATGATCGCCGTGAAGATCCCTGTTGTTCCCAGACGAGTCACGCCTCCAGCCATTGACCACCCATCGATAATTTTTTGATCATCAGTAACCACGTTTACTAATGTAGCGACTCCACCTTCAAAAATCAATTCTGGTAAGCACATAAAGAAAGCCATCATTGACAATAATGCACCATTCATTGGATTCAGATTGATTTTTTCCTCTTGTGCTTGAATCTTTGTATATTCATAACCAAATACAATACAGAAATATAAAGCCAGAATCCCCATGGTTGCCATATTTGCTAACATATATAAGCTTTCAATACGTGCAAATGAAACATCCCAAATCCCTTGTAGTGCTGGAAAACTTTGTGGTAATACAGCAATAATCAAGAACATTGAGCCCACTATTGTAAATGGAATTGATGCCATCCCTGCAGCCATCACGCCACGTACAATTCTTAATTGAGATAATTTTCCCATCGGTCCCATTAAATAGTTATTCAAAAATTTAAATAATTTGTTTTCTGATTCCATTTTCTATCACCCTTCTTTACGTACACTTTTTTCAAACACAGCCATATGTTTCAAATAAGCATCTTTATTGTGTTCAATTTGCCATATGCGCCATTCCACAAAACCACCAACAATACTTCCTATAGTAAGTAACAGAAGAAGCAACCCACGCCCACTACTATTAAGAAAAGGAAATAATACCTGCTGATAGCCAAATAGAATCATTAGCATAGCCAATAAATTACTAAATATCTGTATAGCATAACCTGCTTTAGTTACAAGTAACGTACTAGAAGGCTGCCAATACTTCCTTGTTTGTTCAATAATGATAGCGATATCAATTAGTAATAACCCTAACGGCATCATTATCCCCATAGTTAAATTCGAAAAAGATAATATACTCCAATATAGATTGATAAAGAAAAAAATTGCAGTAAGATAACGAAATAGTAGGAAGCGATTAAAGTGAATGCTTCTAAGTTTGGTTTGTTGGATATTTTCTGATTTGATTGCTGTACTTTTCATGCTTTGTCTGTTCCTTTCGCGTACTTACGGGTATTGATTTAATGCTATATTTTATATCTCACCCCTCTCTTTTGCTTGCAATGACTTGCAAAAACAACTTGTTCGAACAAGTGAATATTAACACAGTATTTTCCATTTGTAAACGCATACGTATTCGGCAATAAGATATTTTTTAATTATTATCTTGTTTTTTTCGTAAGTCAGCATTTACAAAAAAATGTAATTTAATCGAAATTGAACTAGCCCTTTTCAAGTTTTTACTTGTACCTACGACTTTATTAAACTTCAATGTTCTTTTCCAGCATCTCTATTATCAAATCACTCCACAAAAAAAGTACCCCCTTTCGGAGATACTTTTACACGACCATGTCTTATTTCTTCGGTTCATCCTCGTCCATTTTCAGTACGGCCATGAAGGCTTCCTGCGGTACTTCAACAGATCCAATCTGCTTCATCCGCTTCTTCCCTTCTTTTTGCTTCTCTAATAGCTTACGCTTACGGGAAACATCCCCGCCATAACACTTCGCCAATACGTTTTTACGCAAAGCTTTGATATCGGAACGGGCAACGATTTTCTGTCCGATCGCGGCTTGGATCGGCACCTCGAATTGTTGACGAGGAATCAGCTTCCGCAGCTTTTCAACGATTGCTTTTCCACGTTCATACGCAAAGTCTCTGTGGACGATAAAGCTCAGCGCATCCACTTTCTCTGCATTTAAAAGAATATCCATCTTCACTAGACGACTGGTACGATAATCGCTCATTTCATAATCCAGTGACGCATAGCCTTTCGTACTTGATTTCAGCTTGTCAAAGAAATCAAAGACGATTTCTGATAGTGGAATATAATACACCACATTTACACGATAATCATCCAGATAATCCATTGTGATGAACTCACCACGTTTTCTCTGTGAAAGCTCCATAACTGCACCAACATAGTCATTTGGTACCATGATCTGTGCTTTTACATAAGGCTCCTCCACTGAGTCGATCACACCCGGATCAGGGAAATCTGCCGGATTATCTACTACTACCAGCGAGCCATCTGTCTTGTTCACATGATAGATAACAGACGGTGCTGTTGTGATCAGTTCAAGATTGAATTCTCTTTCCAATCGTTCTTGAATAACATCCATATGCAATAACCCTAAGAAACCACAGCGAAAGCCAAAGCCTAAGGCCTGTGATGTTTCCGGTTCAAACTGCAATGCCGCATCATTTAACTGCAGCTTTTCAAGTGCTTCTCTCAAATCGTTATAACGAGAATTATCGATTGGGTACAACCCACAATAGACCATCGGATTCATTTTCCGATACCCATCCAGCGCTTCTTCTGCTGGATTTTCGGCTAAGGTAACAGTATCCCCAACACGCGTATCTTGTACGGTTTTGATACTGGCAGTAATGTACCCAACATCGCCTACCATCAGAAAATCTCTGGCGACCCCTTTTGGTGAGAACACACCAACCTCAGTAACATCAAAGGTTTTTCCGTTACTCATCATCTGAATTTTATCGCCTGGCTTTACTACGCCGTCCATGATACGGACATTCAATACAACGCCACGATAGCTGTCATAAACAGAGTCAAAAATCAACGCTTTTAATGGTGCTTCAACATCGCCTGCTGGTGCCGGAACATATTCTACGACCTGTTCAAGAATATCTTCAATTCCAATTCCTGCTTTAGCACTGGCAAGAACCGCTTCACTGGCATCGATCCCGATCACGTCCTCGATTTCCTGACGGACACGCTCCGGGTCAGCTGCAGGTAAATCGATTTTATTAATGACTGGTAAAATTTCTAAATCATTATCTAGCGCTAAATACACATTGGCAAGGGTTTGTGCTTCGATTCCTTGAGCTGCATCGACAACTAGAACAGCTCCTTCACAAGCAGCCAAACTACGCGACACTTCATAAGTAAAATCGACGTGTCCCGGTGTGTCAATCAAGTGAAAAATGTATGTTTCTCCATCCTTCGCTGTGTAAGTCAGCTCAACGGCATTCAGTTTGATGGTGATTCCACGTTCCCGCTCAAGATCCATCGAGTCCAGCAATTGTGCCTGCATTTCACGAGAAGTGACCGTGTTTGTTTTTTCTAGTATTCTATCAGCAAGCGTCGATTTCCCATGATCGATATGCGCGATAATGGAAAAATTACGAATTTTCTCCTGCCGTTTTTTCATATCATTTATATTCATTGTCTTCCTCATTTCTTTTCAATCAGCAATTCTCATTATAACAAGGTTTTTTGCAGATTTAAAGAACTTTCATCAAATGAAGCGATGATACAATAAGAATCCGTTTTTCTTCCTAGAATAAAGCGAACTTACTGAGAAAGATAGCTGCTCCTCCCTTTCTTCCTTTACTTTTTTACACTATTAGTAGATTTTTCCGCACAGTCTTTTAAAACCCTAGTCCATCCCTGTATGTTTTCTTATTTTTTGATATACTTGTTATAAAATATGAAAAATGGAGAGGAAAAAAATGGATCAGAACGAATTTCGAAAACAATTGGAGCTGAAGCCTGTTGGTGAAGAATACCTTGATCAGTTCAATGAGCTGCTCAGCTATGTCTTCCAATTTACAGAATCTGATCTGGAGGAAAGCGGCTTTGACAACAAACGAGAATTTGTCCGTTCAAAACGACCGATTCTGGAACTGTCCAAGGTGTTTGGCTGGTTTCACGAGAATAAACTGATTTCACAGATATCGATCTATCCTTGTCGGGTAAATATTCACGGAACGATTTACGAAATGGGTGGGATCACAGGAGTGGGCACCTATCCTGAATATGCTAATCATGGACTGATGCAAGATTTAATCCATGTTGCATTGAAAACCATGAAAGAAGAAAAGCAGTGGATCTCCTATTTATATCCCTACAGTATTCCTTACTATCGCCGAAAAGGCTGGGAAATCATGTCGGATAAGCTGTCCTTCAAAATTCGGGATACTCAGCTGCCAAAAACAATTGATGTGCCAGGAATGGTCGAACGAGCAGCTGTCGATCATGAGGATGTCTTTACAGTTTATGACCAGTTCGCTCTGCAGAATCATGGTGCGATGATTCGCAGTAAATTCAACTGGAAGGAATACTGGCGCTTTGAAAATGAAGAGGAACGAACAGCAGCCATCTATTACAACGCAGAGCAGCAGCCTACTGGTGTCTTGTTTTATTGGGTAGCCGAGGAGGTTTTTCACATCAAGGAAATGTTTTATCTGGACCAAGAGGCCAGAAACGGATTATGGAATTTCATCACTGCCCACTTTTCTATGATTTACTGGGCGCAAGGAAGTATCTATAAAAACGAACCGCTGGCCTTTCTTTTGGAGGATAGCCAAATCGAAGAAAAGATCGAGCCTTATTTCATGGCACGCATCGTCGATGTCAAAGGATTTCTTGCTTCCTATCCGTTCAAACGAACGACAGAACCTTTTCATTTCATTGTTGAAGATCCTGTGGCAGAATGGAACAATGGTATTTTTTCGTTGGCATGGGAGGAAAATGGTCTATTAACAGTCAGTGACCAGCCTATCGGTCAGTCTGTCAGCTTGAACATTCAGACGTTGACCTGTTTGTTTATGAATTACCGCAGACCGAATTATCTTTATCGGATCGAGCGCTTGAAAACAGATCAGGAGACATTGGATGCATTGGAACGAATCCTGCCAGATCAGGAAGCCTACTTTAGTGATGATTTCTAAGGTCTGACTAAAAAGATCAACAGCAGTATTTTCCGCCACATCTAAATCGAAGGAGCAAGCAAATGAAACAGATTATATTTATCGGAGGCCCCATGGGCATCGGCAAAACTGCCGTCAGTAAAAGACTAGTAAAAATACTGGACCATTCAGTCTTCCTTGACGGTGACTGGTGTTGGGATCTCCATCCTTTTGTTGCGAATGACGAGAACAAACAGATGGTTTTAAAGAATATCATCTTCTTGCTTAATTCCTTTTTAGAAAACACGACGATTCAAACCATCGTATTTTGTTGGGTCATGCATGAACAGTCCATCATTGATGAACTGCTCGCCGGTTTGACTGAGCCTTTCTTATTTCATTCTTTCTCGCTAATCAGTGATGAACAGACATTAGCCGCACATTTTATGGCAGATGTCCATCAAGGGTTACGTAATTCAGAGAGATTGGAAAATAGTCTTGCAAGACTACCCCTTTATCAAAAACTTGACACAATCTGTATCGACACCTCCGCTTTATCTATAGAAGAAACAGCGGATCAATTATTACATCTTATTTCAACTTAATTTTGGGAGGATATCTATAATGAAAATTTATTTCGCCGGTCCAATGTTTGCTAAGGCTGATTTACTTTATAATGAATATTTGGTAAAAGAAATACGTGCATTGGATGAACAGCTTGATGTATACTTACCTCAAGAAAACGAGGCTATCAACGATAAGGCAGCTTATGCCGACAGTAAGATGATTGCTCTGGCAGACACGGAGAAGGTGCTCGAAAGTGATCTCTTGGTTGCTGTTCTGGATGGCTTGACTATTGATGCCGGAGTAGCCTCAGAAATAGGCGTAGCTTATGCCAAAGGAATCCCTGTATTAGCCTTGTACACAGATACCCGTCAGCAAGGAGCAGATAATTCACAAAAACTGGCTGCGCTTCAAGAAACAGCCGAAAATCAATTTCACTACCTAAATCTTTATACAGTAGGCTTGGTTAAGCTAAATGGTGCAGTATTCAATACCGAAGCGGCATTTTTAGAAGCAATACAGGAATTTATTGAAAAATAATCATTCACTATTCAGGAGGAGAAAAAATGAAGTTACAATTTGAGGACAAACAGGAACGAGTCGCCTTCTTCTTCCTGCTAATTTTCGGAGTCATCACGTTAGGCGTAAATATTGTTAAGATGTTTATCATGGAACCGGTCAGCCAATATCAGCTATTGACAGTAGAAATGATTGCTGGTATCGCTATTATTTTTCTACCGTTTGTCTTTACTCGTTTTACCGGACTGGTTTTTCCGAAAGTCGTTCGCTTATACTACTGGTTCTTTTTATGGATCTCAGTCTTTTTAGGAACAGGTCTGCGAATGATTATCGTGATTCCATTCTGGGATAAGATTCTTCATGCGGTCAGCCCGATCTTATTGGTTGCAGTTGGATATGCATTGATTGGTTACTATATGAAGGACAGTGATTTCGCAAAAGTCAGTCCTTGGCTATTCATCGTGATGGGCTTTGCTTTTGCAGGGCTGTGTGGCGTCTTCTGGGAATTCTGGGAATTCCTGTGTGACAGTATTGGAAATATGAATCTGCAACGCTACATGACCGAAGCTGGTCAGCCTTATATCGGGCGTGAAGCACTGATGGATACCATGGGCGACCTTCTGACAAACACTTTAGGTGCATTGATTTTGACCGTTTATAGCTTTACTCAACGCCATAAACCGGAATATTTTAAATCCTATGCTTTTAGAAAAAAGGAGAAGTAAAAACTTCTTTTTCTGTAAAGCTTCTTCTATTGATCGATCCGCAAAACATCTATTTTATAGATGTGCGGATCGTTTTTTTATTGCTGTAATAGCACATCTCATCTGATACAACTTTTTCCCTTTTACCATCATCCCCTTCGAAAACTATTCTCAGTTTCAAGCCCGGTTTTTGATAAGTAAACGAACAGACTGTCTACCAATAATTAACTTTAAAAAAAGGATAATCTCTCTTTAAATAACAAAAAAACTAAATATCTTCCGCTTTATTTGCAAAAATTTTTATATCTTTCAAATATTATTTTATACCATTTTATTAAGTTTTATTAACTAAATATAGATATTTATTCAAAAGAATGATAGAATGTAAGCAATTCCAAAACAAAGGAGCGTTTCTATGATAAAAAAACATGATTACCATCCAGATTTTGATAAAATAAGTGAGGAGTATGCCTTCCTAAATACGGCAACTATTGAGGATTATGCAGCATTGAATGTAGAGTTGCGCAAATTATGGGCAGCTAACGAAAGCGATGATGAAGTAAAGATCACTAAAACACAGTTTGAAAGCTCTGATGGCTATATGTGTGACATTCAAATCATTGAACCGCACACATTGGTAGATACTAAGGATGCCCCTTGTCTATTGTATTATCATGCTGGTGCATTTTTAATGACAGGTATGGCTCACCACATTGGTTTACTGCGTGAATATGCATTGAAAATTCCTTGCAAGGTCATCTATGTCGACTATCGCTTGTTACCAGAGCATCCATTCCCGGCAGCATTGACCGATTGCTATTCTCTTTTGGAATGGGCTGTAAAAAATGCAGAGACACTTGGCATCGATACGAATCGAATCGCTATCGGTGGCGACAGTGCTGGTGGTTGTATGACGGCAGCTGTTGCTCAAATGGCAAGAGATAAAAATGGACCATCGATCGTTGGCCAAATGATGTGCTTCCCAACAACAGATGCACGTATGAATACAGAATCAATGAAGGCATTCACGGACACACCTATTTGGAATTCTACACTTTCCGATAGTATGTGGGCACTTTATTTGAAAAATGGTGACTTTGGTACACCTCAGTATGTTTCTCCTGTCGAAGCAGAATCATTTGAAAACCTGCCTAAAGCGTATATGGAAACAGCAGAATTCGACTGTCTACGAGACGAAGGACGTAACTACGCACTGGCAATGAAAGAAGCTGGCGTACCCGTTCAATTGAACGAAACAAAACGAACGATTCATTGCTATGATGCTGAACCAAACAGCAGCCTTACGCAAGAAAATATTGCGAAAAGAATCGACTTCTTAAAGAGCGTTCTATACAACTAATTCCGATAATTGATCTAGCTAAAACCAGTGAGGACCGAAGTAGTCTTTGCTGGTTTTTCCTATGAATGAGCCTCTCCATCATTCGATCTATTCTTGACCACGCAATCTACCAAGTGCTAAACTAAAAGGAAATAAAGCAAAAAGGAGTGATAAAATGGCAGATTTGTTTATGAAAAAGGGATTGTTGGTAAGAGATGTACTAGGCTCATATAAAAATGGTGACGTTTACAAAAAGGATGGCGTTTCTAAAAAACGACTAGGTCATTATAAGAATGGTGAAATCTATACGAAGGAAACACTTTTCTCAAGAGACGTTGTTGCTTACTACAAAGACCATGAACTCTATAAGAAAAAAGGGTTACTCTCAAAAGAAATCCTCGCCTATTATAAAAGAGGAAGAATTTATAAAAAAACCGGTCTACTCTCTGAAGAGGTACTTGCCTACTACGATGAAAAAAATGAAGAAGGTGCGGCAGCTGCGGCTTTCTTCTTGTTGAAGCTATAAAAAAGCCTGAATCCTATGTTTCAAACAAAAGTCGCTCAAGCCTTTGTTTTATTCATTTGATTCAAGCTTTTTTCTCTATTTAAAGTAATTGAACCATTTCATGCGCTAGTCCATCAAACAACTCATGAAATAATTTTAGCAACAGCTTCAGTAAAAAGTTGATCTTTCCGCTTGGTCGACATTTCAAATAAATTCGTAGCATGAATCAATGGATTAACCTGAACCTCTTTGCCCTCTTTTTTAAGACTTTCAGTCAGCTCATCAATCAGGCTGTCTCCTTTTCCATAGGAACCACAAACAATGGTGCGAATCCGATCGATCAGTCGCTCCTCCTCACACCCTAAAAACAACAGATGTTGTTGCGTCAATCGCTCATGCTTTTTATAATCATCCAAAAGATTGACAATCGTCCAATCAGGCCATAGTATCTGTAACTGCTCATCAGAAATTTCCGATGAATCAGCCAGCCAATAAAATAGCGTACGACTCGCACAGTCCATATGAATACCTGCTCGAGCAAAATCCGGATAACTTTCTGTAGATAAATCTGGAAACTCAAAATGAACTTGTCCTTCATAGTTTTCTACCACTGTTATAAGTATTTCTCCGGAATTTAGCACCTTACTACCAGCATCGTAGCCGTATAGAGGATAGATCAGCAATGTCCCCTGATCAACAATACTCAGAGCACCTTCCAACTCCTTTCCATCCCCGCAATCGAAACATTCCTTCCACTCTACATTACGAGGTGAAGCACTTGATTCATTAAGCTCCTCAATTTTACTGTACCCCACATATTCCGCTAAATCCAGCACACCATGATGGGCCCACTTGATCAGATATTCTGGCCACATCTCTGATAGCAGTTTCAAATATGTATTGCGAAGGTGAATATCATAAAAAATATCCTCTCCTCCAAAGAACAACAATACCTTCAAATCTAAATCAATGACTGCGCCCCCCTCACACCAAACTGTGTCCAGCCAATATTCTTCTCCTGATTTTTCATGATTTTTGAAAAAAGTAACCGCCTTTTCCGGCCCCCAAAACAAATACGCATCCAATGAGTTCGCTGCCCAATGATCATAATACAGTGTGTACTCACTGTTCTCCATAATAATCAAATTCGCTCGTTGTCCCATATTATTCTCTCCATCTGCCCCTACTCAAAATAGAATATTTATACTAAGGGATTTTTTTGTCTACAACTGTTATGTC
Organism: Enterococcus sp. 9E7_DIV0242; assembly: GCF_002140975.2. Taxonomy (NCBI): domain Bacteria; kingdom Bacillati; phylum Bacillota; class Bacilli; order Lactobacillales; family Enterococcaceae; genus Enterococcus; species Candidatus Enterococcus clewellii. Next base: position 979,393 of record NZ_CP147247.1, read on the forward strand.
CTCACAAAAACAGCAGTCTATATTTACTATAAATAATGATAACAAATAAAAAGAGAAAGAAATAGGAAAAAAGTACTTTGCTGATATTGATGTTATCAAACAAAGTACTTCTATTAATTGATTCATCAAGGCTTAAATTCAATAATCTGTTTTTAGTTTAGCAGAAGCTCTAACTCGTGCTCCCTGACGAACAATCAACTTTGGTAAAAACAATTCTTTATTAAAGAACACTATCAATCCAGCATAAATGAAGATTACTGCAGTTTGAATACAGCTGGTAAACTCGGTCATCTGTGTCGATGTTTGCATAAAATTCAGAAAAAAGAACGCCCTTTCATTTCTCATCTTGACGAGGCTACAGACTAATGCTAGACTTTAAAAGAACGTAAGTTCGATTAAAAAAGGATTGAGGAGTATTATGGAAAAGGACTTAACACGAGGAGAACCAATTAGAAAAATTTTATGGTTCATGGTACCAATTTTCATTGGTAATTTGTTTCAACAATTTTATAATTTTGCAGATACGATGATCGTCGGCCGTCTGCTTGGTGTAAGTGAATTGGCTGCTGTGGGCGCAACAGGAAGTCTGATGTTTGTTGTACTAGGCTTTACGCAAGGTTGCGGAGCAGGATTTTCAATTATTTTATCTCAGCATTTTGGTAGTAAAAATGAGAAAAAAGTCAAGGAAAGCTTTGCGGTTAGTATTTTACTGAGCTTGTTTATTGCGGTTGTTGTTACTGTGATCAGCTTTCTATCTATCCGACCACTCCTTACTTTTATGCAGACGCCACCAGAAATCATGGAGCTGTCTTATCAATACTTATCCGTTATCTATTTAGGAAGTATCGCCCCTTTTGCATTTAATCTATTAAGTAATATGCTGCGAGCCTTAGGTGACAGTCGAACCCCCCTCTATTTTCTGATCGTTGCTTCTATATTGAATGTCTTTTTGGATTGGTTTCTTATCCAAATCATTCCAATGGGGGTTCGTGGTGCCGCAATTGCAACAGTCATTGCCCAAGTTATTGCTGCAATGGGTTGCGCATGGTTCATCAAATACCGCTTTCCTTTACTGCAAATCAGGAAAAAAGATTTCAAGATGGAACAACAGGAAGTACGTAGGCAACTTGCTTTAGGCATTCCGATGGGCTTTCAGTATTCCATTATTGGCCTGGGACAAGTCGCATTACAATATTCCCTAAATCAATTAGGTACGGCAGCAGTTGCCGCATTTACTGCAGCAGGAAAAATTGAGTTTTTCTCATCCATGCCTGTTCAGGCGTTGGGAACTGCTCTCGCTACCTTTGCCGGACAAAATCTGGGGGCAAAAAAAATCGAACGCATCCGCTACGCCTTCAAGAGACTTCTTTTCATTTCATTGGTTATTGCCATAGTGATGGGGGCAATCAACTGGCTGTTCGGAGCTGAGCTGATTGGTCTGTTTGTCAATCGCAGTGAAAATGAGGTCATTGATCTAGGCATTCAAGTTCTACAAGTCAACGGTTTGAGTTACTGGCTACTTTCGATCCTGTTCATTTGCCGTTTTACACTTCAAGGCCTGGGACAAAGTCTCATTCCTACAGTATCAGGGGTGATGGAATTGATCAGTCGTTTTGTCGCGGCCTTTCTTCTGTCCGGACAGTTTGGTTTCTTCGGATTGACTTTAGCAAATCCGTTAGCATGGTTACTTGCCGCAGTTCCACTCTCGGTTGCCTGTTTCCTAACCTTCCGTCAACTAAAATCCGTTGAAGTCGGTTCCTTATCTGTTGAATGATCACTGAATTGCTGGATGTTTCAACCATCAATAATAACCACATAATTTTATTATCTGCTTGAGTATTTAACTATTAAAAGGAGGCTCTATCATGGGTGAGTGCAAGGAATGCTACAGTAAAAATAACAGAATTACTCCGTTAAGTGGTGTGAGAGATTGCTTAGAAAATCATGATCAGTATATTTGTGGAAGTTGTGGCCGTTGTATTTGTATTCAAAAAGATGAAAAACGCGGGGTACAACGTTGGTACTTTCCCTTCCGCTCTCTTGAAATAGCGATTCTTTATTTGAGAACAGCGGATGTTTCTGAAAAAAGAGCGTGTGGTATTTATTGTCTCACTGATAAAAATGGGCGGGAGTCCTTCAAAATTTTTCCAACTAGAGATGCACTTAATAGTTATCTGCATAAAAACAAGAATAAGGAATGTTTTGATAATGTCCCTATCTACCAAGTCACACCATATCAAACATTTACAGACACAGAAATTCGTAGATTAACTGCTGAAGAAGTCAATCAGTATTTAACAGAAATCAGTTAAAAACAAGCCCATAAATCAGTACATTGAACTGATTTATGGGCTTGTTTTTTAGTTTATTTACCTCTTGAATGATTGATTCGCTCATTGGTTCTATTTCTTATTCGCTGGATTTTCTGTTGTTCCATCAGCAGACGTTGTTTTTCTCTTTCAAAGCGCTGCTTTTCTGATGGATTCGCTGCGTTTTTTATTTTTTCATCCAACGCTTCAGATTGCCTTTCCAGCTCATTTTTCCATTGATCATTGAAGTTGACCCACCACTGTTGCTTGTCTGTCTTACTTTTCGAGTCATCGCCCAGAGAAGAACGCAGTAGTTCCATATACTTTCGAACATTACTCCCGCGATCCCTTCGTAGATCATCAACATAGTAATCTTTTTGTTCCTCATTCATTTGTGACACATAACGGTCTTCTTCTTTATCGATAATATTTTGCATAAAGCCAATGATTGGCAATGCCAAATAAACAACTAAACCTAATCTAGGCGAGAAATAAGCGATCACTAGCAGAACCAAACGGAACCCCAGTAAGACCTTCTGCCGCTTATTTTCACGTTGGCGGAAAAATTCAGGCATTCGATCTTTCTCTTCTATTTGTTTCCCTAAAGAATAAACAAGACGTGTCCATAAAAATGTCACAATAAAGCTCAGGATTCCATAGAAAAAAACGACCTGTCGATTTGTATCTTCAATCAACAATCGAGTAAATGTAGGAACTAAGGATAGCGTAAAAAGAAATAGCATATAGATAACAAAATCCTTGTTTTTTACCTTTTTGATTTGATTAAATTTTTGTGCTCCTTGATACCACAAATCAGCAACGAAACAGAAGCTGATAAAATAGATACCAATGGAGCGAAAAAGGATGTACATATCTACTTCACCCGCCGCTGAGAGCTTGATGGGTAACTCCAACACAATGATCGTAATAATTATTGCAATAATTGCATCTCCAAACGCAACGATTCTCTCCTTCATTTTTTCCATGCTTACGCTCCCCTTCAACCAATAGTCAATTTAACTTTAAAGATTTTTAGTAGTATTAATCATTTGTCGCAGCATTCTTCTCACTACGATTCTACAGTTTCAAGTATAGCACGATTACAAACCAGTGCCATTTGTTATGCCTTCTCAAAATGATACAAAAAAGAGCTTAAGATAACACTCAAATGAATGCTTCCTAAGCTCTACTGTTAGTTATTTGGGTTCTATAATATATTGTGTTGGTGGAAAATCCTTAAGGAAAATCTACCAACACTTTTTAAGTGTTTAAACACCAAAAAGGAACAACAAACTGATAAAATGAAATCGACCAAAATCACAAATCATCAGAAAGGTTGTTCCTCTATGGATAAGAATACCAGATTATTGCTTGGACTAACAGATAAACATCTCTCCTTTGGAGAGGATTGGCTTGAATACAGACACCTAAAAGGGGTTGAAGCTCAGGTCATCAAAGCAACACTTACGTATATACCTACACATTGCAAAAACTGTGGGATAAAAAATCAAGGGCAGATCATCAAAAATGGTTACCATCGGACACACACTCAATTACCTGCATTTAATGGTCGTCTGACTTTATTGGAACTGAGACGTTCGCGCTTTCGTTGTCATGAGTGTCACTCAACTTTTCACGCTCAGACAGAGTTAGTTGAAGAACACCATCATTTATCAAAGCAACTCTGTCTCCAAATCATACTTGATTTAAAGAAAAATGTTTCTAGGAAAGAGATTGCCCAAAAACATTTCGTTTCAGACGTGACGGTTCTTCGCTTAATGGAGGAGCTAGCTGCTTCTTATTCTCCAAATTGGCGATTTCTTCCAAAGATTTTATGTATTGATGAATTCCAATCAATGAAATCTTGCGAAGGGGCCATGAGTTTTATTTGTGTTAATGGAGAAACCAACAAGATTCTTGAAGTACTTGAAGACCGTCGACTGACGCACTTAACCCGACACTTTATGCGATACACAAAAGAAGCCCGAGAAAACGTAAAGTACCTAGTCATGGACATGAATGCGAGCTATGATCAATTACTCAAGTCCGTGTTTCCAAATGCCCAACTCGTTACTGACCGATTTCACATTGTCCAACAAATGAATCGAGCATTAAATCAACTACGGATAAAGACAATGAATGCCTTTCGGCATTCCTCACCACAAGAACAGAAGCAATACCGTCGACTCAAACGGTATTGGAAGTTACTTCTAAAAGATTCAGTTGAATTGGATAGTCAACATCGTCCCTATCATTCACTATTCAAACGTCCATTAACTCAGACAGACATTGTCGATGAATTACTTAGCTACGATTCAACCTTGCGTATTGCTTACGATACCATTCAGTTTCTTAAATATGCCTTTACTCATCGCGAAGCTAAGCGTTTCTTTGAAGAACTTGATACACTAGATCCCCGACTGCCTTTCTGGTTCAAAAAGAAGTTGAGATTCTTCAAGAAGCACAAGCAAGGAATTACCAATGCGTTCAGTTTTTCTTTTTCTAATGGGATTACAGAAGGGTTGAATAACAAGATTAAGGTAATCAAACGGATTGCTTATGGCTACCGTAATTTCTATCATTTTCGTTCTCGTATTTATATTATTCAAGGTCTTGTTTTTTCTCAAGATTAAAAGGAGGCTCACAACCAATATCTCTGCAGCTATAAAGGTAAATCGGGAATTAGTAGCTGTTATCCAAGTACATGTACAGCTACTTTGACTCGATTTAGGAATGGAATTGGCACTTTTTGCCAAGTCGCTTCCGGCCAGCTGCCCAGATAATTGGCAGAGGTCCTCCTATTTCTAAAAAGAACTTGAAACAAAACCAGAATATCTCTGATTTTTATTCCAAGTTCTATGATTTTATTCAGTTTTTTGTCCTACCAACACAAATTGACATAGAACCGTTATTTGGTGACAACGACTTCTTCAATCGCTTCATTTTCAAAAACTAACTGATCATTTAGCAATGTAACAGTCACTTTCGTTTTTGGCATAACTCGGCCTGACACAATTTCCTTCGCCAATGGTGTTTCGACTTCTTTTGTCAGGAATCGTTTTAATGGCCGTGCGCCATATGCCGGATCATACGCTTGCTGCGCAATCCAATTCTTCGCATCATCGGAAATCACCAACTCGATTTCCTGATGTTCCAAACGTTTGGATAGCTGAGCCGTCATCTTCATGATGATTCCTTTAACATTATCCAAGCTCAATGGCGTGAACAAGATCGTATCATCAATTCTATTCAAGAATTCCGGCTTGAAATTGCCTCTTAGAATGGTTCTGACCTGTTCTTCTACAACTTCCGGTATCTCACCATCAGCAGTCACTCCTTCTAGCAAAAGCTGTGACCCAATATTACTGGTCATGATCAGAACAGTATTTTTGAAATCTACCACTCTTCCTTTAGAGTCAGTCAAGCGACCATCATCTAGCACTTGAAGCAGAATATTGAACACATCAGGATGTGCTTTTTCAATCTCATCCAGCAAAACGATTGTGTAAGGATTTCTGCGTACAGCCTCCGTTAGCTGACCGCCTTCCTCATACCCTACATAGCCTGGAGGCGCACCGACCAAACGAGAAACACTATGCTTCTCCATATATTCGCTCATATCGATACGAACCATATGATCTTCTGAATCAAATAAGTTTTCTGCCAAGGCTTTAGCAAGTTCTGTTTTACCTACACCCGTTGGACCAAGGAATAAGAACGAGCCCAACGGTCTGTTTGGATCTTGAAGTCCTGCTCGGGAGCGAATCACTGCATCACTGACAGCGTCAACTGCTTCATGTTGACCAATCACCCGTTTATGAAGCGTCTCATTCAGCTTCATTAATTTTTCCCGTTCGCCTTCAACCAACTTCGTTACTGGAATTCCAGTTAACCGTCCAACAACCATCGCAATCTCATTTTCCGTCACAGCTTCCTGCACCATTTTGACGTTGTTCGATTGATTCTTCTCTTCCAGTTCCTTCAGTTCGTTTTCCAAATCCGGAATCGTTCCATGCCGTAAGACAGCTGCTCGCTCCAAATCATAGTTGTTTTCTGCATCCTCTAGCTCATGCTTTGCTTTATCGATTTCTGCACGCTTGTTGCTGACAGCGTTGGCTTCCTCTTTTTCTGTCTCCCACTGCAGCTTCATACTATTGGCTTCTTCTCTCAAATCCGCCAGCTCTTCTTGGAGATTACTCAGACGTTTTTTACTAGCATCATCTGATTCTTTTTTCAACGCAGCTTCTTCGATCTCCAGCTGCATCAAACGCCGCGTCACTTGATCCAACTCTGTCGGCATTGAATTCATTTCTACTCGAATCGTTGCACTCGCTTCATCCACTAAATCAATTGCTTTATCCGGTAAAAACCGGTCTGTGATATAACGATCTGAGAGAGTCGCCGCTGCAACTAAAGCATTGTCATGGATGTTTACCCTGTGATGGATTTCAAAGCGTTCTTTCAAGCCTCTCAAAATACTGATTGTATCTTCAACCGTCGGCTCTTTCACCAACACCTTTTGGAAACGACGTTCCAACGCTTTGTCCTTTTCCATGTATTGACGGTACTCATCAAGAGTTGTCGCACCAATCAAATGTAACTCGCCACGAGCAAGCATTGGCTTCAAGAGATTTCCGGCATCCATACTGCCTTCCGTCTTTCCTGCGCCAACAATATTATGAATCTCATCAATGAAAAGAATGATACGGCCATCACTCTTTTTCACTTCCTTCAAAACACCCTTTAATCGTTCTTCGAACTCTCCACGGAATTTAGCCCCGGCAATCAGCGCACCCATATCTAAAGAAAAAATGGTCTTATCTTTCAAGTTTTCGGGTACATCCTTACGCACGATCCGCTGCGCTAAGCCTTCAACGATTGCGGTCTTACCGACACCTGGTTCACCCATCAAAACAGGGTTGTTCTTCGTTTTTCTGGATAAAATACGGATCACATCACGGATTTCCTCGTCACGACCAATGATTGGATCTTGTTTGCCACTTCTGACCTGTTGAACCAAGTCCACACCATATTTTTCCAATGCTTTATATTGTTCTTCCTGATTTTGAGAAGTCACTTTTTCCCCACCTCTCATATCTTCAATATTTTTTCTCAATTCTTTTTCTGTTATTCCCTGACGTTGCAAATATTTCGTCAATCGATAATTTTTCAGCTTCATCAGCGCCAATACAACAATTTCTGTTGAAAGAAATTCATCTTGAAAGGCTTCTCTCAATTTATCCCCTTCGCTGAACAAGCTAAACAAATTCTGACTCATTGTCTGACCATACTGAACATTTCCACCCTCAATACTTGGGTATTCATCCAGTGCCAAATCGACCTCTCGTTCAAAAGCATCGACATCCAAGCCGGCATCCGTATAAAAGTTACGTACAAAATGATTGGGCTGTAAAAATATTTTCCACAGGTGAGCTATATCTATTTCCTGGTGACGACGGGTAACAGCGATCTGTTGTGCTTCAGCAATTGCTTCCTGCAAAGTCGTAGTCATTTTTTCAATCTTCATAAAGGTTTCCTCCTAAACATGGTGATCTATATTCATTCTATAACATTTCCTATTCTTCAATTTAAACAAAGGGATAGCTAGTATAAACCTATCACTTCTACAAAATTTTCGTTTGACTATCTTCGATTTTATTATGAGCTTCTCTCCCATAAAATTCAAAGATAATGAATGTTTATGATTAAATTATACCCAATTGGTCAGTAAAGGTCAAACGTTATCTACTCTTTTTTTCATCCTTCTTTTCCACTCGCTCATCATTGATTTCCCTGCTATCCAGTGTAACAAATCCTTTCTTAATAAAAATCAGTCTGCAGGACTAAAACAAGTCATTTAGTACATTCTTTTGCTCTTGCTTGATTATGCACCACTGTTAATGCAAAAAAAGACTGCCGATACTCAGTTTGTTTTACTAAGTATCGACGGTCCTATCTATTTACTCTTCTACTTTTTCAATTAACGTGATGGAATTCCCCGGTATTTGAGGCGGAATCGACATCGTCATTATCGGCAATTCCGCTAATGTGAAACGAATCTTATCACCGGATTTTAATTGCTCCACTGTTAACCCTTCAGCTAATTGCTTTTCTTGCGCATTCAATATCACGCCATTATTTTGAAAATTCGGCAACATTTCTTCCGGATCGGAAACGGCTCCTATTTCATGTAAGGTTATCCGTATACTGCCATCACTTTCCGTTTCAGTAGCATCTTCTGCTAATACACCCGTAAAGACAGAAGCTTCAGATACTTCATCCCCTGATCCAGATGTACTATTTGTCGATTGGTTCGTTGATTGTTCTGTCGACATATTCGTCTCACTACTTTCCTTAGTGTTATTCTTTTGTTGCCCACACGCACCAAGTAAAACAAGCATAGTAGCAGCTGCAATAACCATTTTCAATTTCTTCATACTTCCACTCTCCCACTTTTTGTTATTATAAGAACTAACACTAGTTTAAAAGGAAATCCCACTCATGTAAATCAACACGCTGGAATGTTAAAGAAAATTAATCAAAATTTTGAAAAAGGCAGCACAAGATATTTTTCTATCTTGCACTGCCTTTCATTTTTAACCATTCCTACGGTCTTGTCCACTCAAGGTAATTTCCTTCGCCAAATAACGGATACGCTCCATCAGACGCTTCGCCTTCAAAGGTTCCTGTTCACCACGTTGAGATATGGTCAAGTGCTCCTCTAAAGCTCTCATATCCAAATTGGAGGAGAAGAAGGTTACCAACTGCTCCTGCATACGGTACTGGAGAATCACACTTAACACATCATCTCTAATCCAGCTCGTCATTGATTCAGCACCAATATCATCGATCATCAAAACTGGTGCTTTCTTTACCGCATCGAGTTTTACACCCACAAGATCTTTGGCAATCGCCTGCTTCATCTCAACAGTAAATGTTGGAAAATGAATGATCGTTGTCAAAACGCCATCTTTCGCCAACTCATTGGCCACTGCACCTAAAAGGTAGGATTTCCCTACACCAAAGGTTCCTTGTAAATATAGCCCTTTATGAAACTCACGAGGATTGGATACATACGCATCAATAAATTTTGTTGCTTCGCTTAATGCTTCAAAACGTCCACTTGACGATCGGTCAAATTTAGCAAAAGTAGCTTGACGAACATCTTTAGGCATCGTTACTGCACTGACACGTTTGCGCAATTCTTCCTCTTTCTGTTTTGCAATAAGTATCTCAGTCGGAACATATGTGACGTCAATATAATGGAAATTCAAGGTCAATCTAGGTTCATAGCCAGGTGCAATCATTGAAGGATCGTTCAAATGAAACTTCTTTTTCTCCTGTACAAACTCATACAGCTTTGAATAACTCTTCTCAATATCCTCATCTGTCAGTTGCTCTCGATGATCGGCAATGAATTTTTTTACATCTGAATCATCCATCACAGTTTGAATCAACTCGTTAAAACGATCATTCAGTTCTCTGCTTCGGATGATTTTTGACATTTCTTTTCCTACATCTTCCATTATCACTCACCTCGTCTCCGTAAAAATTCTTCCATTTCTCTATCCAGCTTTTCCTGTACTTCTTTTGACAATTTTTCTTCCGGCACTGGATTATCGACCCAATCCGGCAGCTTTTCCTGTCGCACGACTTGCTGGCGTTTATTCGATGAAAAGTTTTTGTTCTGTCGTTTCTTTTGATTGTCTGCTTGTTTTTCTTTTAGATACGTCATCGCTTTTTCCGGTGAAAAAATCCCTTTTTTCGCCCAGTCATTGGCAATGGTATTGACATAACTGCTTGTGAGAGTCGGCTGTTTTTGGATGATCAGCACATACGAAATCAAGATATTGATCACACTATTTGGTAAGCCGGAACGCTTAACCAGATTTTCAACGATCCTCTCTTCTTGTCCTGTCCCAAATCCGCCAGTTTCTTTCTGAACAGCTGCTAAATACCGCAACGGAGGAATACTTTCACTATCAATGATTGAACGAATATCAGCATCTGAAAACCCATCTTTTTTCAATGAATTAAAACGATAAGAACGTTGCTCCTCCTCTGTCAAAGCAACCTGTTCATTTCTTCGTACTTGGCTGTGCTTTTGTTGTCGATTCTCACGATACGAACGATCAACAACCTGTCGCAAAGCTCTTCGATTGATTTCATTGGTATGGTAATCAAAAGAGGATTTTACAAATTCCAACATTTCCAACTCATCTGTTCCGTACATGCGGTTATAAAGGTAGATTTCTTCTTTCAAACCATTAGCGTCTTTAGGCAGCTTAAGACCAAAATGTTCGAGCTGCAATAGAAAGAAGTCCCAGTCAAACAACGTAGGATCAACGACCGAAAGCGTTCGTTTGGTCACAGGATCATCAAAGGCGCTTTTGATAGCTTGCAAGCGAGAACCTTCTGTAATTAGCTGTTCCTCTCTGAACGAATAAACCTCTTTAAACCCAGAGGAAATATTTTCATAGCCGTTCAACGGGAAATATTCTGGTCGGAAGCGATCAAACAATTGATCGAATTTCTTTTCTCCAACCCGATTAAAAAGCGTCAATGACAGAATTTCATCTTTAAAAAAACTTTCCGTGTTTTCCGGTTGATTCAAACGATATATATAAGTCAAACCTAACTCAGGTTCTTCTTTAACAAAGGTATCCAGTAATCCGATACCTTCTAATTTGGCCCGTGCTTCTTCTAGCTGTCGACTCCCCATATCCAATAATAGAATCAGGTCCTTATGAAACAACGCTTCACTTAAGCCTGAGGAATGAACTTCTGACAGTAGAGTTAAAAACAGACTATACGCACTAGCGCCTACAATTGGCTGGTATAAAAAAGTTAAAATTTCTTTTTCCTGATCAGAAAAAGGACGATTGACTAATACCTTAAACACCTGTTTTGGTTGGATCTCTTTCCTGTTGTTTTTCACGGAAAGACCTCCCTATTCTTGCTCCGCATCTTTTTTCTCAGAATTCGCCTTATCAACGATTTCCTGCAATTCCTTCAAGAATACACTCATATCCTTGAACTGACGATATACGCTGGCAAAACGAATGTAAGAAATCTCATCTAAAGTAACCAGATCCTCCATCACATACTCACCGATTAATGTTGTGGACACTTCATTTTCGCCCAATTCTCGTACACGATTCTCCACATTATCAACGATTTTTACCATTTGTTCCATAGTAACAGGTCTCTTCTCCGCTGAACGAATCAACCCTCTCAAAATTTTCTCTCTATTGAATTCTTCACGATCACCATTTTTCTTAATGACTAACAGGGGAGCTGCTTCGATCCGTTCGAATGTCGTGAAACGATTATGACAACTCTCGCACTCTCTTCTTCTTCTAATGGCTCTTCCATCATCAGCCTGACGACTGTCGATTACTCTGGAATTGTTATGATGACATCTTGGACAACGCACAGTGATCACCTCGTTTTTATTTATTTTAGTAGTAGTTATATTATAACATGAAACATTTGATATACCAGTGATTCAAAGGGATTTCTTCCTACCTGAGCTTTCAAGACAAGAGAAGCGATTCTCCTAGCAAAAAATCACCTTTCTTCTCTATTATTTTTTCTTTTTTAACCAATCATGAACTTGATTTTCCAACTGTACCATTGTTCCTTGATTATCAAATACAACATCGGCTTTTGCTTTTTTTAGCTCAATTGATTCCTGACTTTTTACTCGCTGGATTGCTTCCGCTTCAGTCAATGCATCTCTTTTCATCAGCCGTTTAACTTGTAAAGACTCTGGGATATAGACGACTGCCACCTGATCTACATGGCATTCATACCCTTGCTCATATAAAAGTGGAATATCTGCGATTACCAGGTCACTTTCTTTTGTCGCTAACTGGATGTCACCAATTATAGCTTCTTCTAAAAATGGCGCTAATAATTGATTTAATTTTTCTCGCTGTTTCTCATCAGAAAAGATCAATTTTCCTAATGCTTTTCGGTTCAACGAACCATCTGAGTTCAGCATCTCCTCACCAAACACATTGACAATGGCTTGTAGTCCAGGTGTTCCTGGCTCTACGACTCTACGAGCGATTTGATCAGAATCAACGATTGGATAACCGGCTTTTCTAAACACCTCTACAGCAGTACTTTTACCAGTTGCAATACTACCTGTTACTCCCAATATTAGAGTCATTTGGTCTTCCTCACTTTCACTCTTTGACAGTTTGGACAAAAGTGCGTACCACGTTGAGCCACTTTTATTTTTTGAATCGGTGTTCCGCAACGAAGACATGGTTCTCCTGTTTGCCCATATGCATGAAGAGAAATCTGAAATTTCCCAGCTTCTCCCAATGCATTCAAATAGCTGCGAATCGTCGTGCCGCCAGCTTCCACTGCACGTGCCAACACATCAATGATCGCTTGATATAGAAGTTCGGTCTCTTTTTTTGTCAATGTGTTTGCGGGCTGCTCCGGATGTATTTTCGATTCCCATAACGCCTCATCTACATAGATATTTCCCAGCCCAGTGACAAGTTTTTGATCCAACAAAAGTGGCTTGATTGCTTTATGGTGCTTTTTCAGATTGGTTTGAAATGGTTGCAATAGAAACATTTCTGGAATTGGTTCGGGTCCTAATGCTAAAATCCCTTTGTATTCATTTGATTTGTCCTTTTCAACAAGAACCATTCGACCAAATTTTCGTACATCCAAATAGCGTAGCTCGGTATCATCTGTAAAGGTAAAGCGGACATGCGTATGTTTCATCACAGGATCATTTTTAGATTCATGAAATTCATATTTTCCCTCCATCCGAAGATGGGAAACCATATCAAAATCTGTCAGCTTGAAAATCAAAAATTTCCCTCGCCGTTCCATTTTTTCTATCGTTTGCCCTTGAAGAGAGAGCGAAAATAATTCTTTTTCCGGCTGTTCGATAATCCTTCCCCACAGCACCTCTACCGATGCTATCGTCTTACCAGTAACCAATTTCTCCAACCCTTTTCGAACTGTTTCTACCTCTGGTAATTCTGGCATATTCTCTGCCTCCAATCCGTTGTCTTCTTTATATGATTTACTCAAAATGCTTTTTTATTCATACTAAGTAAAGCTGCAAAATGGGACATTAGCCGAATTGCTAACATCCCACTGTACTTCTTTACTATTACTTATTTCGCTTCATACCATGTCTTCCCCCAGCTACTGTCTGTAACTAGCGGCACATGAAGACTTACAGCATTTTCCATTTCCTCTTTAACAATTTCCTCCAGTTTTTTCAGTTCCGCTTCCGGCACTTCAAAAACCAGCTCATCGTGAACCTGTAACAGCATGGTTGCTTCAAGATTTTCTCTCTTCAAGCGGTCTGCCATATTAATCATCGCCAACTTCAAAATATCAGCTGCGCTTCCCTGAATCGGCGTGTTGATGGCTGTTCTCTCGGCGAAAGACCGAAGATTGAAATTGCGTGAATTGATATCATTCAAGTAACGTCTACGATGATACAAGGTCTCAACATAGCCCTTGTCTTTCGCTTCACGTACGATTTCTTCCATATATTTTTTGACCCCTGGATATTTTTCGAAATAGGTGTCAATATACTGCTGCGCCTGTTTTCGAGTGATACCCAAATTTTGGGAAAGTCCATAATCACTAATACCATAAACAATACCAAAGTTTACAGCCTTAGCCTGACGACGCATATTCGGTGTCACATCTTCTGCTTTTTCCAAGCCAAATACTCGCATAGCTGTGCTGGCATGGATATCCTGTCCCTCAATAAATGCTTGCTTCAAATGCTCATCATCTGAAATATGCGCTAATACACGTAACTCGATTTGAGAATAATCCGAAGAAAAAATCAACCAATTTTCATCTCTTGGTACAAAGGCTTGACGAATTTTACGCCCTTCATCCAAACGAATCGGAATATTTTGCAAGTTTGGATCGACAGAACTCAAGCGCCCAGTCTGAGTTAATGTTTGAACATAACGCGTGTGGATCTTGTTGTCTGGTTGAATAACCTTCAGTAAGCCTTCAATATATGTTGATTGAATTTTGGCAATTTGTCTGTATGTCAAAATATCTTCAACGATTGGTGCTTGTTCCTTCAACTGTTCCAGTACATCTACAGCTGTTGAATAGCCAGTCTTTGTTTTCTTGATAACTGGAAGCCCCATTTTTTCAAATAGGATAACTCCAAGCTGCTTCGGTGAATTCAGATTGAATTCTTCTCCAGCTTCTCCATAGATTTTTTGTTCAATCTGAGTAAGACGCTCAGAAAATTCTTGCCCCATTTCTCTCAGACGCTGTGCATCTACTCGGATACCTGTTATTTCCATGTCCCCCAAAATTTTAGACAATGGCAACTCCATTTTATAGAAAAGATCAGCTTGATCCTTTTCAGCCAACTCTTTGTCCAGCTTATTCGATAAGATTGTAATTGCCTTTACTTTTCTAGCTAAGTGGCTGAAGAATTTTTCTTCATCTTCCGGCAAACCTTTTTTGGCGCCTTTACCGTAAACTGCTTCATCAGATTGGATATCGGTATAGCCATAATGCTGTGCCACACCTTCAATATCAGCATTGTTGTCGTTAGTGTCCAGTAAATAAGCGGCTAACAAAACATCAAAAGTGACACCTTGCATTTTACCAGTATAGCGATTCAAGGCAACATATGTCCGTTTCATGTCGTAAACTTTTTTCTTGTAGCTATCTGATAGCAGCCAATCAGTAAATGCAGGTGCTTCAAACAAGGACAAATCATTTGTTGTATAAATCTGGTGGTCATTTCCCCACGCCACGCCAACGATCGGTGACGTATGATAATTATCCTCCATCATTTCCACGTAGAGAGCCATATCATCCGTAAACATTTCTTTAGTAAAGTCATTCACTACCTTAAAGTGAACATCCTCCATCGGCTGAACCTCTTCCTCTATGTTCAGCTTACTCAAGAACTGTTTGAATTCCATTTCTTTATAGAAAGGAACGAGCTTATCCAAATCTTTTCCTTCATATTTTAAGCTATTTATATCAACATCAACTGGCGCATTTACCTCGATAGTTGCCAATCGTGTGGACATAAAGGCGTTCTCTTTATCATTGATCAGATTTTCTTTCATCTTGCTCTTTTTCATTTCATCTATATGCTCATAAACGCCTTCAACAGAGCCGTATTCCTTCAATAGCTTGATTGCTGTTTTCTCGCCAATTTTTGTTACACCTGGAATGTTGTCTGAAGTATCACCAGCCAAGCCTTTCATATCAATAATTTGAAGAGGTGTCAGACCATCATATTTTTCAGCAACATACTCAGGGGTATAAGATTCAATGTCACTAACCCCTTTTACCGTGATATCCACTTTAACTGAATCAGTTGTAAGCTGAGTTAAATCTCGATCTCCGGAAAGAACGACAACATCAAATTCTTCTTTTGGTACCTTGTTTGCCAAAGTACCAATGATATCATCTGCTTCATAATTATCTAATTCATAATATTGAACACCTAAACCTGTCAATAGTTCGCGAATATAAGGCATCTGCTCCTTAAACTCACCCGGTGTTTTCGAACGACCTGCTTTATACTCCGCATAAAACTCCGTTCGAAATGTTGTTTTACCAGCATCAAAAGCAACCAATACATGTGTAGGTTGTTCTTTAGCCATCACATTTTCAAACATTGTATGGAAAGCATATATTGCATTTGTGTGTAGCCCATTCTTATTTACAAATCGATCTAATGAATTGTGTAGCGCGAAAAATGCTCGAAAAGCCACGCTATTTCCATCTACTAATAATAATTTATTTTTTGCCATGTGCGCACTCCTTTTATTTGTGGAGGAAAAGAAAAAAGTGATTTCTTCTTTTCTCCATTTTGTTGGTCCGATGTCCATTATTCTAGCATTCTTAATAAAAGAATAATGGCTCTCCTTGTTAGTTGTGGTAGAAACAAGCTAGGTAACTTTCTTGTTTCTCTATTCTGGTGGTCCGATGTCCTCTACTTCTAGGTTTTTATGTGTGCCAGAGTAGTGGCTCTCCTTTTGGTTGTTGAAGTAAAGAAGAAAGTGATTTCTTCTTTTCCTCCATTTTGGTGGTCCGATGTCCATTATTCTAGCATTCTTAATAAAAGAATAATGGCTCTCCTTGTTAGTTGTGGTAGAAACAAGCTAGGTAACTTTCTTGTTTCTCTATTCTGGTGGTCCGATGTCCTCTACTTCTAGGTTTTTATGTGTGCCAGAGTAGTGGCTCTCCTTTTGGTTGTTGAAGTAAAGAAGAAAGTGATTTCTTCTTTTCCTCCATTTTGGTGGTCCGATGTCCATTATTCTAGCATTCTTAATAAAAGAATAATGGCTCTCCTTGTTAGTTGTGGTAGAAACAAGCTAGGTAACTTTCTTGTTTCTCTATTCTGGTGGTCCGATGTCCTCTACTTCTAGGTTTTTGTACTTACCAGAGTAGAGGCCCTCCTTTTGGTTGTTGAAAAAAATGATGAAAGGTATATCTTCATTTTTTTCTGCTATCTTACTTTTTGATTCTCCTTAAGAAATAGCTGATTAGTATCAAGTAAAACTCTTCTCTGTTCGTAATCAGACTCTGTTTCATTTTAACAAATATTGGCAGAAATTGCAGTAAGAAGAGTTCCTTTCTACAAAACATGATTTTTAATTTCACGTAGAATAGGAATTTTTTTCTTATTTCATAAACGCACTGTTTCAAATCATAAGGGACGCAAAAAAAGAATCTCTGAAGCCCACACATTAGCTAAAGAGATTCTTTATTTTAGACCACTACAGTTTAGGAGTACTGCGTTAGTCATTGGAGTTCACACAAAATGAAATTCACACTTAATTTCATTTTCTTATTTGATTACATTCTACCGCCCAATTTTGAATTTTTTATGACCGAAAATTTTTCATTCTGTAAACTTTTAACGATAGATCAATGTCTTTTTGAAATAACGATCGTTCTTTCTATTTCCCGTTGTATCGCTTGTTCGGGGAACTCCTTGCTTATTGCAGCTAATGTTTTTTCGACAAAAGCATATGGAAATGCTGAACTGAAAATAACAAACTTCCATACAAAAAGCTTATCCGTCTTGTATTTTAGATAGTACACTTTAGCTCTTTCATAATTAGAGATTGTCTGAAGCGTGGGATTATTGGCAATCAAATACCCTAATCCATCTATCATTTCTCCGGTGTATTCTTTTTGGTTAAGATTATCTAATAAAATATCCGCTACAGATAGATCCATACGACCAAAGGTACGAGCAATAATTCCTCGAGGCAAAGGATAACACTTCTTTTTCGATGTTTTCGCATCTGTAAGTGAGCGATACTGATTGTTCCCCAGTTTATTTAGATAAGGGATCATCGCATGAACTGTAAGAGTATCTCCTTTAGCCAAGGCATCACATATTTCTATACGAGTGTAGAGCTTTTTTTCAATGCACAAATGTTCCAACAGTCTCTCAGCTGTACCAGCCAATAGAATATAGTATGTGCCTAGACAACGTGCTGCGATGGATCGTTGCACAGGGTCAGAGCTACTTAATTGTGTGAATAAATCATTTTTCTCAAGCTTTTCAAGAACCGTTTCTTTTGGTAGAAAGCCTCGAGAGGAAAGTTGTTGCTGTGAAGATTTCATTTGTGTCTCCTATTCATTAAGGTAAGATATTGCCTGCCGCAAGGTAAATCGCATACCAGTCTTCACGACTTAATACGATTTCTGATGCCTTGGCGATCTCTTCAATCCGACCAAGATTCATCGTTCCAGCAATGACCTGCATGTTTGCAGGATGTCGTAAAATCCAAGCCGTAGCAAGCCCTGTCGGCGTTGTGTTATATTTTTCAGCGACTTCTTCCATTTTTTTATTCAGTTCCGGGAATTTTTCATTGCCAAGGAACACACCTTCAAAGAAGCCATATTGGTATGGTGACCATGCTTGGATGGTCATTTTCTTTAAACGAGAATAGTCGAGAACGCTCCCGTCATGGTCGAAACTTCCTGTGTCGGTCATATTGACATGAATCCCTTGATCTACCATCTCTGTATGCTTGATACCAAACTGCAATTGGTTAGCTACCAATGGTTGCTTCACTGCAGTTTTCAATAATTCGATTTGCATTGGTTTCTGGTTACTTACACCAAAATATTTCACTTTTCCTTGTTGCTCCAACTGATCGAAAGCGGCCGCAACCTCTTCCGGCTCTACTAATGTATCTGGGCGATGGAGAAGTAACGCATCAACATAGTCAACACCTAATCGCTTCAAACTTTCTTCTACAGAAGTAACAATATGTTCCTTTGAAAAGTCAAACATCCCTTTACGAATACCACATTTTGTTTGAAGAATAATATCATCTCTGGAAATACTGCTATCTCTCAATGCTTTACCGAAAATCGTTTCGCATTCGCCGCCGCCATATATATCTGCGTGATCATAAAAATCAATCCCCTGATCAAAAGCTGTCTCCAACACACGTTGAGGATCTTCCGCATTATTCATTCGCATACATCCCAAAATAACTGAAGCTGCATTCAAATCGCTTGTACCAAACTGAATTTTTTTCATCAAAAAGCCTCCCATTCATTAATACATCTATTCTATCATAAAAAGCTGAAAGGGTTTTATTATATCCCTGATAAAATCTGCTCTAATTGCTTCAAAAGAACCTCCTCAGGTATTTCCGGAATCGTCAGCACAGGGCAGTGCACGTCTTGTTCTATAAAAAACGGATGGATTAAGTTAGTTAAAATCACATCTGCATTTTTATATTCACTATAGATTTTCCCTTCAACGAAACGGATGTTTTTTCTATTTTTGAAATGCGATGCTATCGTCTTTGTTAACTGTTTTTTCTGCTCCTGTTTCCAATTCAATACGAGATAAATATTTTTTTGTGGTTCGATTGACACTGGCGAAAGCATTTCGGAAAAAATAAAAAAATACCGGAAAAGAAACTGTAATTTCGTTATTCGTTGAAAATGCAAATTTTCTTTTTTGACCTTTTGAAAGCCATCACTCAACTTATGAAACAAGACTGGGTAAGTGCTGAAGGATTGCTCTATTAGCGAGATATCCTCATATAGCATAGTGCTTATCAGGTCATAATATAAATGGAAGCTTAATAAGGATGTGTACACGTCCTTATCAAAAAGAAAATCACATTCTTTAAAACTACTCTTTAGTAATTCTGCCCCATAAGAGGTTTGGATGTAGGCGGTTGTTTTGTTTATATAATTTTCATGGATAAATTTTTCTTTTATCCTTTGATTGAAATTGTCAGAAAACTTTGCTTGGACCATCAGAAATAAGTACATATATTCTTCAGTGGAAAGAGCCATTCCTGTTCTTTGTTTTAACTGAGACAATAAAGAAGCAAAAAGCGAACTATTTAAACAATAGCTTCTGTGTGATTCATTGAATACCACAGATTTCCTCCTGTTGATTCGATCAAGTTGAATAGAAATAATCGAAAACAACTGTTGTTCCTGCAAAAAGTTTAACCTCATATGAAAAAACAAAACAATCTTTCGATAAACGAACTCTGCTTCTTCAGAAAAAGAAGAGTACTCACTTTCATCAAGAGGATACGAAGTGATTTGGTAAAATTGATGTATAAATTCTCTTATTTGCACCTCTTCACCTGTTAACTCAAATGTATTCCGCCGCAATGTCAGCTGTAAGGGCTGAAGCCATCGCCTAATCCTTGTCACTCTCTTTTTTACCTGTGGAATACTCTCTTTCAATTGAGCTGAAAACTCTTTGATTGTAAAATTGTTGCGAATGATTCTATTAAGCATTGTTATTGCTGGAGATCTTTGAATCAAGCAAATACGAAGTTTCTCCAAATACCACGGATTCTCCATCTCCAAGGTTAGACTATCCCGTCCCTGAACAGATAAAACCAACTGTCTACTCAAATGATAGTCACTAACTAGGTGTCGTAATTTCCCTACATATTTTGTAAGTGTTTTTACGTGTACTGATAATCTATCAGCAAGCTTCTTAAGTGATACCCTTCTTGATTGTTGACGAAGAAACGTCACTATTTCCAACATTTTTCTTGTTTCAAAATCTAATATTTCTGTTATGTCCATAAAAATCCCCACATTTTATTTATCAATTCTAAGACATGTTCAAAAAATTTCGTGGTAGTCAAAATTCTCAAGAAGTAAGTGATTAAATAGAGACTATTTAGAAAGACAACATAACTTATGTCGTAACCTAAGCGAGTATTTCTGATATGGTCTGAAAAATTTTTAAACATGCCCTTACTATAGATTACTCCAAAATTAGTATTTTCTCTTTTTTTTAATAAAAAAAAGAGAGATTAACACAATAATGGTTCTATAATATTTTGTGTTGGTGGAAATTCCTAAAGGAAAAACCACCAGCACTTTTTTGAGTGGTCAAACACAAAAAAGGAACAACAAACTGATAAAATGAAATCGACAAAAACCACAAATCATCAGAAAGGTTGTTCCTCTATGGATAAGAATACCAGATTATTGCTTGGACTAACAGATAAACATCTCTCCTTTGGAGAGGATTGGCTTGAATACAGTCATTCAAAAGGTGTTAAGGCTCAGGTCATCAAAGCAACACTTACGTATATACCTACACATTGTAGAAACTGTGGCATTAAAAATCAAGGACAGATCATCAAAAACGGTTACCATCGGACATATACTCAATTACCTGTTTTTAATGGTCGCTTGACATTATTGGAGCTGAAACGTTCACGCTTTCGTTGTCATGAGTGTCACGCTACTTTTCATGCTCAAACAGAGTTAGTTGAAGAGCATCATCATTTATCGAAGCAGCTCTGTCTCCAAATCATGCTTGATTTAAAGAAAAATGTTTCTAGGAAAGAGATTGCCCAAAAACATTTCGTTTCAGACGTGACGGTTCTTCGCTTAATGGAAGAGCTAGCTACTTCTTATTCTCCAAACTGGCGATTTCTTCCAAAAATTTTATGTATTGATGAATTCAAATCAATGAAATCTTGTGAAGGAGCCATGAGTTTTATTTGTGTTAATGGAGAAACCAACAAGATTCTTGAAGTCCTTGAAGACCGACGGTTAACACACTTAACCCGACACTTTATGCGTTACACAAAAGAAGCTCGAGAAAACGTAAAGTACCTGGTCATGGACATGAATGCGAGCTATGATCAATTACTCAAGTCTGTGTTTCCAAATGCCCAACTCGTCACTGACCGATTCCACATTGTCCAACAGATGAATCGAGCGTTAAATCAACTGCGGATAAAGACAATGAATGCCTTTCGGCATTCCTCACCGCTAGAACAGAAGCAATATCGTCGACTCAAACGGTATTGGAAGTTACTCTTAAAAGATTCCTCTGAGCTTGATAGTCAACATCGTCCCTATCATTCACTGCTCAAACGTCCATTAACTCAAACAGATATTGTCGATGAATTACTCAGCTATGATTCAACCTTGCGCATTGCTTACGATACTGTTCAGTTTCTCAAATATGCCTTTACTCATCGAGACGCCAAGCGTTTCTTTGAAGAACTTGATACACTAGATCCCCGACTGCCTTTCTGGTTCAAAAAGAAATTGAGATTCTTCAAGAAGCACAGACAAGGAATTACCAATGCGTTCAGTTTTTCTTTTTCTAATGGCATTACAGAAGGGTTGAACAACAAGATTAAGGTAATCAAACGAGTGGCTTATGGCTACCGCAATTTCTATCATTTTCGTTCACGTATTTACATTGTTCAAGGTCTTGTTTTTTCTCAAGATTAAAAGGGGGCTCACAACCAATATCTCTGCAGCTATAAAGGTAAATCGGGAATTAGTAGCTGTTATCCAAGTACATGTACAGCTACTTTGACTCGATTTAGGAATGGAATTGGCGCTTTTTGCCAAGTCGCTTCCGGCCAGCTGCCCAGATAATTGGCAGAAGTCCTCCTATTTCTAAAAAAGAACTTGAAACAAAACCAGAATGTCTCTGATTTTTATTCCAAGTTCTACGATTTTATTCAGTTTTTTGTCCTACCAACACAAATTGACATAGAACCACAATAATCAAAGTGAAAATTGTATTAATCTCTAAAAAAATTCAAATTTCGTATCGCAGTCCTTCGCAAAGACTAGTCAAACATCATGGATAATTACTTTCTGCCTTATCTATTCTCCCTTGATTCTCAATGTCATGGCATTAGATGCAACAATAATTGTGCTTAGGGACATCAACACAGCACCAATTGCCGGATTCAAGATAAAGCCAATCGGCGCTAATATTCCTGCTGCTAAAGGAATAGCCAATATATTATACCCTGCTCCCCACCATAAATTTTGAATCATCTTTTTTCTCGTTTGCTTTGCAAGATCCAAAAATCTTAAGATGTCTATAGGATCACTATCAGCAAGAACAATATCAGCTGACTCAATTGCTACATCCGTACCTGCACCTATCGCTACACCTATCGTTGCTCTTGCAAGACTCGGTGCATCATTGATTCCATCCCCCACCATCATTACTTTTTCGTTTTTTGCTAAATACTTTTTAACTTTTTCTTCCTTATTTTCCGGCAACAACTCGCTGTAGAACTCGGTAATTCCTAAATAATCGGCCACAGATGCAGCTGCTGTTTGATTGTCTCCGGTAAGCATGACAGGAATAATTTCTTGCTTTTTAAGTTCAGTGATAAATGCCTTAGCCTGAGGTTTTATCTTATCGCCCAGAGCGATTAAAGCTACAAGCTGATTATCAATAATTAAGTAACTTAGTGTATTTCCCTGCTGCAAATAGCTTTCTTTTCTTGTAGCTTCTACATCTAAGTTTAAACGATTAACTTCTTTTTCATTAACAATTTTCACTTGTTTATTATTGATTTGACCAATTAAACCTATTCCTGAAAGACTTTGTAGTTCCTCCACCTTGTATGGTTCAATTTGCTTTGCTTCGATATAGTTCATAATCCCTAGCGCTAATGGGTGATTGGCATTTGCCTCCAAAGCTCCAATATATTTGAGTACTTCATCTTCATTATAAGCACTGTCAAAAACATCAAGTCCTGTCACAGTGAATTTTCCTTCTGTTAATGTACCTGTTTTATCTAGTAATATATAGCGAAGATTCTCTGTCTGTTCCATTGCATTTCGATTTTTTATCAAAAGACCATGTCTGGCTCCAATGGATGTGGAACGTGCGATAACCAATGGAATTGCCAATCCTAACGCATGAGGACAAGCAATGATAAAAACTGTGACCATCCGTTCAAATGCCATACTTAGATCGCCAGTCAACAAGAGCCAAAGAAGGAATGCCCCGATCCCCACCGCTAGCGCAATGTAGAAAAGCCAGCGTGCAACCTTATCAGAAAGTGACTCAAGCTTTGATTTATCTGACTGAGCCTGTTGTACCAACTGCATGACTTTTGATAAGTAGCCTGATTCACCCACTCCTGTCACTTCGATTTCAATCGTTCCACTACCGTTGATAGCTCCACCAATGATGGTATCTCCTTTGTGCTTCATAACCATTTTCGATTCACCTGTTACCATAGACTCATCTACGGAAGTAGCGCCGGAAATGATTTTTCCATCAGCAGGAATTTTATCTCCTGAACGAATAATCAAATGGTCTTTTTCTTGCACTTCGTTGATAGAAACCTCCTCTTCACCATTTGCAGACAATCGTTTCACCGTATCCGGTAGAAGAGCAGCCATTTTATCAAGGGCATCACCAGCATTTGATATCGCGTTCATTTCTAACCAATGCCCTAGAAGCATAATAACGATCAATGTTGCCAATTCCCAGAAAAAATCCATAATATGATTATGTGGATATAAATGATTCATGGCAAAAGCATATAGACTATATAAGTAAGCGACTGTTATCCCCATAGAAATCAACGTCATCATTGCAGGCGCTCGTTGCTCTAATTCCATTTTTGCACCTGATAAAAATGGCTTTCCTCCATAGAAAAATAAAACGGTTGCCAAAACAAGCACAAGCCAATCTGAACCTGGAAACGTAAACTGAAACGGTAAATCAACACCCATCATAGGTGATAGAAAAATGATAGGCGTAGCTAGAATCAGTGAAAGCCAAAATTTTTGTTTAAAATTCCCCATATGCATGGAGTGATCCATACCAGTCATACCATGCCCACCTGAGTGGTCATGCATTGGATGTTCGTGTTCTTTCATGGAATGGTTCATCTCCCCATGTTCCATCTCCATTTTCTCATGCTCCATATGCATATCCTCTTTTTTCATAGTAAGCCATCCTTCCTTTCGTCTTGATTTGAAAGACTTTTCTCACTCAATTACAGGATAGCATAAGATTAAAATCCTTCACACTAATTCACTCCTACATTATTATTACTGCTTGATACAGGAACGTAATTCCCAGAGAAGATGATTTCTTATGTAGGAAGAGAATCGCAGAAGCTTTTGTCTCCAAAAATAGATTGGGTATAGCCGCACTTTAGATGTCGAAACAAGCTCATCATACATCTGTCCAACTGCTTTTCGGTCTTGCTTGTATTTCTTTCTAAAGCCTCCTGTCAAACTATAAAAAATTTCAAACCCAGCTGTCTTTTCTGAGGTAGAAGGTGCCGTTCTTAACAGCTGATTTCTCTTTTTCCTCATACTAAGTAAAATTTGTTCCCTTATTGGTTCATCAGCAACTTTCTTAATAAGTAATACACAGAATCGTCTATACTCTACTTTGACAATGTGCTTATACATGCTACAAGCATAATCCATTCCTCTATAGAATATCGTCGCACTGAACATTCTATTAACTACTTGCTCGTATTCCTGAATATACAAATCAAAAATTACTTCCTCTGAACAATCGGTTGGTATTCGTTTTGATAATTCATTTAGCATTCTATAGACCTGCTGTCGATTTCTCTCTTCAATCGTTGCTATCTTTTTCATAAGCCCTCCTATTTAATGAATAAATTTCGGTAAATTTACTATAAAGAAATAATTCGAATTAAATCCTTTTTCATATTCTACCAAAAAATAAATGAATAAATTTCGGTAAAACCATCTTATCACTAAAAGGAAAAAGACTCAAGAGAAAATGAATAAAAAACGGGATGAATTTATGAACGTTTTATGGTATATTATAAAAAACACATTTAAGGAGGAACATCTGTGTCTGTTAATCTGATTGAAGTCGGAAATCGCATAAAACATATTCGAAAAAAACACAATTATTCAATGGCCGCTTTCGCTAAATTAGTAGGAAATTCCAGTGCTAGTACTGTGAACAACTGGGAAAAGGGGAACAATCTGCCAAAAGCGGATCGTTTGGAAAAAATTGCTCTTTTAGGCAATACTAGTTCAGATTGGATCAAGTATGGCGACTTTAATGCGTACATTCAAACACTTCTGAATAACTCTGCAACAATCACCCAACTTTCTGATAAAGAACTGGACCAATTGAGTAGGCATCTCCAAAAAAAAGATATCTCTTATGAAGATGATGTCCAAATACTAATAGAAGCCAAAAATGAATTTCCGAAACTGTTTGCTCATCGCTATGAGGAAGCGGTTCAGGAATCAACTGCATTGATTGCCGAAGAAGAACCACTTTATCTTGTTGAAAAAGAAAACGATTATCGGGATCATCTACTTCCCCTTATTGATGAACTGGCTAGCAAATCAACCTACTTTAGCTTATTAACTAAGACTGCTCATCTTCTTATCAACGAGGATGTAGAAACGATTTCATTTCTTGAGGGAAAATAGCTTAAATAAAAAGGAAGTTGATTTTGGCGTGTGGGACAAAGCTCAAGCTCGAATAGACGGCGGTAATAAGCAACTATTAGCAGCGAGCTGGGGCGAGGTCCGCCCAACACTCGGAGGGTATAAACTGCGACGAACTCCAAACAAAAATGCATTAGTGGTACGTTACTATGTTTCAAGACTCTTCTACAATCCAACTGTTTTCTTTGTTCAAATTTTTAAATGCCATTATCTTATGTTACAATAATGTTTTCTCTTTGCATTCTGATTAAAAAAGGGTAAAGAGGATTCTTTTTTTCTTAATCTATTGTATACTTGTACTTAGGTTTCATTCATTGTTCCTTAATGATTTGACAAGAAATTATAAAAGAATAGTTGACTATTTATCAATAAAAAAGTGAGGATTACGGTTTGAAGAAAAAATTAATTTTGACTCTTTCATTTGTTTTGCTACTTGGTAGTGCACCAATTTCTGCCTTTGCTGAAACAATTGACGAAAAAATCGAAGCACAGAATCAAAAAATCAATGACATCATCAGCACCCAAGAAGATGCTAAAGCATACAAAAATGAATTAGAAGCTGAGATCAGTGCTTTGGAAGAAGAGTACAACACTGTATTGAATGAGAAGCAAGGTGTTGAACAAAAAATCAATGATTTAAACACAGAAATCACTGACCTCGAAAAGAAAATAGAGAAGCGAAATGATCAATTAAATGCACAAGCTCGTGCAACACAGACAGGACAAGATACGTCTATTCTTTCTGTCATGCTGAATGCTACGTCTATTTCTGACGCGATTTCAAAAGTTTTAGCTGTTAATACGATCGTCAGTGCCAATAATGACATTATCAAAGCTCAACAGACAGACAAAGAAGAATTGAATACATTAAAAGACTCTTTAGTGCAACAAGCAAAAGTTTTAGAAGAAAAAACAACTGCTTTAGCTGAGCAAGAGGAACAATTAGCTCAGGCAAAACTTGATCAAGAGGTTAAATTGAACGAGTTGGCAGCTAGTCTTTCAAAAGAAACTGCCGAGAAAGAACAGTTTGAACAGCAAAAAGCGGAAGCTGAACGAAAAAGACAAGAAGAGCTGAAAGCTATTGAAGAAAGAAAACAAAAAATGGCTGAAGCACAAGCTTTAGCTGAAAAAGAAGAAAAAGAACGTTTGGCTCTGGAAGCGGCTAAAACAGCTGCAGCCGAAAAAGAAGCAGCCGAAGCAACCCAAGCACCTGTAGAAACTGCAGATGTAGAAACTGATAGTACAGAGGATGTTGTTTCAGTTCCTGAAACCTCAATCACTACCCCTGAAGCACCTGTGGACACAAGCAGTGGTTGGGGATTACCTGTCAGTAGCGTTATTGTGACAAGTGGTTTTGGTTACCGTGAAGATCCTACAGGTATTTCCGGAACTTTCCACGAAGGAATCGATTTTGGCGGAAGCTCCTCAACAGTAATTATGGCTGTTAAATCTGGGACAATTGCAGATGCGGGTTACGATGGGATGTCTGGAAATTATGTCATCATTGACCATGGAGATGGCTATTACTCTCTTTATGCCCATCTAAGTAGTGCAACTGTTAGCACTGGACAGGCTGTTTCAAAAGGCCAACAGGTCGGCTTTATGGGAACAACTGGAAATTCAACAGGCGTCCATCTTCACTTCGGAATTTCTACCGGACTTTGGTCAGGATATGTAAATCCAGCGCCCCTATTAGGAATATAAAATAAATCAGCTGAAGCTTGGAACTTACCCATTTTGCTTCAGCTGATTTTTGTTTTTGGTTCAGATGAAAAAAATCTTCTCTATGTTCCTTCTGCAGAGCTAATATATTTTAATAAGCACATCAATACTGACTTATGATTGAAATGTTCTTTCTTGATCCTGCTTTTCATAAAAAAGGATACAGTGTAGAAATCCTTCCTTTTCTTGTTAAGAATCACTCCACCTGTTCCGTTGATGTCAATAAACAGAACATTTCTGCTACTCAATTTTATAGAAAAAATGGGTTTGAAGTTGTTCGGGAAATGCAGATTGACGGACTAGGTTCCCCCTTATCCGATGCTACATATAAGGCGATCGTAGTAATCCATAGCAAAAAAACCGAGATGATTCTGTATAATCATCTCGGTTTCCTCATGGTCGGTACATAAAAAGTAGCACTTCTACCCTTCAAGAAGATGCCACGTTAGGAACAGATAGTGCTGATCAATCTATATCATTCCCCTGTACTCAACTTCAGAAAGATATCTTCAAAAATCTCTCTTCACATAAATATTAACAAAGATCATATAAAAAATAAATATTTATTTACAAAAAATAATCTTTTCGGCAAAGATACACCCATTTTTCATACAAAAAATTAAATAATCTCATTTATTCTAATAGAAATTTGATTTAACACCCATTTATACGGGGATTTATACAATAAATCAGTTTTTTTAGAAAATCTTTCTTTTAAACTAAAAAAACTACTCAAAGAGCTATAAGTAGTTTTTCAAAGAGTATGAGTATTTTCTGTTTTGTCTTTTCAACTATAATTGCTAAACAAATCAGAACAAACTTATCGTCGCTGTAGCTCACTATAATTGATGACTGTTCGGTCTTCTGAATGAGAGAACTCATCGACAAAATCAATTTCCACAACAGCTGCATATTCCAATTTTTTGACAATTGTTCCTGTTCGGCTTTCATTTTTATAGATAAATGAAACGGACTGATCGATATCAAACGACTTTTTTATTTCCGAATCTTCTTTGCTTTTTTTTCCATACGCTCTAGTTGGTTTTGATTCAGACATGCTTAGCCCCCCTTTATATAGAAAAACAGCCCAGAAGGCTGTTTTTTGACGAGTGTTAACTAGTTTTTGACAATATTAACTGCTTGAGGACCTCTTTGTCCATCTTCTAAGTCATAAGTAACTTTTTGACCTTCATCAAGAGATTTGAATCCATCTCCTTGAATAGCTGAAAAATGAGCAAAAACGTCTGTACCGTCTTCTCCAGTAATAAAGCCAAACCCTTTATCTGCATTAAACCATTTCACTGTTCCTGTATTCATAAAATAAATCCTCCAAGTGCTTCTTGCACAAATTATTTGCAATATGTTCGCGATAATGTAAAAGGAATTATTCTAGAATACTCGTCAGGATAAGGCCGATTAAATTAATCAAGAATGATACTACTCTTCTATGCTATCACACTTCAAACCTAAAGTACAATTTGAATCTCTAACAATCAACGTTTTATTTTCCCTTCTAAAATCTTTCATTTTATCACTCTTTTTTCTTAGAAAATCAGAAACAACTATGGATTTTTTTCAAAATGCTCTAATCTTCTCTCCATTTCATTAAGCTGTAGACTTTTCCCCCAGATTTTGCTACGCTAGTCACATAAAGGGGTGGAAATATGAGAACGTTTTTTAAGTGGGTATTTTTAGTTTTAGCAATTTTTTTATTGGTTTTAGTCTTTCCGGCGATTGTTGACGTTATTCCTGTATTTTTTGATGATACTGCTTATAATTTTGGCCAATTTCTTGTTTATTTAGGCATTCCAGCCTTGTTGTTTTATCTCTTTTTGCGATTATCAGAAAAGAAAAGATAGAAGATTGCTCTACTACATCGTTTCCTACAAGTTAATGAATATTATAGAAATAAGTTTGGCCAAAATTACCAAAAAGTAGACTATTGATGTATACTTTTACCAAAGACAACAGATGAATGGTCGCTCCTTCAAACACATACTTGGAAGAATGGTAAAAATCATTAGCCACAATGAAACGGGGTATTCTATGAAAAAAATTTGGTCATTATTCATTTTCAAACTTGGAAGAGATAGAAAATTTCGAAATGATACAATTTTACTGTCATTATCGATCATTATACTGTTACTATTTGCCGGATCAATGGTTATTTTCAATCCCCAGAAACAACAAGCAGAGAAGCTAGAAGGACAGCCGAATTCGTCTAAAAATAGGAGTGAGTCTAGCACCTCTTCCAGCAATTCTCAGCAAACTACTGTCAGTAGTGCAGTTGAAACGTCCAGTTCTTCAGAGGAATCGCAGCCATCAATCGAGGAATTTTCTGGTGGTTGGGGGATTTCGCAAATAGAAAACATCTTTTTTATAAATGCTGACATGTCCATATCAACTATTGCTTTAGATGGTACTGTAGCAACTATTCCTATGGAGAACCTTTCCTTATATTACACTGAGGATGGAAGAAGTGCCCTCTCCTATGTTGAAAACGACGTTCAAAAAGAATGGATCAAAACAGCAGAGGGTACTCTAACAAGCAGAGATCAGATTTTTCAATCACTCGGAGATTTGACAATCGAACAATATCTCAATGGGAATTAATCAAAGAAGCAGAGACACTGGAGCCATTTTATGCTTTAGTGTCTTTTTCATATTTATTGAAAGACGGTCTTTCATTTTCTATAAATAAGCATTTATAATTCGCTATCATCTGCGAAAGAACGCACATGGTAAAATGAGGATCTATGATAAAGAACTTTTCCCATCAAACTATAAGGAGATTTACATGAAAACTGAACAACTAAGAAAAGAAGATATCCTACAATACAAAATCCTAATTGATGCGTGTTTTGGAAACAGTAACCCAATAGATTCGTATAATCGGTATGAAGAAAATTCCCCCTATACCATTTGGGTTGTAAAAGATAAGGGAGTTATCGTTGGCAGTATTACTCAATATTCCATCGACCTGTTTACTTTTTCATTTCAACCATGCTTAATGCTGTTTAATGTTGCTGTAAAAAAGGAATACAGAAAGCAGAAAATTGCCCAAACACTTCTAGAAAAAATAATCGAAAAAGGGCGTGATGATGGCTATCGTTCTATCAACCTGACCTGCTTAGATGATGCCTTCCCTGCTCATTACTTATATGAGCACGTAGGATTTAAGCGCACTAACAGTCTAAAATACTCACTCGAGCTGTAAAATTATTTCTTAGTTCATTATTTTTTAGACCAAGCTCCAATAGCAACGACATAATAGCTAATTGCTTGCAAGCTACACCGGAATCAAAATGGCTTTTAATACAAAAAAGCAGACAGTAGAAACACTGTACAATCCCCTGTACAATCACGTTTCTACTGTCTTACATTAAAAAACTTATGGAGACGGCGGGATTAGAAAATCCAATTTCACCCTTCATCATTAAATTTCATTATCAATGAAACCAGCTATTTTATCATTTCGATGATATCATCAAGTTTCACTCTATTGAATGTAAATCGTATTCAATATCGTATTCAATCAATTCCCATAAGCGTAGGGCGCTCATACATAACACAACGATGGAAATCATCATGTCAAGCATATAACTATTTAATAACTCATCTATAAATCAATTGGCTATAGTAACCTTATACTATCATTTCAACTTCTGATACATTTTCAGACTAGACATACTGCACTAACAATTGAATTGCTAACGCGAAGCTTAAAAAGAGTAAAAATAGAACTGCAAGCATCCTTTTTACGAAAAATGAGATTTTCCAAATATTATTGCCTACTATGAATTGAAACATTAAAGATTCCACATAAGCTGAAATCAAATACAAAATCACGAATATATAAATAGAATCTAAACCGCTTATTTCTTTGGGAACTTGTAGTATAGAACTTCCTATGTTGAATACAGATATCAAAAAAATAACTAAAGGAAATAGAAAAAATTCGATTCCCCTTATCATTTTACTAAGAACGTCCTCTTCATGACCTCCATTTTTTATTTTTCTTACATATCGTTGATATACGTATCTAAAATATAGTGAAATTGAATACGAACAAACAACTATTATGCTAATGCGAATGGCGTAATCAACTGATTCAACCTTTTTAAAGTAAACTAAAAAGAGCATTATAACTGGTAATGTTATTAAAAAGAACTTATTATAGCCCTTTAACCTTGAGAGATTCTCTTTAAAATGCTCATCTTTTATTTTATATTCTTGATGTTTTTTTACAACTACAGATTGCTGAATTTGAGTTGCATTAATATTTATAGCTGAGTTATCACCTTGTGTAGTTATATTACTAAATCTTTGATCTTGATCATTTATTGATTGTTCTGTCTTTTCTATAGCTTTCTTTTCTTCAAATACACCTAAGATTGTTGTAAATAAAGTTATAGCTGCACTAATTAAAGTTAAAATGGGTTCAATCACTTTCGACTCTCCTTATTTTTTACTTAATCATACCAGGAGTAATAAAAAATAGCTATAGTATTCAGTAAAGAGTCAATCAAAACAGATAACCAGTTATAACACGATCATTTAGCGCTTTCTGTTGACCATAAATTTTACATATGCTATATTTTATTTAACTAGAAGGGTGTATCCCTATCTCGTGGCAAAAATAAGAACCGTTTCCATTTATAAAATGGGAAACGATAACTACTATTATATAGTGGGTATCTCGGCTCTGTTTGAAATTAAATAGAAAAGTAAGAAACTTTAAGCTTTTTTGTTGATTTCAGATAGAACTCGAGATACCCACTATTTTTCTTTATTAAGGAGGAAAAAAATGAATATTATTCCTATCTTGGCTTTACTAGTCCAAACCAGTAACTTTATTCTTCTACTTATTAAATTTATCCGTGAATCAAAAATAAAATAATACCTACTCCCTTCTAGTTAAACTAAGTCTTGCTCCTTGATTGGGGCATGGCTTTTTTAGCAAATGGTT
This sequence comes from Enterococcus sp. 9E7_DIV0242, assembly GCF_002140975.2. Taxonomy (NCBI): domain Bacteria; kingdom Bacillati; phylum Bacillota; class Bacilli; order Lactobacillales; family Enterococcaceae; genus Enterococcus; species Candidatus Enterococcus clewellii. The sequence goes on from NZ_CP147247.1 coordinate 1,012,138, forward strand.
CAAACCCATCTGTTTTAAATCTTGGGTATCAGCCAGCTCGACACCTAGCAACGAGGGAACTTTAAAATACCATCGTTCCCAACGATCTGGGAAATCACTCAGCGCAATTTTGCTCTCGGCTCAATGTGCCAACGGGCGCACCTTAAGATACACCTGTTTCTTGAGCTGTTAGTCATTTTTGACTAACCAATCCAATATTGGCTTCGTTAAGATATTCACTCAATCCATTTTTGGCTTCGGCTATTCGGCGGCGCAATTTTGTGCTCTCCACATTTTTGTGGTGGGCTATTTTAGGACTGCGTACGAAATTCTTCGCCTGTAAGCTAACCCAATATTTTCGATGGAATCGATTTAACCGACCTCATAGCTTCGCTATCACACAGAGTGATAACAACCGTAGTTGTAGCTACACTTGCCATAACGCAAATCTGCGTTTTCATAAATATCGGACGGATTTCAAATCCAAGCGTAACAAAAATCCCTGTCACTCCATTTTTAAGAGTAATAGGGATTTTCTATTTTTTTACAACTATTTTACAATACTAATCTAAAATATGAAATTATCTTACTTAAATGAATTAACTATTGTATATCTCAATTTTACAAATCTAGACGTCTTGCCATCCTCGGAAATATTTGAATTGATCCCAATTATACGGTTAGAATTATCAAATACGGGACCACCACTCATTCCGCCTCGCAAAGGCATTATACTCCATGTAGCTTCATATATATTTCCATAAAAAAGGGTTGAGGTCCTTAGTTGTCCCACCGCTTTAGAAAATGAGACTTCATTGACTCCACCATTATATCCATAAGATGTACCACTAACACTTTGAGGTACTGTTCCAGTATGCAATTTTAAGTTTGCCGGTGCTGTACCAAAAGATAACTTGGCTTTAATATGTCCAAAATCAGATCCCCAAGCCTTGTGGTAGTCCGGAGTGTCTGTCCAAGCTGAATTAGTTGATAAAGAAGTCACTCCATAAAGTGCTTTAGTATTTATTCCGCCATTGGCAGACCTAGTGCAGCCAAATAATATGCTCCCTTGACCCGCCCAGCCGTATCCATTTGCTCGATCATAAACAACATGTCCTGCAGTTCCGAATACATTATCAGAAACTTTAAATACAGTTCCTGAGGCATGTTTTACCACACCGTTACTCAAAAACCAATAAAGTTTTACTTTTCCAATACTACTATTTGGAGTTCCTGTAGTTGGAACTCCTGCAAAACTTCTAGATAGCAAGTTTCCGCCATCTAATGGTAATTCTCCAAAAGACTCTTCAAAACTAATTTCTTCAGTATTAGTTTCATCATTGATATCAACTATTTTTACTTTTCCATCATAATCTGGGTACTTCTCTTTGTATGCATCCTTAATCGTTTGATCCCATTGTTCTCCATCAATATGAATACTTTGATCACCACTTCTAGTTCTGATACTTGATATGCTGTCACTAAAATCAATTTGTTCTGGAACATTATTTTCTACATTTTCATCAACACTATTAGCATAAGCATTATTACTAAATAATATTTGAACCATAACACAAATCACTAAAACTGTACTTTTTTTCATTCTTACTCTCCATTCTTTCAATAGATATAACTGACTTCAAAAGACAAAATCTCATCCAGATTAGATTCCTTTTGATAGTAAAAAATTATTTTCATTTCTGTTCCAATTTCCGGCTCTGGGGTGATTGCTGCTAAGTCATAAGAAAGATCGTATTCTATTTGTTCTTTACTCTGAATACCCGAACTAAAAGCTAAAAGTCCTTTGTTTATCCAAACTTTTATCCATTTTCCTTCTGCTTTAATAAAATATTCTGTATCACTATCCAGTAGCGTAATCAGCTCAGATGATATATTGCAAATTGAAATTTCATTCTTTCTCACAACATATTTAACATCTCCAACCTGAGTGTTGACAGAATTAGAATTACCACTAACTTCAATTTCACTCTCCTTTTCCTGTTCATTCCCTTTTTCTGTATTATCACACCCAACTAACAACACAGCTAATAGAATAATCATACGCTTCACAAAATCACCCAATTCAAATAATTTAATAATCTAAAGATAACATATATGCACTTTTATGGATATATTTTTTTAAATTCTACCTCAGTTGGTTTTTAGTTCAACAAAGCGAGGAAATCAGCTTGAAACGTTTTATCCATAAATTAAATGCTTCTTATCCCAGGCACTGAGCCACACACGGCCGCCGTTTCTAAACTGTACCGGCAACCAATAGTAGTTGCCACTGCCCTTTTGAGTTTCTCCAACGTTGTTCACATTGATTTCTGGAATAATGAAGTAGCTACCTTTTGAAGTAATCTGGTTAGCAGTAATATTTCCTTTTGCATCAGTTAAAGTGATATCACCACAAGCAATACCGTTATCAGTCCAGTCAAACTCTACCGGCACAAGGTTATTACAGCAAACTTGCCAAATGCCATTGACGAATTGCAGATCATCTACACGATAAACTTTGTTTCCTTTCGTATTAGGTATATTAGGAAGTACATTTGTGTTCGTTTCTCCGCCGTTTATATTTGCTTCCCCACTACCACTGTACCTATAAATCGTGACTACAGGCTTCCTGTTGAATCCCCAAATCACATCGTGATCGTTTATCGTAATCCCATTGTAGCCGAAGTTGCAATGAATAATTAAATCTGTTGCAGACTCTAGTTTTTCATCCATGAAACCAAATTGGGTATTTACTTCCCCAATTGCTTCTCCTACTGTCTGTAACTCCAAATGGGTGTTACCAGCGACGTTCTCAAACGATTCCGCTAATCGATCGGCTTGTTCTCCTGTAGCTCCTGTTTTTACAATGATTGTGTCTAGCGCTTCATCGACTTCGCTAAACGCTGCCAAGGATGCTGCGCCGATCCCAACGATGCCAGCTGAAAGAATACTAAGCTTTTCTCCTACGCCTTTTACTTTTTCGCCAGCATCCTCAATTTTTTGGAGTTTTTCAGCAGTATCGACAGATAAATTTCCTTGTTCTTGCAGCGCTTCGTTGGTTTGTTCCAAAGCTGAACGAAGTTTATTTTCGCCTGTCTCAGAATTAAGCAGCTGCTTATATAATTTTTGCGATTGCTCTGAGTATTCGCCAGTCTCTCGGACTGATTTCTCATACTCTTCACGGAGCAAAGCTGTCCGACGTTCCGCAAGCCCTAGCTGTTTCTCTAGCTTTTCCTTTGTTGCTCTCAGCTTTTCTGTTGCAGTTGCATCACTATCCATTGCAGAAACATGTCGTTTATACTCTGCAGCAGCTAAATTCATTTCATTATTGATTTGTTTAACTGTCTTTGCATACTCAACTTGTCCGTCCATCCGGAAATTGAGAACTACATCCGACTCATTACCACTAGCCATTCAATTCCCTCCTTCCTACCAAAACGGACTCTTGTCTAGCGTGAGTGTTTCCGGTTGTTCGAAATCAGTGTCGCTCTCTAAATATTGTATATAAGATTTTAGCCACAAATTCGGTGTAGACTTCAAAAAGAAACCCTCACTCCAATTTAAAAGAGTGACGGCCACATAAAGGTAGAACGCCCATGGCGTTCCTATCTCTTGTATTTTTTCTTTTTGCTTCCCTTTTTGCTTTGTTTCTGAAAGTCTTGTGGCTTCTTCGATTTTTTTAAGTCTTCCACCTGAAATGCCTGATTTGTAAAAATTTCCATGCAAGTCGCATATACCTTCAATACATCGTTTCCCATGCCTAGTAATGCCATGATGGTCTCCACATTTTCTTCAAGTCCTCCGGTTCGTAGCATTCCATAAATAAGAGACCTCATTATTTTCAAATCTCCGGAAGCCAGACTACCAGACGTAAGACGACCACTTGATTTCTCAAGCATGGCATTCATGTCTTTTTCAAAAATAGAATAATCGCCAGCGTAACAATCCGCAATAAATTCCATTCGGTTCGTAAATCAAAACGAAAACAGAATCGTTATCGTCTCGCTTAAGAACTTCTTTCGCTTCTCTATATACACGCATCCCAACGCTGCTACTACCTTTTCCGGCTGTTGATATATTGAAAAGCAATGGCTCTGATAGTGATATTTGAGCTGATTTAAAATTATCGTATTGTTCCATTTTTTCTTGTTTGTGTAGTTCATCATTCAAAACAAAAAAGGATTTGATCCCTCGATGTTGTCGATGCTCTTCGATTGAACAATGAATCTGTTTTGGTATGCCATCCCTTGATAATTGTAGTCATAAGTAACGCTAGCTACAGTACCTTTAGCACCTCTATAAATTTTTGTTCCTTCGGTTAAAATCGGGTTGTTCATGATTGTACTTGCGAAGGGCTTCGCTGAATACTGCGCCTGTGCAAAATCAGAAGCACAAGCATAGCAATCGATAGATAGCGCGCCTTCTCCATACATCGCATAACCTAAGCAACTGTTCGTACTGCCTCTTACAGCATCCGTAAATAGCGCTTTAGGCTTCATCTCAGCATTTTCTAGTTGTAATCGTTCTTTTTCTTCTGCCTCATCTGCTGCTAATCTCAAAGCTTCTGCAAGCGTCGTGGGTATTGAATGTTGTTGCTTGTTATGTTGCTTCTCGATTTCAATAAAATACCGGCGTGTATCTCGCCCTTTTTGTGTGTTTTCGGTCATAGCCATTTCTTTAGCGGTGTCTATCGTTAGAGCATGATCAGTAATTTCAGTGAATGGATTTTTAGGATTATTGGTTGGTCTTTTTTGACTAACCAATACAAAGTCAGTATTTTCAATAAATCCATATTTTTCTATTTTTCGTTCAATCCATTTGGTGTATTGTGTTTTCACCATCAAACCTTCATGTAACTCTCGACCACTTACTAACAAATCGCCGTTTTCATCTGTAGTCACTTTAATTATTTCATTCATTCTTATTCCTCCTATCTGATTTTGTAATAAGAAATAATGTCCGTCATTTGTTTCAAGTGCTTATCCGGATTGTTCAAAATCTTTCTTAGATACTGCTCTGTAATACCCAACGCACTAGCAACATCAGGTATATCCCATCCGTTCTTTCTAAAGTGTGCTAGAATCTTCTGTTGTGTTTCCTGAGTGTTCGCCATTTTTTCACTCCTTTCTTTTTTTGCAAAACAAGTTTAACAACTGCTTTCTATACTACGTTGACAAAAATAGAGTTTTATTCTATGTTTTTTCTTGTCGACTTAGAAAGGTTGACTTATCAATGAATCCATACGAAAAAATTAGAGAATTAACAAGGGAACGCGGACTTTCTGTAAGAGAATTGGAAAAAAGATTAGGTTTCTCCAACGGGTATTTCAGTAAGTGGAAAAACGTATCACCTAACTCGGAAGGACTACAAAAGGTCGCTGATTATTTCGACGTGTCAGTAGACTATCTTCTAGGACGTACCGATAATCAAGTAACTCAAAAAGAATCGTCTCAAACTAAACCAAAAGTAAAAATCTTATCTCGAAAAATGGAGAACCTTGATGATTCTCAATTAGATGCTTTAGATGGGTTGATTGATCAATTTTTCGATAAAAATTTGGTAAAGGTTCTGATGACAATTAAGAAGCCAGATTATAACACAGCCACTTTCATTGCACACAGAGTTTTCGGTTCTTTCACTGATTGTTCTTTTCCAGTCAATATTCTTCAATTATGCAATAACCTTTATAAAACCAAGTTAGCTACATATGAAGAATTTGCAGATGAAATAGGTAAAAGTATTGATTATGTAGCTAAAACTATCGGTAAAAACAATGATGCATTTACGCTCAACCGGGGTGGAGAATTTATTATAGTTTTCAATGATGATATAGTTGACAATGTTGTGAAACGTATTCGCTTTTCAATAGCACATGAAGTCGGGCATATCATGTTAAGTCATTTCAATGATGGAGATTTAGTTTTAACTCGAGGTGGCTTAACAGAAGAAAAATACAAAGTATTAGAAATTGAAGCTGATAAATTTGCTCAAGAATTATTGTTGCCCACATTTCTTGTCAACGAAGACAGTTCAATTGAAACCTTAAGTAAAACTTTTGATGTTAGTAAACAAGTTGCGAAAATCGCTCTTAATGCCAAACAAAAATACCCTTGGATAAAAGCAACGTTACCCTATAGAGCGCTTTTTAGAAGCAAACAAAATCGAATAAAATTCATTTCGTTGAAAAGCGCACGTCTAATTGAAGCTAGAGACTCCATGAATTTTCATTCATTTATTCAACGACTATGGATAAAGCCGAATTACTATTTTTGCATTCATTGTAAAAATGTGGACAAAACATTGGAAACAGAAGTATTTTATTGTCCAATTTGCGGGTCTAAAGAATTGGAAGTCGTTTCAGAAAAAAACTATTTTTTATTTCACGAACAGAAAGAGAGAGAAATGATGTCCTATTCATCTTTAGAAGTAGATAATGAAGGTAGATTAACAGAAAATTGCCCAATATGTAGCAATGATCATGTAAGTGATAACTATTGTTCCGTTTGTGGTATTGGAGTTATTAATTCATGTTCAGGAATGAGAAAAACCAATGATAATTGGAATAATGGCTATGAGGAAGAAGAAGCCTGTGAAGGTCCGTTGTTGGGCTCTGATAGATACTGCCCAAAATGTGGCTGCGAGTCAACATTCTCCTTTAACGGACTACTTAAACCTTGGGACTATGTATCAACCAATCCTTCTGCTTCAACATTTCAGATTGATATCGCAGATGATCAATTACCCTTCTAAAAAGCAAACTAACCAGCACCACGAATGCTAGTTAGCCTAATGTCCTCATTTTCATGAGTATTGATATAAATACATTATATCATAGAAATGAGGGCTCATATATGTCAATTAGTTTTGTAGCGATCGATTTCGAAACTGCCAATAGTAAACGTGCATCAGCTTGTTCAGTGGGATTAGTAAAAGTAATCAACGGTCAAATAGTAGATACTTTCTACAGCTTGATTGATCCTGAAGATGATTTTGATGATTTCAATATCATAATTCATGGAATTCTACCAGATGATGTGATTAACTCGCCTACATATCCATCAATAATAAAAAGTATAGAACGTTTCTCAGAGGACTTGCCCTTGGTAGCCCATTATGCTCCTTTTGATATGGGAGTTATTAGAGATTCCAACGATCGTTATGATATTGACGATTTTACAGCGAAATATATTGATAGCTATTACCTTTCTCGATTCTTAATTAGCACAATCAGTTATAAATTAAGGGATATAGCTACCTTGATAGGAGAACAGTTTCAGCACCACAATGCTTTAGAAGATGCCAGAATGGCGGCAATGCTTATCCTTTATCTTTGTAAACAGCATAATCTTTCTTATTTAAATGAACTGATGGATGTTGCACAGTATAAGAAATTCGGTGTCGTTGAAGGGAAAGAAGGTTCGGGCTTTAGGAGAGCTAAAGCTAGACGGAATAAACAGTCAAAATTAAGTAACGCTGACATTAAACAACTTGTTTCTTCAATTGATAAAGAAACCTTAGATGCCAGCCATCCTTTCTTTGAAAAAAACGCTTGTTTTACCGGAAAGTTGGAAAGTTTAACTCGCCTCGAGGGTATGACACTATTTGCACAAGTAGGCGGATTCCCTGAAAAAGGTGTTACACAGAAAACTAACTATCTAATTATGGGAGAACAAGATATGCGGATTGTTGGATCAGAGGGGAAATCTTCTAAAATAAAAAAGGCTGAGTCATTGTTGGCAAGAGGGCAAGATATACAATTACTAGGAGAAATGGATTTTCTGAAAATGATCGATTAAACAACTGAAAAATACTCCTCCCAAACCAGCGCCCCACGCTTGCTACGGAGGGAAAACAAATGGCAACAATCAAACAATATACGAAAAAAGATGGTTCTAAGGCTTGGCAGTTTCAAACCTATCTAGGTATCAACCAAGCAACTGGAAAAGAAATACGAACAACTAGACGAGGTTTTGGCACAAAAAAAGAAGCCCAACTGGAGCTTAACAGGCTCCTTGTGGACTTTGAGAAGAATGGACTACAGAAAAAAGAGAAAATCACATATCAAGAATTATACGATGAGTGGATTCTTCAGTATAAGAATACCGTAAAAGAAAGTACATTTGTTAAAACTAAGCGAATATTTGAAAACCATATACTTCCCTATTTTGGAGATATGCGAATGGAAAGTATTGAGATTAAGCATTGCCAGAAAGCTATAAATTTGTGGTCTAAGAATCTCAAACGATTTAAGATGGTTATGAATTACTCTGGAATGATATTTGATTATGCTATTCGTATTGGTTTGATCAGTCTGAACCCTACAAAACTTGTAACTAGGCCAGTGATTAAAGAGGTGATCGAGGAAAAAGAAGCAAACTTCTATACCAAAGAAGAATTGACACTTTTTTTCAACTGCTTAGAAAAGGAAAATGAGCCAAAAATCTATTCATTATTCCGTGTATTAGCTTTTACCGGAATGAGAAAAGGAGAAGCATTGGCTCTTACGTGGAATGATATAAACTTTGAGCAGCAAACTATTACCATCAGCAAAACTTTAACTCGTGGTGAAGAGTCTAAACTCATCATTCAAACACCGAAAACAGGCAATTCTAAGCGTGTTGTTAGCATAGATGATAAAACCCTTACCATCTTAAAACAATGGCGGAAAACGCAAAAGAAGCAGTATTTTTTTCTAGGATATAACACAATAAAAAAAGATCAGCTTCTTTTTAGTAATCTTCAAAATGATTATCTGCAACCTACCGTAACCCGAAAATATATAAAACAAGTCTGCAGCAAATATGACCTTAAGGAGATTACTACTCACGGTTTTAGACACACTCATTGTAGTTTACTATTTGAATCCGGCGCATCGATCAAAGAGGTACAGGATCGTTTAGGACACTCTGATATTCAGACAACAATGAATATCTATGCTCATGTTACGCAAGACACCAAAGAGAAAACTGCTAAACTATTTGCTAATTATGTTGGTATCTAAACTAATCGTATTCAAAACAAAAAAGCAGACAGTAGAAACACTGTACAATCCCCTGTACAATCACGTTTCTACTGTCTTACATTAAAAAACTTATGGAGACGGCGGGAGTCGAACCCGCGTCCAAACACATTGTCACTTAAACTTCTACGCTCATAGTCATACTATTTTAAGCTTCGCGCAAATCCATGCCGCATAACAGGCCCGAACTTTTGCTAGTCTGATGATCTCTTCTAAATTCTACAGACGGAAAAATTTAGCGTATCCCACTAATTTTGAGACCCTTACTTGAGCACATGGGCGATGCCAAGAGGATCTTCACCCGCTGGTTTTACGCAGCTAGAGCGAAAGTATTGTTATTGTTTTTAGCAGTTATATTTAACTGTAACGTTTTTACGTAGACGTAACCTACGAAGCGCAATTCAAGCTCAACTATGCCTGTCGAATCCGTAACGCCCCCAGAAAAATTGGTGCTACAATAGTATAACATAATTTCTAAGACAGATAAAGAACTACTCCTTATTTTCATCTGTTGATACAAAAAAGAGATAACACACTTGCTTTTCTAAACTGACGAGAAAACCTCTTGATTAAGCATAACATTTCCCTACTTAAATCAGCTAAATGATTGAATGCTAGTTTATCGTTGATTCTCCTCTTTTACTACAAAAAAACTTCCTCAAACACCAGATTATTCTCTACTGTTTAGGAAGTTTTTCTCTTATTGATTCTTTGTCGATTGTGTATTAAGTCAACATCTGCCCTGCTTGCTACTTCATAGTAATTATTGAATCCACATCCCTTTATACAAGACTAATCAAACTTTCTCAAATAGCCTGATAACAATTCTAATGCGGTATGCAGCGTTTCTTCCTTACAGCAATAGCCTAAGCGAGCATAGCCCGGCAAGTCGAAAGCAGTGCCGGGAACCAAAAGTACACCTGTTGCTTCTAACAGATCAATACAAAATGAAGGGTCATCCTGCGGAATATCCAACTTAATGAACGAAGTAGAGACGTAGTGCGGAGAGACCAATGTCACACGTGGTTCCTGTGCGATCCATTTATTCAATATGGCCAAATTATCCACTACGATTTTTTTATTTCTTTCTATTATCTTCTCTTTATTCCGCAGTGCATGAACAGCCAAATCATCTGAAATCACGCCACCACAAATCATCGTATAATCTCGATATTTTCGAAAAAGCTCTGCAATTTCACTACTAGAGGCTGTCCAGCCAATTCGAATGCCCGGAACAGAATACGTTTTTGACAGAGAATTAGTTGCAATTCCTTTTTCGTACAAATCAACAATAGAGACAAACTCTCCATCTCCAGCCAGTGGTGCGTATACCTCATCTACTACAATATAAGCGTCAACTTCTTTTGCCATTGCAACAATGTTCTGCAAACTGGTCTTATCAAGCAATGTTCCTGTTGGATTATTAGCACTATTCAAACAGATCATTTTTGTATTTGGTCGAATTTTTGACTTTAGCAGGTTTAAATCTAACTGCCATTGGTCCTCCTCTTTAAGCTCAACAAAATCAACGACAGCCCCCAGAGATTTCGGGATATCATATAATTGCTGATAGGTAGGAAGCATCGATACGACATGATCCCCGGGCTCTATTAAAGCAAAGAGAGCCAGCAGATTCGCTCCTGTCGCGCCGTTTGTCTGCAAAATATTTTCAGGTGCGACATTTTCATACAAAGAGGCGACTAGTTCTTTAAATGTATCTGATCCTTCGATCCACCCATAGTCTAAAGGTTGCTCACTCAATTTTTCAAAATATTCCGTCACCGAAGTGCCATCTAAACCAATCAATTCTTTTAATGTCAATGCTTCTATCGAGCTTTGAGAAATATCATATTTTGCTTTCTTTTCCCATGTATTTAACCATTCTTCAACACCAAAATTAGCAATTTGCATAATCTTCCCTCCGTTTTAAATTGAAATCATTCCTGTTGCAAGCATGACAATTGATACTACCGCTGCCGCAGCGATACAACCCATGACCATTTTTTCTTTGCCACCTACTGCATAAGATTTCTCCTGACAAGCTTTAAGATAGAAATAAAAACCTGGAATATAAGCGATGCTACACAGCAATATATAAGAAAACCCAGCCAAGGTTATTCCGATTATCTGAAAAGCAGTTGCTAAGACACCAATTATCAGCTGTTTCGTATCCTTTTGTTGGTGTGAATAGATGATTTGATATAGTCCTACGAGCAGATAACAGATTAAAATAGCTGCTGTACACAAAGAATAAGCAAATTGATAGGCATAATCGGTTACTAAAAAGGTTAAAAGAAATAAGTTCGTTAGACCTGCTGTTAAAAATAATGAATAGCTAGGTGCTTCTTTTTTATTCACATCGCCCCATTTTTTTGGCAACATACCATCACGAGCCATCAACATTGTTGTTTCTGCCGGAAGCATCGTCCAAGACAGCCAGCACCCAATAATAGAAACAATCAATCCAATGTTGATGACAGCTGCGCCCCACCCGCCGACAATATATCTCAAAATATTGGCCATCGCAGGTTGAGAAATTTCCGCTAGTTCGGTCTGACTCATTACGCCATAAGGTAATAGTGATGCCAAAATATAGATGAACAGTAAAACTAATAACCCCATAATCGATGCTTGCTGCGCATCAGAGCGTTTTTCTGCACGGTTTGCCAACACACTGGCTCCTTCGATACCAACAAAAACCCACATCATTACCATTAAACATCCTTTGATTTGGTCCCAAAGACCACTTGTATTACCTGCAGTACTACCTAAATTTTCTGCTACATTTCCCCAAAAATCTGCCGTAAAAATCCCTGCGTTAAATGCAACAATAGTTATGATCAAAAATAGAAATAACGGCACCAACTTACAGATAGTCACTACAGTATTAATAAAGCTGGCACTCTCAATCCCATTGTTCACTAGTAACGTCAACACCCAAATGAAGACACTGGCAAGCATAATGGATGGGATATTTTGCCCTCCCTTAAACACAGGTAAAAATTCTCCTAAAGCACTCATCAACATCGTAGCAAAGGCTACATTCCCTAACCATGCTGATAACCAATACCCCCAGCCGCTAATGAAACCTCCCAGCTTTCCAAATCCGGCTTCTGCATAACCAAATATCCCTCCATCTAAGTCAGGTCTTTTGGCACCTAGATTGTTTAGAGATAATACAAGAGCCAATATTCCAATTCCCACGATTACCCACGCCACAATCGCCGGTCCCGGAGCAGCTGAACCAGCTAAATCGCTTGTAATTCCAAATACGCCACTTCCTATGGACGAGCTGACAACGAGTGCAACCAAGCCCATTTTACTAATGCCTTTTCGCTTTTCTTCCATCTGTTTCTCCCCTCAAAACTTCATTTTGTACACGCTTTCATATTTGTCGAAAATATTGTAGCATGTCAAAAATTGCATCGAAGAGAAAATCATCACACTTAAAATGCTTGATAATACAAACGTGTTTGAAGAATAGTATGAATTTTCACTATTTTCACACAACCATTCATTCAACCCCAAAATGGCTGCATAAAAGCGATAATTTAAGTATAAAAATTCTTTTTTTACTTAAATCATCGCTAAAATAATATTTATTCAATAAATTCTTTCTTCTTCAGGTTACGTTGTATAGAGAAAATAGTGATATATAAGGAATTCATACAGAAAAAAGGAAAGAGATCATGAGAAAACATGCAGACCATTCGATTATTTTTGAATATTCTGTCAATATCTTTTTTTATGAATTCTAATAATTTAATGAGAAAAGAGGTTGGAAAGTCATTTCTCTCATGGAATGGGCGAACTGCATTCTATCATAAAAGCATCATTCGATTACATAGGTTGAGGTTTTCCTTAGTCATTCAGTCTTCGAAGCTTAGGTTATTGACTTTCTTTATCAATCCGAGTAATGCACTTTTCATAATTAATTGGAGCACTCTTTTAACTAAAAAAGCTATTGAACAACACAGCCTTATTCAAGCGCTGTATCGTTCAATAGCTTATGTGTTCCATGTTATTTAGAATCAGCCTTCTTTATAATAAGAAAACATCCAATTTGTTCCAAATTTATCTGTGACCATACCATATTTTTTAGTCCAGAACGTTGGTCCCAAAGGCATAGTAACTGTTCCTTCTTCTGCAAGTAATCCAAACTGACGATCGATTTGGGCCTCATCATCCGTGCTGACTACTAGAGACACATTATTTCCTTTTACTAAAGGTTGTCCCATACCATCCGGCACATCGGAAAACATGACGTATGTTCCTTCAATGATCATACTAGCGTTCAATATCAGGTCCTTCATTTCTTCAGAAACAGGATGCTCAGAGTCTTCCGGCATATCTCCAAATGTCATAATATTCGTTGTAGAGGTTTCAAAAACTTTTTCATAAAACGTAATTGCTTCTGCTGCTTCATTTTTGAAATTCAAGTACACTTCCATCATTGTTCCATCCTCTCTAATTGTTTTCTAGATTATCTCATGAAGAAAGGAACCATGCGAAGCATCTGCATCTTGATTCGTTAAAAATCTGATTGACCAATCAGGACCTCGGCAAATTTTTCTAGATATTCCTGATCGATCGCGTCATAGCTCGATGTTACCCCGCTGTCAATATCCAGCACACCAAGAAGGACTCCGTCTTTGACCATTGGCACAACAATTTCAGACATCGCTGCGGAATCACAGGAAATATAATTCTCATGGGTTTTGACATTATCAACAATCAGTGTTTCTTGCTTTTCTGCTGATTCTCCACAAACCCCTTTTCCCATACTGATTCTAGTACAGGAAACCTTCCCTTGAAACGGGCCTAATACAAGCTCATCTCCATTATATAAATAATAGCCTGCAAAAACCGTTTCCGGTAACGCATCCGCTAATAAAGCAGATGAATTGGCTAGATTTGCTATTTTGTCGTGCTCAATCTCTGTTAGCCCTTGTAGCTGCATGATCATCAGCTCATAGGTATCTCGTTTATGCTTCTCACTTCTCCACATTTTACCCTATCCCTTCATTCTTTTTACATTTTTTCTATAATAGCTTATTTTCTATAAAAATAAAAGGCGTACAGAAAATGAATACCTCATTTCCATACACCTAAACAATCCCAACATATCAATGATCCCCTAATTTCAACTGATCATTATAACTAATTCTATCAACTAATTCTCTTTCCTTAAGGGCTTGGATCAATCCCTCTTTCTGCTTTTTCGGCATGATAAAAATCCGCGAACCAGAAGTAAATTCCTCCGAAACAATCTCAATACTTTTTGTTCCAACAGTTACTGTCTGTATCTTCTCAAAACGAAGTTCCTTTTTTCGAAAGGGTAGTGAGTAGTGAATCATCAGCCCTTTGTCCGTCAATTTGAAATAACGATTGAGCCCCAATAAAGCAAAAATGAAAAAAACAGCCAGTACAATATTACTCACCAAATAAGGTCTTGTATACTCTAATGTCAAAATCAAACTCATGAATAATATGGCGAATGTGCAGGACCATGAAATAATGGCCGTTGATAATTCCGGCTGCCAATGATATTTTTTTTGTTTCATATAGCGACCCCTTACCTGAAAATTCATATGATATAATAGTAGCACACTTGTGCGACAAACAGAAAAATTAAAGGAGAAAATTATGTTACGAGTTTATGTCGACGCTGCAACAAAAGGAAATCCCGGTCCGAGCGGTGGGGGAATCGTTGTCACTGGAATGATTGAAGACACCGCCATACATGAACAGCTTCATTTTCCATTGGGAAATTGTTCAAATCATGAAGCGGAATTTAAAATTCTCCTGACTGCTTTAGACTGGTTGATCGAACATAGTTATACAGAAACGACCATCCTTATCCATTCGGATAGTAAAGTCACTGTCCAGACAATTGATAAAAACTATACTGGAAATCCAACCTTCCAACCCTATCTAAGTAGATTCCAAGAATTGGAAAAAGAGTTTTCTATGCTTCTTGTTCAATGGATTCCAGAAAGTAAGAACAAAGGCGCTGATAATTTGGCGCGACAAGCCTTAAGAAAATTTTTGAAAGATCGCGAAAAAACGTAGGCACCTACCCAGTTACCTCAAGATATATCTGTTATTCTCCTTCTGAAGTAATATCGGCAACTGTTCCTTTTGTCAGCTGAACGATTGCCAAGGGCTCCAACTCCATTTGTAGCCCTCTCTGTCCTGCCGAAACAATAATTTTTTCATAGTTGTCAGACTCACTGGCAAGATACGTAGGGAACAGCTTTTTCATGCCAATCGGCGAACAACCTCCTCGAATATAGCCTGTCGTAGCCTCCAACTCTCTTAAATGGAGCATTTCAACCTTTTTATTTCCACTCGCTTTTGCTAATTTCTTCAGATCAAGCTCCTTTGTCCCTGGAATAACCGCCACAATCGGTCCCGTCTTGTTCCCTACGGCAACCAACGTCTTGAATATCTTGTTTTCGTCTACACCTAATAATTGAGAAACACTATCTGTTCCAAGGTGTTCCTCTGTCCAAGGAAATTCATATTCTTGATACGTCACTTTCCTTTGCTCCACAATTCTCATTGCGTTTGTTTTATGTTTTTTCTTTTTGACCATGTTCTCACCTCTCAACTAAAGCCCTATTCCTATAGAAATCGCAAAGTGAAGCGATTAGACAGCAAGTTGTTTAAACAGCATTTGTCCTACATCACGTCGTAGATTTGATAACCCCAAGCGGCTCATTTTTCTATTTCCAAAAATAATACTTTGAGATAATTCCCTTCCGAAAACTGTGCGTTTACTTTGAAATCAGCAGGAAGTTGATAAATTTTTTCTATTTTATAAGAGACATTTTTAGCAATCAACGCTTCTGTCACGATCTTTTTAAATTTTGCCAAAGAAAGATTTGCTGCATTGGTCGACGCAATAATTGAGCCTTTAGCAGATAAAATATCGACAGACTGTTCAATCAGCTCCCCATAGTTTTTCGCCACAGTGAATACTTTCTTCTTGTTTCTTGCAAAGCTTGGTGGGTCAAGAACGATACAGTCATAGGACAGCTCTTTTCGTTTAGCATATTTGAAAAACTCAAATGTGTCCATCACAACGATTTTTTGCTGATCAGTTGACAACTGATTCACTTTAAATTGTTCTGTTGTTTTCGCAAAGCTACGTTTCGCCAAATCAACACTAGTTGTTTCATAAGAGCCGCCCATTGCCGCAGCAACCGAAAAGGCTCCTGTGTAACTGAACATATTCAATAGGCTTTTGCCACAGGCGTACCCATTGATTAACTCATTTCTAACTTCTTTTTGATCAAGAAAGATCCCTGTCATCAACCCTTCATTTAAATAGGTTGCATAAGACACGCCGTTTTCAGTAACTAAGAGTGGCCCCTGTGCTTTTCCTCCATACAGGTGCTGAGATTCAGGAAGTCTATTTGCTGAAAAGCGAATTTTTTCATACGCTCCAGCGATTTCTCCATAAACCTGTTTGAAACTATTCACAATTAGCTCACGATGCTTATAAATGGTCTCGTTATACCATGAAAAAACAGCAAAATCGTTGTATCGATCAATTGTCAAACCACCACAACCATCCCCTTCACCATTAAAAAGCCGATACGCCGAAGTCGTTGTATCTTTGTCATAGGAATGACGTTCTTCCTTGGATTCTCGAAATAACCGTTCAAAAAAAATGGCCGTTATTTCCTCCTTCCAGCTTAATAACCAACCGATCCCCTTGTTTTGTTTTGCTAAATAGCCATAAGCAATAAATCGCCCTGAAGTATCTGCAAATTCTACCCAATCACTAGGAAATTCTGTTGGAACTTTCTGTATATCTTCTTCCTGTATCAGTGGATAACCACTGTGAAATCTTGCCGCTGCTTGCTTCGTCACTTGAATTTTCACGTATTCTTCTCCCGCTTCTCTCTAATCTTGTTCTAGTAAATAGATCGCAGTATGAAGTATATCAAAAAATTCTTACAGTGACAAAAGAACCTTGTTTTATTGATTTGTTAAGCTCGAGCTTATGAAACATCTGCTGGCAGCTTCACTCTATTTCCCTTATGCACATAAATCACTATTATTCTCAGCCGTAAGTCTATTTGAACCATTGTTTTCTACTACTCAAAATACTAAATATTTTCCTGTTTTTTTGAAAATCTATGTATATTTATCCTAATTCTACATAGCGTAGTCTATTCTTTTTCAAAGATTCTTAAGGATTCTCAAAATTCCTAACAAAACGCATGAATAACTCCAGTGGATAATTGACAGCACCTGACTGACAAGGTAAAATTACATGTATGCAATTTACTATTTTCATGAAAACATGTTCTGTTTTTTCGAACGTAGTGTTGGAAAGGAATTATTATGTTAAAAAAAATTAAAATACCGAACTTTTTAAACACCAGATTGGGTTTATTTTCTACTGTAGGAGTGCTGCTTTGGCTGAAGAACCTTTTAGCCTATATGACAGATTTTCACTTAAGACTTGAAAATATCAATGAGTACATCATACTTCTGATTAATCCGATTGCGACCACTTTCTTTTTACTGGCGATTGCTCTTTATGTCCGTAAAACAAAACGTGCCTATGTCACAATGATGATTATCTATATTCTTATGACATTGCTCTTGTTTTCGAATATTGTTTACTATCGTGAATTTACAGATTTCATTACAGTAAATACGATGCTTGGCGCCAGCAAGGTTGCCAGTGGTCTCGGTGAAAGTGCTTTGCGCTTATTCAGACCGTATGATTTCATTTACTGGATCGATGTTCTTATTGTTGGTGGTCTGTTGATTTCTAAAAAAATCAAAATGGATGACAAGCCGATTCGCGCAAGAGTTGCTGTATCGATCAGCTTAGTTTCAGCTTTATTCTTTCTCTTCAACTTGTTTCTTGCTGAAACAGAACGTCCTCAATTGCTTGGAAGAGAATTTTCTCGTGATTACATTGTAAAATTTCTTGGTCTAAATGCTTTTACCGTTTACGATGGAGTAAAAACATATCAAACGAACCAAGTCAGAGCCGAGGCTAGTGACAGCGATATGCTAGCTGTTGAGGACTATGTGAAGGAACATTATGCAGCACCGAATGATGAAACGTTTGGTATTGCAAAAGGAAAAAATGTCATTTATATCCATTTAGAAAGCTTACAACAATTTGTGATTGATTATAAATTGAAGGATGAAAATGGTGTTGAGCACGAAGTGACGCCATTCTTAAACAGTTTGTTCCACAACAATAGTACTTTCAGTTTTGAAAACTTTTTCCATCAAGTAGGACAGGGAAAAACAAGTGATGCAGAAACCTTGTTCGAAAATTCATTGTTTGGCCTAAGTCAAGGCTCTCTGTTTACTCAAATTGGCGGAAAAAATACCTTTGAAGCAGCACCAACAATTCTTGATCAAACACAAGGATATACAAGCGCTGTTTTCCACGGAAATGCCGGTAACTTCTGGAATAGAAATGAAACATATAAAAATCTTGGCTATGATTATTTCTTTGATGCTAGCTACTATGATGTGAATGATGACAACTCATTCCAATATGGACTGCATGACAAACCTTTCTTTGAACAATCTGTTCAATATTTGGAGCGTCTGCAGCAGCCGTTCTATTCAAAATTCTTAGCTGTATCAAACCATTACCCTTACTCGCAGTTTACTAATGAAGAAGGTGGATTTCCAATTGCCAACACTTCTGACGAAACAATCAACGGTTACTTTGCTACAGCAAACTACCTTGATAAATCTGTTGAAGAATTTTTCAACTATTTAAAAGCTTCCGGGCTATATGAAAATTCTGTGATTGTTCTTTATGGCGATCACTATGGGATTTCTTCTTCAAGAACACAAAATCTTGCAGAGCTTCTTGGAAAATCAAAAGCAAGCTGGAATGATTTTGATAACGCCCAACTACAGCGAGTTCCTTATATGATTCATGTTCCAGGTCAGGAAAATGGTGGGATTAACTCTACGTATGGTGGTCAAGTTGACGCCTTACCTACCCTACTTCACCTATTGGGCGTAGATTCAGAAAATTATATCTTGCTTGGTCAAGATTTATTCTCTAAAGAAAATGATCAACTAGTAGCATTCCGAAATGGTAACTATGTTTCTAAGAAATATACAATGCTTGGTTCTAATATCTATGAAACAGCGACCGGTCGTCTGATCGATTCTCCTTCTGAAGAAATACAGCAAGAAGCAGAGACATTAAAAGACGCTGTTGCTACTCAGTTAAGTATGTCAGATGAAATCAACACAGGCGACTTGCTTCGTTTCTACACAGGTAGCGGTCTTAAAGCTGTAGATCCATCGATTTACAATTATAAAAATCAGCTGCAACAGTTGATTGATATTGAAAAAGAAAAAGGCGCTGATTCTACAAGTGTTTATAACAAAAACAACAACCAAACAACTGTAGGAGATTATCAAACAAATACCTATCAAGGCTACGAAAACACTAGCGGTCAATAATAATTTGAAAGAAGCTTGGAGCAAATGATTACTCCAAGCTTCTTTTTTGGCCTTAAGGAAACAAGAATCATCTTTTACCAATTCTACCTCAGTCAAATGTGCACAAAATTTTTCAACTTTATCGAAACTCTCACGCTTTTTTGTCAGTTCTTCATAATTAATTCATATTCTTTTTTTATAATTTTACTACAGGTAATCAAAGAGGTGAGAAATGTTGAAAAGCCTTCACTATGCTTTTGCTGATTTATATTACTACAAAAAGTCGACTCTTATTACAACAATCATGTTCTCCATTTTTTTACTAACATTGAACGTGATACGTAATCTGATCGATCTTAACAAATTCTGGATCAGCCAACTGGCAGAGTACGGTTCAGAAGAGAAGATGCTCCAATCCTATCAGAATTGGAACTCCATCTACTCAACCTTTTACATAGGCAGCATCATTCTTTTTGCTGCAGTTATCAGCATTGTTTTCTATTTTGGAATCAATGAACGAAAATCTCTAGTTCAAAAATGTCGACTTCTCGGCTTTTCAAAAATGTATATCTTGAAACAGGTATTAGTGGAAGTATTGATTATTACACTAGTTGCAACACTAATTGTCAGTTCATTTTTACTGATTTTTCAAAACGTGTACGAATCTGTATTGATTCATGTCCATTCTTTAGCTGAGGCTGAATCTCCATTAATAACTGGATCGCTTATTGTTACTGAAAATATCCCTGCATCAACTATTGGTGCCGATTATCAAACTGCTGGATTGTTTTCGTTTGATTTACAGCGTTTTTCTTTGATTGATATCTTTGCTAAGTTTAATAGAAACATTGCTGTTCTTATCGGAATCACACTGTTTACGGCTGCACTTTTCACGATTTGTGTCGTTCGTAAATCAAAAGTTACTTTTAGGAAGTGATGACTTGAATACTATTGGAAATTTTCAAACTGTTCTCCATCAAATCAATGCGTTGGACGAACATAAAGTTTTTGCAGTTCTCAAAGAAAAGGATCAGATACTTGAGGAGCTACCAGATTTTGTTGAAAATATCCTTCAGCAAAGTCATATGAAAGACATAGGCTTTCTACTGGATGATGCCGCGTTTTTCCCATCCTATTCAACCGTAGATAATCTTTTCATCTGCAGCTCTATCAAAGAAAGAGAACGAAAAATGATCCTCAAAGAATGGGCTGCATTTTTAAATATACCTATGTTTACTTTTTCAGATTCCTTTGACACGCTATCAACGTTTCAACAGGTCAAGCTCCAACTGATGCAGCTTGTTTTAGCTAATAAAAAGAAAATTATTTTAGCGAATGATTTCTCCAAGCTCAGTGTTTATGAGAAACAACAGCTATTTCCTTTGTTGAACGAGCTGGCTACAAAATACTCCATTTCTTTATGGCTGATCACTGATGATCAAAAAATCGCTGATAGCCCTTATTTTGATAAAGTAACCTTTTCTTAAAGAGTAAACATACTAAGATTAGTGGGTAAGATATTCGACGGAATAGCTTACCCACTATTTTCTATTTATAGCGTATAGTGGGAGTGAAAGGAAGCTCGGACATGACCTCGTGGACTTCGAGTCCGAAGTGCAAAATGAGCTCCTTCACTGACATTTTAGAATCTGGTTTAAGTATGTTGGGACTCCGAGTCCGTGTAAAGGAAAGTAGAATTGAAATGGTTCAGTGAAGGTCTTTCTATAAAAAGAGAAGGAGAGAAAAAACTATGTCATCTATTTTAGCTTTTGATGTATCAAAAGGAGAAAGTTACAAAGCACTCTATCAGGACAACTTTTGCTTATCTGAGGGAAAAGTAGTTCACAATCAAGAAGGATTTCAGCTGCTATTAGAGGAAATTCAGACCTTACCAGAGGTCCCTGAAATTGTTTTTGAAGCAACAGGTATCTACTCACGTCCCTTAGAAAAGTTTTGTCAGGATAATAAACTGACCTACTGCCTTCTAAATCCTTTAGAAGCAAAAAAACAGATGGAGGAAGGCTCGCTTCGTAGCTGGAAAACGGATAAATTTGATGCTCATAAACTGGCTCAAACTCATTGTAAAAATAGACGCCAACCAAAGCTACACCAACAAGCAATCTATCTCGAACTACGAGAACTTGCCCGCTTCTATCAGGAAATTGAGACGAAAATCAGTCATGTTCGTATGAATCTTCATAATGCTCTTCAATTGACTTTTCCTGAATTGGAACAGTTCTTTTCCAGCCGTATCACTCCCTATGCCTTATCCCTGATTGAATGTTTTCCACATCCTGCCTTCGTTCTCGCTTCCAGTCGAACAAAAATCAAAAATCGATTGATGAAAACAACGAGGAAACGAATTTCTGAAAATAGGGCTTGGCAGAAAGCTGACCAGATTTTCATTTACGCCTCAAACTCTTATCCAGCTGTTGAGTCCAATAGTGTTCTCTGTCAGAAAGTCATTTACTATGCCCAGCTTCTTCAGGACCTATTAGAACAGAAAAATAAATTGATGGAACAAATGATGAACGCTGCTCATCCTCTTGAAGAATTTGAGTTGTATCAGACGATTCCAGGAATTGGTGCGCCAACGGCTGCACTTCTGATTGGAGAATTAGGCGATATTCGATGTTTCTCTACATCAAACAAACTCAATGCATTTGTCGGGATTGATATCCGGCGGTTTCAATCTGGATCATATATAGGAAAGGATCATATCAATAAAAGAGGGAATCCAAAGGGGCGAAAGATTCTTTACTTTACTATTCGTAATATGATTCGACAACAACACGCCGCCTCCAATCATATCGTCGACTATTATTATAAATTAAAAAAGCAACCCCTTCCTAAAATGGAAAAGGTTGCCACAGTTGCCTGCATGAACAAGCTCCTGAAGTGTATGCATTCCATGGTTAGGAATCATACAAGGTACGCTTATGCGTATACGGCCTCCAACGACCAATAAGGACGAGTCCTTATTCTAAAATTATAGCACAAACTAGATGAAAAATTCAGAGATCCATCTAGTTTATTTAGTGTACTTTCAGATAGTTCTTCACTTCTTTAAAAACTATAAGGAATTTGTTTCCACTTTCCCCTTGACTAATCGTAGGAAAGAGGTTGTGACAGAAGTGGTCAGCTTCAAGCAATAAGGCGGAAATTCCGAAAATTGTCCCATAAATTTTTGTTAATTTTCGACTTATTGTCGAAAAGCCTTGAAACACAGTGGTTTACCACTGATGTTGAGCGGACATCGACGCAGCTCGCTGCTAGTAGCTGCTTTTGGAACACCGTTTATTCGGTTTAAAAGGTCTGAGGCATACTAATGTCTCAGACCCTTTTTTGCGTTCCATAATAACTGTGTTGATCCCATATCCATCAATCTCCTCTAAGCTTTGACACACACAAGGAATCGCTCATAAAAATAAATGAGCTAAGATTGTAGACTATCAGAGAGCTTTATTGCTACAGATAAATACTGCTGAATAGTACTTAGACTGACCATCAAAAACCTTTATTTTGGAAAAACTGGCAAAGTTTCGATTTCTCTAATTACTATTAGAAAAAGCTTGAACTAAAAACAGAAAAATTCTGATTTTTTAGCTCAAGCTTAGTGATTTCTATTCTTTTATTTCCACATCTGGGAAAGTGATTGTAAAGGTTGTTCCCTTATTCAGCTCACTCTCTACAGAAATATTTCCTTTATGAAGTCGAACGAGCTGCTGAACGATTGGCAGACCAAGTCCAGACTCTCCATACTTCGTATTCTTTCTTGAAGGATCAGCTTTATAATAGCGATCCCATATGTTTACCAATTGTTCTTCACTCATCCCAATGCCCGTATCCGAAATCCTGATAATTGTTTCAAGATACCCCTTCTCCACTTGAACACGAATATCCCCATCCTTAGTAAATTGGATGGCATTTTGGAGAATGTTAACAACGATTTGAACAAAACGGTCATAATCTGCATAAACCTCTACAGAATCCACTGCATCTAAATACAAAGTATCACCCGCTGCTTCAGCTTTCTTATTCAATTGAGTAAAAATATTTTTGATTGTTTCAACAGCATCGAATTTTTTTACAACGATACTGATTTGGTTCGTCCGTATTTTTTCATAATCCAGATTCTCATTGACCAGGCGAATCAAACGCGCCGTTTCATTCTGCATTAGCTTCAACGCATTCGCTTTTTGATTTTCAGGAATGGCATCATACTCCAAGCCTTCCAAAAGACCATTGATTGTTGTCAATGGTGTGCGCATTTCATGAGAGGCATCAGCCATAAACTGTCTGCGTCGCTCCTCCTGCCGCTCGATCTCCAACTGTGATTCTGCCAGTGATTCTGCCATTTTATTGAAATCTTCCGCTAAATCGTCAAACTCATCCTTATCATGAACATCCAATTTGATATCAAAGTTTCCACTAGTGATCTCTCTGGTTGCTTTACGCATCCGATTGATACGCTTCACCTGGAATGCTGCCAGACCATAGCTGACAAATAATGCGATCACACTGGAAATCAAGAAGCCTTTAAACAAATTCGAGGTTACTTGAGCGACACTGTCTGACACATTTTTTGCCGGTTGTGTAGCAACAAGGTAGCCAACCAAATTCTGGCTTTCCGAACCATTATAAGAAATCGACAACATAACTGGTGAAAGAACATACGAAGTTGCTTTTTCTTTGCCATAAAGATCCTTGTCGATAGTTTTGTAGACCCGTTCACCTTTAGATAAAACTTTAAATTCTTTTTCTGAAATCGAAAAATCCAAGGGTTCCTCCGTTGCCTGAGGAAATTGCTGATTCATATCTACATCGAAATAGACAAATTGCACATTTTGATTTTTTAAAATTCCTTCTGTTAATTCAAAGGCAGCATTCACTCTCATCTGTTCAGTAGGTAAGCTGTTATTAAAATATGACTTTGCTCGTAATGCCTCTTCTGCATAGCCATATAGCCGTTCATAATTATCTTCCTGCATCGTTGTTTTCGTCAATTGCGTAAATGACGTCCCAACAATAACAATAATCAAAATAATGATCCCCCAAAAAGCTAGTAGCTGCTGATACAAATATTTCATGAAGAAACACCAGAGTCGTCAAATTTGTACCCAACGCCCCAAACAGTCTGAATCACTTGTGGACCTACTTTTTCGATTTTTTGTCTCAGTTTTTTTATATGAGCATCGACTGTTCGCTCATCACCAAAGTATTGATAATCCCAAACCATTTCCAAAAGCTGTTCTCTTGAAAATACTTGACGTGGTTTTTTGGCCAGCGTATATAGAAGGTCAAATTCTTTTGGTGTCAAGCCTTCAATCAACTGATCATCCAAATAGGTTTCTCTGGTTTTGGTATTCATTTTAAAATGCTTCGTCACCACATCGAAAGCCTCATCTGATTGCTCATCTTCTCCCGCGTGATCGACCAGCTCAGAACGTCTATGTAAGGCTTTCATTCTAGCTATCAGCGTCAACGGACTGAACGGCTTAGTGACATAATCATCCGCGCCCATTTCCAGACCGATTACTTGATCACTTTCAGAATCTCTGGCTGTCAGCATAATAATCGGTACCGTATTAGAAGCCTTCCTAATTTCCCGACAAACGGCCATTCCGTCCATCGACGGCAGATTTAGATCAAGTGTGATCATGTCCCATTTTTCCGGACTTTCCATAAATGTGTCTAAGCCCTTCTTCCCATCATACTCAAAAACGGCTTCCCAGCCTTCATTCAGGAAAAACATCTGCATCATTTCTGAAACAGACTCATTATCTTCTATCATTAATACATTCATAATCGTTCCTCATTCCTTTACCAACCATATTTATATTCTACGAACCGCGCAAATTGCTCACTATACGAAAAGGGGCTCTCGCCTTTCATAACACTGAAAATTTTTCTTTATTGCTTCTTATTCGTATTCACCTATAAGTATACTCTAAAAAATGCGCCACTCCAATAAATTCTATTTTTCTTCAAGAAAGGTTTGCCATTTATTCATGATTCACCATGATTTTCGAACAAAAAAACCAACCTCTATTTAGAAGTCGGAATTTTTCTCTTCTTTCGGTTTTGATAAAAACAAATTGCTCCACCTGTCAGTTGCACTAGCAAAACAGCACCCAGTAACAGACTCAAGAAGAAATGCTCCTGAAGAAGCGACCTCCTAAGTAAAACCACTACAATCAAGCTGCTTGCCGAATACAATGACCATTGTTTGTCCATGTCCAAAAGACCCCTTTGATTTATTACGTCAAGCATAGGACTTTTCTTACTAAAAATCAAGTGAATAAAGGAAAATCATTGTATACATTAAAAAAATCTCATGGTTCTCAGGAGGTCTTCTTTGGTTCCACTCAGCTGCAAAAAATGGTAAACTGATTCTGTTATTAATTACAAATCGTAGAGGTCATTATGGAAAAAACAATAAATTATGAAATACAGCTCTTGTTTGATTGCTGTCTAACAGCAGGAAGGATCATGATGGAAAATGGTTCTGAGGTTTACCGAACAGAGGATACAATGAATCGCATCGCAGCAAATGCCGGTTATTCTGACAGTGTGACCCACGTTACCGTAACAGGTATTTTTATGGGCTTTCGGTCGGTGCCTTATACTCAATTGGAAAACATTCGGGAACGCAGTATGAACTTAGAAAAAGTTGCTGCTGTCAATCATCTCTCGAGACAGTATGAGAAAAAGGAGCTCTCTTTGGCTGAGCTGCATCAACAACTAAAAAAAGTAGATGTAGAGACGCCTAGCTTTCCTATCACACTTCAAATTTTTACTGCCGGCATCGTCAGTTGCACACTGATGTATATTTTCAGCGGTTCAATGAACGATTTTGTTGCTGCTTTCTTTGTCGGTATGCTGGGCTTTACTGTTTCCTATTTAATCAAGAAGTATTTAAAAATGAAATTCATGGATGACTTCGTTGCCTCTGTCATCATTGGTCTTTCGGCATACTCACTCGTTAAGCTGAATCTTGCTGTCAATATGGACAATATCATTATTGGCTCGGTGATGCCTCTTGTGCCCGGAGTAGCAATCACTAATGCATTTCGGGATATATTATCCGGACATCTGATCAGTGGCATGGCACGAACGACAGAAGCCTTATTTGTTGCCGGATCGATTGGCATCGGTATCGCAATGGTCTTTATTCTATTTTTATAGGGAGAACAACAGATGAACATTCTTTTACAATTCTTATTTAGCTATTTGGGGACCGTGGCTTTCGGCGTAATCACAAATATTCCGAGGAAAGCACTGAATGTCTGTGGTATCACGGGTGCACTTGGCTGGATGATTTTTATTCTTACTCGTAATCTTGAGGTTGGTGACGAATTTGCCAATTTCTTCAGTGCCCTTTGCATTGGCTTACTCAGCATTTATTTTTCCAGAAAAAAGAAAATGCCTACGATCATTTTCAATATCCCGAGTCTTGTTCCATTAGTCCCAGGTGGTCCGGCCTATCAGGCAGTTAGAAATTTTGTTTTGGATAACTATATCTCAGGTCTCCACAGTACAATGACTGTAATCATGACTGCTGGATCGATCGCCGCAGGATTTATGGTCACAAGTATGGTGGAAAAGCTGCTGAAACGAATGGCTGCTAAAAAGCATCGATCCATATAGAGGATAGTACCAAACAATAAAAAACATGTGAATCGTTTGCCTTTTTAAGCGGTTCACATGTTTTAGCTTTTATTAAAGTCATTAGGTCTATTTATCGAGCTTCCGCTGTTCTTCCATCATTCGTCGCATTTCTTCTGCCTTTTGCTTGATACAATCCGCAGTAAAAATCACTTCTTTTCCTTCGGCTGCTCCCTTCAACCTTCTCAATTCATAATGCCACCCGGCAATATCCTGATAAAGATTTGGAAAGCTATCCGGTAGAATTTCCAGAAAGTCCAGATTCGTTTCATTTGGTATGTTCTCTTTCAAGCGAAAGCTGATTTCTCCTGAATCCCACATCAACTTGAAGTAGGTGGGTTTATCATAGGCTAAAACATCCATTTCAGCTTTGAATCCATCGGCCTTAAATGTCAGAACATTCTTTTCAGTGAGATGTTCCGCATCTAATTCCGGAAACCATTTAGCCAGTCCCTCTGTTGTTGTCAGCAACTGCCAAACCTTGGAAACAGAGGTATGAATCACTAATTCCTGTTGGAAAAATATCTTGTTTTCTTGATGATAAAGCTTCATACATTCTCCCCCTTTTTTCTCTACCCATCATAACACAATCTATTCCCAGTCAGCAGTGGAAGGCATTGCCAATAAGATCAACAGAATCTTCTAGAAGATTGATCGGTCAAAATTTATTTAAACTTATCAATACTATATAAGCAACAAGTCACTCAGCTATGCAAATAATCGTTCTTATAGTTCAAAAGTTTTT